>NZ_JBQAHZ010000003.1:0-353458 GCF_051917185.1 Bacillus cereus group sp. MYBK108-1
AATTTTTTCGTCATTTTAAAATTTCTCCGATTCTCATTTTTCTCTCATTATACAAGAAATACCCTATAGAATAGACTTTTTTTAAGTGTCTATTCTATAGGGTACATTGTATTTTAGAAGCCTCCTTTTTATATACTAAATAAAGTGAAACTTTAATTAGTGGGGGGGTCTTCATCCCCACTGATTATTAACCCAAACCAATTTGGCTTTTATGAGCAGTGAATCTCCTACCTAACTTCTTTGCTCCAGCCGAATCTTGAGGTGGAAATTTTACTGCAGGTGAATAGCCGGATAAATTACTCTGATCTCACTAATTTCACAGATTCAGTACTCCCCATAAACTCATGATATACAGTTAATGTGTTCTCCTCAATTTTCAAATCAGCCTTATGCTTTATTTCCCCCACTAAAAATACAAGCTCTACAGAAATAATCCCTTGGTCCACACTTAATATTCGAAAGTCTCCTATAGTAGTCCCTTTCCCAAAAATATTATGTTCCATAAATTCTCCGCCTGTTTTCTCACTATTAATAGATTCTATTTCCAACCCAACTGGCCTATCTGTACTTTCTGATGACATCCAAGACCCCTTTAACTTTCCAATATCAGCCTCTTTTTTCTTTTCATTTTTTAACTCTTCCTCTTTTTCCTTAACTTCTGCTTGTTGAGTTAGTAAGCCATCGATTTGCTTATTCAGCTCTTCGGCCCGTTGATTTTCCGAAATAAATTGTTGATTTTGGCCAGTATCGTTAACAATTTTATTTACTATCCCTTTAGCCTCTTCATACTTTTTATCATTCTTTAACTTCTCTGCCTTTTCCAATTGACCTATATATTGACCTTTTAACTCTTTATGCTCTATGAGCGAATCTTTTTGTTCTTTCGCTTGACTTTGAAGGATTGCGGAACCATCTTTCATCTTTTCTACTTCTTGAAACAAACCTATTGCTTGTTCTATATTTCCACTCGATTTCTCTTTTATCGAACTTATCATCTTAGTAGTTTGGTCTTTTAATACCTTTGCTTCTTTATCATCCTTTTTCTCTTCTAATGCTAGCTCAAATGATGCTACTGCCGTGTCATATTCTTTACTCGCTAACGCCAATTTCCCTTGATCCATTGCTTTTTTATAGGTTTCATTGCTACATCCTACCATTAAAAATAAAATTATGATTCCTAAAATCAATCTTTTCATAATATCCCCCTAAATTAATATAATTCTATATACACTCAATAGTATCATAAAATTTATATATAAAATTTTAAATACCATCATTAAAACATAAAGGGAACTTGTCATTTCTTCTCGAACTTAATCTATGAACATAAGTAGAGGGGGATAACAATAATGTACCAAACAATTGAAGGCTTCTTGCAATCATGGACATACGAAGCAGAGTCTACTCAGAAAATACTTGATTCATTAACCGATGCATCTTTATCACAGGAAATTGCACCTGGACATTGGACGTTAGGCAGAGTTGCTTGGCATATCGTGACGGCAATTCCTGTTATACTATCTGGCACAGGGCTAAAGTTTGAAGGCGAAACGAAAGATTATCCTGTTCCTACTTCTGCAAAAACAATTGCAGATGAGTACCGTAAAGTGAACGCGGCTTTTGTTGAAGCACTTCAAAGCGAATGGACTGATAAAGATTTAGCAACTATTAATGACTTCTTTGGTCGCCCTATGCCGAATTCTATGTTTTTAATGACACTTATTAATCATCAAAATCATCACCGCGGGCAAATGACGGTTTTAATGCGACAAGCCGGCTTAACAGTTCCTGGCGTATATGGTCCCGCAAAAGAAGAATGGGCTACGGCTGGAATGGAAGTTCCTAAAATGTAACAACAGAAAAAGACAAGGTGTTTACACATCTTGTCTTTTTCTGTAACTTGTTTCATGTGAAACTTTATATTGCATCTTCCCTCTCAATATTTTTAATTCCATAATAAGCAATCGCCACACCAATCACTGCAAATGCGAATTGAAGAGGAAGAAAGGTCGCTATAGGAAATATTGGTGGGTTATTAATTGCGATTAGCACAACGATAATAGACGAAACAATAGTAGTTGGCACTGAACGTTTACGCATTCCGAAGTATAGAGGAATTAAGCTTATTCCCGCAGTGGCAATGGCTAAAGGAACGAGATTTATCCCTTCTTGAATCAATTGATCTACTGCGAATGAATTAGGAAGAATCGAAAAATAACTATCTATTCCAATGAAAATTCCCACTACAAAAATATTAGATAAAATAACTGTTATGAATGTTAATATTGCTGTAATAGCCAACTTACTAATCATTATTTTCTTTCGATTAATTGGATAAGAAAACATCAATAATATTGTTTTGTTTTTATATTCATCAATTATTAACTTAGCTATTAGTACAGCACCAAAAATAATAAATGTTGCTCTCACTATTGAACTAGCCATTAACAAAATGGCCTGCGGATCTCTTATTTCTGGATCTCCCTCTATTTGAGAAACGATGCTAACAAAAATCAATAATGCCAGTATAGCAAGATTTGCAATTACTGCTCTCTTCACGTACCAGCCAAGTTTAATTTTCTTCAGTTCTAGCTTCATAAGACGTAGCATGATAGTCCTCCCTCCTCCTAAGACTTAATCAATATAAATGACCCCTGTCTTACTTAAAATCTCCACTTTGTTTTTTGCATCACCAATCGTTCCTACTTTTATTTTTTCTGTACTTTTATCTTTCTTAAGTCCTTTTAAATCTACTATTACGTCAGCCGAATTACTTTTAGCCATAAGCTTCAATGATGCCGGGACACCTTTATACCGTACGCCAATATCCCCTGATTTTGTTTCTATAAATAATGATTTTCCTTCTATCATATCTTTCAGCAATACTTCCCCAGATGTTGAAGTGATGTTCATATTTGAGTTACTTACATTTGTGATATAGTTATCACCAGTCGTAGACTTTATATTTAATTCTTGTACTGAACTATCTTTTACAACTAACTCTCCACTTTGCGATATGAATTCACCTTTCTCGGCTGATAGTCCTACAATCATTCCATCCCCAGATTTGCCTTTCGTCACGATACTTTTTACTACTATATCTCTTATTTTCACATCACCTGATTTATTATTTAATACAATTTTATCTATTTCTTTCTTCGGAATAGCTATACATATACTATTCTTCTTCCTAAACGTAAAACCATTAAAAAATTTGTTCGCCTCTTGTTTTTGCTTAACCATAATTTTATTTTCATCATTTTCTATTTTGACGGGATCTATCTCTTTATCTGCTTGTTCACCTTGAGCGGAAATTACTATTTTATTAGCGTCTGTACTTTTAAATTCAAGATTCCAGTTTTCATTGTCTACTTGTATTTCTTTTATATTATTTATCTCAAAAGACTTTTCTTTCTTAAAATCTTTCCCCTGAAATACCTTAATACCAAAAACTACACTAGCAATTGTAATGAATAATATTGCAATTACTATCATTTTTTTCACTATTCATACCCCAGTTCGTTTTTGTTTTAAGCTTGCTTCACGCCACATCGATCTTGTCGATTTTACGAAACGATAGATAACTAATGAAAATTCCTAATAAACAGAGCACGATTGGGATAGCTATAAAATTAAACAGACTTACTTGACCGTTTCCAGGACCAAAGTTACTACTAATTATCATTCCGATTATTACTGCAGAAGTAATTGTTGTAGGTGTCGATTTCTTTCTCATCCCAAAAAATAAAGGAATTAAACTTATACCAGATATCATAAATGCACTTATAAAAGTAGTTGGAACGATAGATATTATTTCACCTATCGTAGCTGGTGTTTCAATCAGTCCCATCATTGGACTCACAAAATATACAAGCAAACTGATACTGAAAGTAGCGATAATCGTGCTCACAAAACAAAAACAAAAAACAATTGTTAATTTCGCTCTCATTAGCATTTTTCGTTGCAATGGGTACATAAATAGTAGTTGTATTGTTTTGTTCTTATACTCATCAATTACTAAACGTGATAAAATGACCGAACTAAAAATAATGAATGTTATCCTAATAAAAGTGTTTATTAAAACCATTTGTTGCGTGAAGTCAAAGAAGAGCACGTCTCCCTCGGCTTTAATTCCCCACGCCATAAGGCTTACTGCAGCGAAAATTGCTATAATACAAATTGCTACCCCTTTAAAGTAACTAGATAATTTATGTTTCTTCCATTCGAGCTTCATTAATTTAAACATATAAATTACGCCTCCATTCTTTATATACCTGTCTCTACGCTGCTAACATTCTAATTCCAGCAGTAACGAAGCTTAACATTCCTATCACTAGTAGGATTAACAACCATTTTCGCTCTGGTTTTCTATAATATAAAATTCCACTTATTAGCATTACGATAAATCCACTTACCAGGTTCAGCCACAGTCCATTAAGCATGAATACCTTCTCCATCCATTACATTTAAGAAATATTCTTCTAAGGAACTATGTTTCTTATTAATACTTTCAATTTCCACATCGTTCATAATAAGTGCTTTGGAAATGGCTTGCTGTGTCACCGCCACTTCATAAACCCGAATCATGTTTCCACTCATTATTTTGTAGTTTTTTATACCAAGTTTATCTTCTAAAATATAAGTTGCACGTTTCACATCAGGAACAGTGATTTCAATATACTCTGTTTGTTTTCCGTTAATACTCTTCATTGAAACTTCTTTTATTAGTTTTCCATTTTGAATGACACCAATTGTATCCGCCATTAGTTCCATCTCACCTAAAATATGACTAGAAACTAATAATGTAATGCCATATTCTTTGCAGAGCATTTTAAATAAGTCTCGTAACTCTTTAATACCAATTGGATCTAAACCGTTAATGGGTTCATCTAAAATGAGCAATTCTGGCTTTGTCACGATTGCTCTTGCAATACCGAGTCGTTGTTTCATTCCTAATGAAAAATCTTTTACTTTTTTATTATCTATCCCTTGCAGCTTCACTAAATGTAAAGCATGGTCAATTGCATTTTTATCGTAGTAGCCCATATATTCACAATGTAGGTCTAAGTTTTCTTTCGCCGTTAATTTATCATAAAAGATTGGGTATTCAATAATTGTCCCCATTCTTTTTAATACTTCATAAGATGTATCTGTTAATTTCTCACCGAAGATTTCAATATCACCACTCGTCGGTTTTATTAAATTTGTAATCATTTTCATAATCGTTGTTTTACCAGCACCGTTTGGTCCTAAAAAACCGTAAATTTCTCCTTTTTTCACATGCATGTTAACACCGGAAATAACTTCTTTCCCTTTAAACACTTTCGTTAACTGATTTGTTTTTAATATATATGTCATGTTACTTTCCCCTTTCGCAATACTCTATATTTCTATAATAAACAACGGAAATCTCTTTTTTCTTACCCGTTTCTTACAAATTCCTTACGCTGAAAAAAAGCTTGTAGAATCTACTGCTCTACAAGCTAAAACTGTATCTTTGTTAATACAATTGTAAAAATTGTTTTTTCATACGGTTTACTAGAAAGATGGATTTTCCCGTCCATCGCTTCCACAAGCCGTTTCGTAATCGTTAATCCGAGACCACTTCCTTGGTACAATCTATTTCTTGAATCTTCAAGTGTGTACATACGCTCAAACACTTTATCAATATGAGATTCATCAATCCCTTTTCCTTTATCCCATACATCTATATACACGCCCGTGTCATCATCTCTTAACGTCATACCGAGTGCCTTTCCATCGTCTCCATATGTAATTGCATTTGATATTAAATTATTCAATACCCTACCTAATACTTCTACATTTCCAAGTGCGTATATATTTCTTTCTGGTATATCAATATGAACCTGAAAACCTTTCGTCGTCACTAAATCATAAAATGATAAAATCTTCTCGCGGCAAACTTCATTCATATTTACTTTTGTCATTTCAATTGCTTTGTCACCAGATTCTAATTTTGCCAAGTCAAAAAACTTATGAATTAACTCCATCACTTCTAGTGTTTTCGTATGCACTTTTTCAAGTAATATTTGTTGTTCTTCTTTATTTATCGTTTTATCCTTATTTAACATTTCTGTATATCCAAGAATAACTGTTAGTGGTGTTTTCAAGTCATGCGAAATATTTGAAAGCATTTTTCTCATCGAAATTTCTACTTTTGCATGATCTGCATTCGTTTTCTGTTTTGCATCTAATAATTGATTAATTGCCACTAATAATTTTTGCAATTCTAGATCATCTGTCATAACGAGTAACGTCTCGCCTGTTTTGTCATTTACAATACTTTCTAACTTTTCATATGTGTATCGTAAATTTTCACTACTATTTTTTCTCATTCTATATTGCATATAAATAACACATAACAATATAAAAATAATACCTATTAACAAATTGACCATATTACATCACTTCCAACTTATAGCCGATGCCCCATAACGTTTTAATATATTCTGGATTAGATGGATCACTTTCGATTTTCTCACGCAATCTTCTCATATGAACATTAATAACGTTATCGTCACCGTAATACTCTTCATTCCAAACTAATGTATATATTTGCGCTTTCGTAAATACACGATTTTGGTTCTTTACGAATAGCTTTAAAATCTCAAATTCTTTTAAAGTAAGTTTGAGAGACTTCCCGTTTTTTTCAACTGTAAAATTAATTGGATCAATTGTTAAATCACCAATTTGAATCATCTTTTCTGTTGTTTCTGTAGCCGAATATTTCGTAGACCTCCGAATACCCGCTTTTACACGTGCAGCTAATTCAATCATAGAAAACGGCTTACAAATGTAATCATCTGCTCCAAGTCCTAATCCAACAGCTTTATCAACATCTGTATCTTTTGCCGACATCATTAAAATCGGAACAGCACTTTTTTCTCGAATGATTCGTACAACTTCTAAGCCATCTAGCTTTGGCATCATAATGTCAAGGATAATCAAATCAAATGAACCTTTTAAATATGTGTTCACGCCTTCCTCTCCATCAGACGCAATTGTTACTTGAAAACCCTCTTTTATTAAATACTTTTCCACCATCTCTTGAATTGAGATATCATCTTCAACTAATAAAATATGATGTGACATATGTCTATCCCCTTTTTACAAACGTTAACAATCCAATTGTATCGTAACTACTACAGACTGGAAACAATTATATGAATTTTCAAACCAACTTCCCTTCCTTCCTTAACAATGATATGATGAAATTCACTACGATTGTTCATAATTAACTTTATATAAAGGAGACTTATCATGTCAGAAAACAAAAAAGTAAGCTTAGCTGATTTAATGCGCGAACAACTTGCTAAGAAAAAGCAAGGAAATGGAAATGGTCAAAATGCAAAAAATCAAAGCCAAGAAACGAAAAAATTACAAAACCAACAAACAAAGAAAACAAACAACCAACGTAGACGTACAGGTGTGTAAATGAACGGACAAAAACGTTCTAATATCGCGCCCGGTCTTGAAGTTGATATTGTATTAAAACAAGATCAACGAACAGGCAAATTAACACGTGGAATTGTAAAAGATATTTTAACAAACTCCCCTTCCCATCCGCATGGCATTAAAGTGCGATTGCAGGACGGACAAGTCGGTAGAGTACAAAATATCGTTCAATAAGAAAAGGAGCTCAAGTAAACTTGAGCTCCTTTTCTTTATTAACCTTTAATTTTCTCGATGAAAACTACTTTTAAGTAGTCTCCTTCTTTAAATTGATCAATGGTACGGAAATCTTCTGGTAAAGAATGTTCTTCTAATATTTTATATTTGCCATTCATTTCTTTAAAGGCTGTATCGATAAAGCCTTTAAACTTTTTCATATCGAATGCGCTACAATTTGTAGAAGCAACGATAATACCGCTATTTTCTGTAATAGCAATTGTTTCTTTTAATAGATTTTTATAATCTTTTGCTGCACTAAATGTATATTTTTTTGAGCGGGCGAAGCTTGGAGGATCAAGTACGACCATATCAAATTTCATCTTTTTCTTAGCTGCATATTTGAAGTAAAGAAATACATCTTCTACAATAATATCTTGTGCTTCATAATCAACTTCATTTACACTAAACTGCTCAATCGTTTTACTTAAACTACGATTTGCAAGGTCAACACTCGTCGTTTTACTTGCTCCGCCAAGCGCTGCAAATACAGAGAAAGCACCTGTATAAGAGAACATATTTAACACTGTTCTTCCCTTTGCATATTTATCACGAATTTGTTTTCGAACGTTACGTTGATCTAAAAATACACCAACCATTGCCCCATCATTTAAATAAACCGCAAAGTTCACACCGTTCTCTTTTACGATAAGTGGGAACTCGCCGCGCTCTCCTGCTACGAAATCATCACCCTCAATATATTTCCCTTTCGTATCAAAACGCTTTTTCTCATAAATACCTTTAAAGTTTGCTACTTTTTGAAGAGCGGCTATAATCTCATCTCTGAAAGTGTAAATCCCTTCACTATACCAACTTACTACGTAGTAGCCATCATAATAATCGATAATTAGTCCTCCAAGACCATCACCTTCACCATTCACCACACGGAATGCTGTCGTATCACTTGATTTATAAAATTGCTTTCGTTTATGTAGGGCAGATTTGATTTTACTTTCAAAGAAAGATTGATTAATTTGTTCACTCTCTTTTCTCGTTAAAATCCAGCCGTATCCTTTATTTTGCTTTCCATAATAACCTTTTCCGACAAAGTTGTTCTTCTCATCTACTACTTTGATGATTGTTCCTTCTTCACGAACATCATTTAAATTTTGAATCGCATCTTTTAAAATAAGCGGATATCCACTTTTAATTTCTTTTATAAATTTCGGTTTTATTTTTACAGTTACTTCTAATCGCATATAATAACTTCCTTTCCATTTGCATGCTTTCTCTACAGGAAGCATTTGAAAAACGAGACTGAAAAAACAGCCTCGTTTCACTATACCATATTATTGCTTTGCTAGTACAACTAGCTCATTCTCGCACTTAACCGCCACATATTTACTACGTTTTGAAATGAAAATCTCACTGTCCAAAATAATAGAAAAAAACTTATATATTTCACATTTACCATTGACAATGATAATGATTTTCATTATCATTTGATGTATATGAGTTCTTGAAAATATAGCTACATTTATAGGAGGAATAAACATGATTATTGTTACAAATACAGCTAAAATTACAAAGGGAAATGGGCATAAATTAATTGAGCGTTTTAATAAAGTAGGTAAAGTTGAAACGATGCCAGGCTTTTTAGGTCTAGAAGTTCTTTTAACACAAAATACAGTTGATTATGATGAAGTAACAATTAGCACTCGCTGGAATGCAAAAGAAGATTTCCAAGGTTGGACAAAGAGCGCTGCATTTAAAGATGCTCACTCACATCAAGGCGGAATGCCAGAATATATTCTTGATAATAAAATTGCTTACTATGATGTAAAAGTTGTACGTATGCCAATGGCTGCAGCACAGTAAGAACAGTCCTTTTTTAAAGTATAGAATATGAGAAGCGTTATCTATCACTTCTCATATTCTATACTTTTTTCTTTAATTTCTTTTTACTAATTTTGCGTGTACAACTAGCCTTCCAGCCTCTGGATCAAGAGCATAATCACAAGTAGAAAGTGTTACGATTTCATCATTAGCCGTCAATTCCGTATCCGTTTTGTACAGTGATTTTTCTTGAATTTCCTTTAAGAACGATGCATATGCTGCATCATTTCCAAAATCCGTTTCAATGTAATAAAAGTCCGTTGTTGTCGTGTATACTGAAAAAACTTCAACGTCGTATCCTTCAAATAATGTATCGTAATATAATTTACGATGAGACATAAAAAAGTCTTCATCCAACATTTTTTTTAAACTACCAAACATAGAACCATCTTTCATACGATGGCCATATAAAATCGTATTTCGATTTTGAGATTTCACATCATTACGATGGTCCATAAAAATGCTTCCCGCTCTCATATCTTCACCTTTATAATTACGAAATAAATAGTAATCATTATCTTTTGCTTGAACGATTGGATAATTAATTTGTGTATCATCCATCGTAATCCATCCGACTATCTCTGGATTAATTTTCTGGAGATCCTGAAACTGTTTACGTACCTCTCCATTTTCTGATTTTTCTTCCATTGGACTTCTTTTATAAATATGTTGTGCCTCAGCCATTACTTTACGATTTTCATAATAATCCATGAAAATCCCGCCCAACTCATACATTGAATAGAAAAAGATTCCTAAAAACACAATTGTAAGTATGCGTTGAAAAAAAGAATTCTTTTTCCGTCCTTTCTTACTATTCAAATTATCACCTCAAAACGGATTATGCTCAGCCTTTAGATTCCCATAGGTACCATGTACAATCCGGTATCTTCATCCTGCTTTACAATGACATCTACACCATATATTGCTTTAACCATTTCTTCTGTTATTACATCATTAGGAATACCTTTCGTAATGATTTCTCCATCTTTCATAACGATAATATGGTCGCTATAACGAATGGCTTGATTAATATCATGTAATACCATTACAATCGTTAGTCCATGCACTTCATTTAACTCTTTCACTAACTCTAATATTTCTAACTGATAGTAAATATCTAAATATGTGGTCGGCTCATCTAAGAAGAGCATTGGTGTATTTTGAGCTAATGTCATCGCGATCCAAACTCGCTGCCTCTCTCCACCAGATAAAGCATAAATTGGCTTATCACGCTTACTTTGTAAATTCGTACATACTAGTGCACGCTCAATCGCTTCTCTATCTTCATCTGTTTGCGGAGAAAATATATTTTTATATGGCATACGCCCGAAGCTTATTAGCTTTTCCACTGTAATATCTGCTGGAGCCTCATTTTGTTGATGGACAACTGCTAGCTTTCTAGCAAACTCTTTCGGTTTATATTCACCAATCGCTTTCCCATCAAGTATTACTTCTCCACTGCTAGGAGCGTGGTTTCTAGACATGACACTAAGTAATGTTGATTTCCCACATCCATTCGGTCCAATGATTGTTGTAATTTTCCCAATTTCTATTTCACTACTAACAGACTTTAAACGATTTGTTACGTTATCGTATGAAAAGGTTACATTTTTAATTTCCATGAACTTTATCACTCTTTCTAAGCAAAAATATTAAGAATGGACCACCAATAACCGCCATAATTGTTGCTGCTGGAATTTCATTAGGTGGCACAATTAACCTTCCAATTGTATCTGCCGTCAAAATTAATAACGCCCCTGCAAGCGCAGAAAATGGAATTAATACTTTATGGTCTGAACCGACTAATTGTCTTGAAATATGCGGAACTAGTAATCCTACAAAAGCAATAACACCTGCAATCGCTGTTGATACTGCCGCTAAGAGTACTGCAATGGCAGAAATAATAAGACGAACTCTCGTCACATGCAAGCCTAAGTTTTTCGCAGTCTTATCTTGTAGCGATAATAAGTTACACCAAGCTCCTACGAACAGAGCAAGAATAAGACCAATCGTTCCATAAGTCACCATTATTTCTACATCGCCCCACGTCTTCATTGTTATGTTAGAAGTCGTCGTTTGCTTAATACTCTTAATAAAATACCCACAAATCGTAACGAATGATTCATTTAATCCAGTAAACATTGCATTAATGGCAATACCAATTAAAATAATGCGAAGCGGGCTTAATCCTGATTTCCATGAAAACGAATAAACGAGATAACATGCAAGCGCACCACCTAAAAAGGCGAATACGGGTGTCCAGAAAAAGAATTGCGGAAACAACGTAATAATAACGAGTGTCATAAAACTTGCTCCTGAAGATATACCGATTACCCCAGCATCGGCGAGTGGATTTTTCATAACAGCTTGAAAAAGCACACCTGAAACAGCGAGAGCCGCTCCAGTGAACAACGCAATAATAATACGCGGGAAACGTAAATCTTTAATGACTTCAACATCTTCATTTCCACCTGTAAATATCCCTTGTACAAGTTCAACAATACCTACTTCTAAACTCCCTTTCATCGCTGACAATGATGTCATAACAATAAGCAATGCAGTAACAATGAGGAAACTCCAAGTTTTTTTATTCATTCTACTCTTCCTTTATATTAAAATGCATCACGGATACATCATTTTTTTCAATTCATCTAACGCTTCAATTGCTGCTAAATTGCCTGTCGTTCCAAATAAACGCTCTTCTAAATCGTAAACACGGTTATTTTTAACCGCAGCAAAGTGTTTCCAAATATCATTTGTTTTAAATTCTTTATCAAACATTTTTACAACTTCATCAGGCATACCATGAGCTGCTCGTAAAATAATATCTGGATCAGCTTTCTTTAAATACTCTGTATTAGAAGCTAAATATTCTACTTGTTCACCTTGCACAATATTTTTACCACCTAGTTGTTTCACTAAATCTCCAATATAAGAATGCTCTGTTGCTACTAAATAACTTCCCGGCACACCTAATAAAATAAGTACTGTCGGTTCTTTCTTTCCTTTTACTTCTTTTTGAATGCTAGCAACCTTTTTATCTAATTGAGTTACTACTGCTTCGGCCTGTTTTTCACGCCCATATTTCTTACCTAAATCGCTAATAGAACTTTGCATATTTTTCAAACTCGTTAAATCTAAAAAGTTTGCTTTCATACCCACACCATCAAAAACTGGCTTTAATTCATATTCAAGTGTTGTCACAGATAACACTTCTGAAGGCTTTAATGACTTTACCTTTTCCATATCTGGACTCATTGGATTCCCAACTTCAGGTAAACCTTTATATCGCTTCGGTAAAGTTTTAGAGCTTGTTGGAACGCCAACTAAATCTACTTCTAACGCATCCATAATTTCAGTAACAGCCACTGTTGTTGCAACAACGCGCTCTTTACTCTCACTCTTTACCTGCTTTGCTGTTTCTTTTTTGGGTGATGAGCACCCAGCTATACTCATTAACAAAATGATAGCCATTAGTACACTTGCAATTTTCTTCACTCTCAATCACCACTCCTTTCCATACAATATGAAACAAGTCTTGATGCACGCGAATATGCATCAAGACTCCAAAAATTACAATCTACCTGCTCTATATTTACGAACTAGTAAAGCAAGTGAACCTAGCAGTAACACCATATATAAACCAAGTTGTGCTGTATCTGCAGTTTTTGAGTTTTTCTCTTTTTTCGAATCATTTTTTGTATCTTCTTTTTTCTTCTGACCATCTGCATTTCGGTTAAAATCAGGAGTACCTACTGTTTTTACATTATCTACTTTCGGTGTAGTCACTGGATTTTTCGGTTCATTTTTCGGTTCCTCTTTAAGAGTTCCTAACGCGCCGATATTATTTGTATCAAATTGAATTTGCACATCGTAGAAATGATGGTAGTTCATCTCATCGATGTCTACCTTTACTTTTGCGTTTAATTTTTTAAATAGATCTTCTACTTCAAACTGTACTACTCGCGTATTTACATTTTTATCTTCGCTTACTACTTTCGCATCAGCGAATAGTTCATTGTTTTCCGTTTGGAATTTCGTAATCCACGCACTATTTTTCAGCGTCATCTCAATATATTTTTTACCATCTTTTACAATTAATTTCGCTGGATTTACAACATAGTCATTCATCTTTGAAATCTCATCTGTTTTATCTTTTAATACTTTAAATGTAATATCATATTGGCCATCTACTAAATTTTTCGGATCAACTATTACTTTCGGGTTATTATTTCCACCTTGGTTGTCGTTTCCGCCTTGGTTGTTGTTTCCGTCTTGGTTGTCGTTTCCGCCTTGGTTGTTGTTTCCGTCTTGGTTGTCGTTTCCGCCTTGGTTGTTGTTTCCGTCTTGGTTCCCTAAGGCTTTAATACTGTCTTGATCAAATACAAATTGAACATCATAAAAATGGTGATAATTCATTGAATCAATATCTACTTTTACTTTTGCATTTAATTTTTTAGACAAATCGTTTACTTCTACTTCTACTACTCTTGTATTTTGTTCTTTATTTTCACTTAACACTTTTGCATTAACGAAAGAACCATTTTTCTCAAATTCAAATTTCGTAATCCATGTACTATTTGTTAATGTAAACGATACGTATTTCTTACCATCTTTTACTTTTAATACACCTGGGCTTTTTGTGTATGTGTTCATCATTGAGATTTCATCTGTTTGATCTTTTAACACTTTAAAGCCAATTCTGTATTCACCATCTTTAAGAGCTTTTGGATCAATTGTTGTGTTATTATCTTGGTTATCATTTCCACCTTGGTTGTTGTTTTCACCTTGGTTGTTGTTTCCACCTTGGTTGTTGTTTTCACCTTGGTTATCTAACGACTTAATGCTACCTTTATCAAATGCAAATTGAATATCGTAAAAATGGTGATAATTCATTGAATCGATATCTACTTTTACTTTTGCATTTAACTTTTTCGATAAATCTGGTACTTCTACTTCCACTACGCGTGTATCAGTTTTTTTATCTTCACTTATTACATTTGCATCAACAAACGAACTATTTTTCTCAAATTCAAATTTTGTAATCCAAGAACTGTTCGTTAACGTAAATGATACATACTTCTTACCATCTTTTACTTTTAGCACACCTGGACTTTTTGTATATGTGTTCATCATTGAAATTTCGTCTGTTTGATCTTTTAATGCCTTAAAATTGATGCTGTATTCACCATCTTTAATTGTTTCAGCATCTGGTTTTTTATTTTCATCTGGTTTTTCTACTTCTGGTTTTTCTGCTTCCGGTTTTTCTACTTCTGGTTTTTCTGCTTCCGGTTTTTCTACTTCTGGTTTTTCTGCTTCCGGTTTTTCTACTTCTGGTTGTTTCTCTTCATTTTTAATTTGTTCAAGTTTATCTTGTTCAAATAAAAGTTGTACATCATGCATTTGCTTATAATTTCTTGATGCCATTTCGATAAATACTTTTGTATTTAGTTTTTTAGATAAATCGTTTACTTCAAACTCTACTACTCTTGTATCTTTTTCCTTATCTTCACTCACTACTTTTGCATCAACAAATGCGCCATCTTTTTCCGTTTGGAAATTTTTAATTAATGAGCTACTTTTTAGTGTTACAATTGCTTTTTTCTTACCGTTTTCTACTTTTAATACCCCTGGATTTACCATGTAACTATTCATCTTAGATTCTTCATCTGTTTGATCTTTTAACACTTTAAATGGAATGCTGTACGCACCATCTGTAATTGTGTTAGAATTTGGTTGTTGATCTGGGTCAGGCTTTTGGTCGGGCTTCTGACCTGAATCGGTAGTTTCATTTGGATCTGGCTTATTAGCTGGGTCCTCTTTTTCATTTGGTTTTTCTACATGAATTGGTGTAATGCTATTTTGATCAAATGCAATACGAACGTCGTACTCATGATGATAATTTAAAAAATCGATATCTACTTTTACTTTTGCATTTAATACCTTCTCTACATCTTCTACATCAAATTCTACTACTCTTGTATCTTTTTCTTTATCTTCACTAATTACATTTGTCGCAACTAGCTTACCTGCCTTTTCTGTTTCAAATTTCGTAATCCATGAACTATTTGTTAATGTAAAGGATACTTTCTTTTTCCCATCCTTCACTTTTAAAGTTCCCGGACTTACTGAATATTGATTCATCATCGATTCTTCATCTGATGTATCTTTTAAAACTTTGAAGCCAATTGAATATTCACCGTCAGCCAACTTGGTAGCTGCTTGAACTGCAAGTGGTTGTAATGTTGATACGAATGTAAATATCATTAAAAACATAGCAACAATAATTTTTGTATACCTGTTCAATGGAACGACTCTCCCTTTTGAAAATTATTTAATACTGTTCCCATCAAATACAAAGCGAATATCATACGAAGCATTATAATTAATAATTGGAATATTAATTTTCACCTTGCCATTTAGTTTTTTTGACAAGTCAGCAACTTCAAATTCTACAACTCTAGTATTATCTTTTTTGTTTTCACTTAACACGGTTGTTTCTACAAATTGACCATCTTTTTCTACTTGGAAACTTTTAATAGAAGCACTATCTTTCACTTTAAATGAAACATATTGTTTTCCATTTTTAACTGTTAATGTTGCTGGGCTTTCAAAATAACTATTCATTCTAGACGATTCATCTTTATCGCCTTTCCATACAGTAAAAGCAATATTATATTTTCCATCAGCTAGTTTTGTAGCAGCCTTTGCATCTTGTAAACCTAGTGTTGCGATAAATGTAAATAAAACAGCAAATACGGCAATAATCATTTTAAATTGTTTAAACATATATTCATCACCCTTCAAAAGATTTATTTACTCAATTTCACTTTACGAATTAAGAAAGCACCTGAAATAAGAATTAACGCTGCAAACAATCCAATACGTGCTTCATCGCCTGTTTTTGGGTTATCTGTTTTTTCAGCTTTTCCATTTTCATTTTTTGTTTCTTTATTCACTTCTTTAGCTGTTTCCTTACTCTCTACTTTTGTTTTCTCTTCTTTTACTTGTGTATCTGTTTTCGCTTGATCATTATTTTTTGTTGTAGCAGCTACGCCATTATCGCCACCTACAGCTTTTACATTTGCATCAAAAGCAAAACGAATTGTGTAGTGGTGGTCATAGTTTGCACTTGGTACAACAACATGAATTTTTACAGCTGCCGGTTTGGATAAATCATCTACTTTAAACTCTACTGTTCTTTTATCTGCCGATTCATCTTTATTAACAACTTTCGCATCAACAAAATTCCCGTTCTCTGGTGCTTTAAATTCTGTAATCCAAGCACTATGATTCATCGGAACTTGTACTCTCATCTCACCGTTTTTCACTATTAATTTTGCCGGCTTTTCAAAATAGTCATTTGCCATTGAAGCTGAATCATTTTCCGCTTTTTGAATTACGTAATTAATATCGTAAGTACCATCAGCTAGTTTTGCTGAAGCATTCCCGTATGGCATTACAAGAAAAGCTAGCATACATACGAACGTTATAATAAAAGCGGGTAATACAGAAACCTTTTTCATTTTTCTTGTTTCCTCCTTGGCTATCTTTCATTTCACTTTTTCTGAAAATGATAATTATTCTCAATTCATAAGAAAAAAATAATCTCTTCTACCTATTATTTAATTAGCATTATTTTATGTAACATAAACGTTATTGATTATCATTCTCATTTGATATTAAAAATAATATCTCACCCTATTCCTTATACGAAGGCATAGAAACTGAGAAAAAATTATAAAACGTATTTATTGATTATCATTCTCAATGCAAGTCAAAAAAAATAAACTTTCTCTTCTCCTCTTCTTTCACCTCTTCCCATAACAACACTATAGTTATAGAAACCCCGTTTCCCTCACTTCCCTTCCAATATTTCCACAACTAAGTCAATCTTAGCCTACTCATAAATTTTTTGTCAACTATATTACGTATAAAATTTTTAATATCTAAATTTCTCTATATACGGCTTTTTTTACAAAAAAAGAGACTTTCTATTATAGAAAGCCTCTTTTCTCTATTTTTCTACAGCAATTTCCTGCTTTTGAAACTTAGAAACTATATAACCAAATCCTATACCGATTATGCCTGGAACTAACCAACCAATTCCTACACTATATAATGGAATCTTATCTAAAATAGGTGCTAGCGCTGCAATTTGAAGGTTTGCATTGTGTAACCCATCAAAGAAACTTATTGCAAATGCTCCTACAATCCCGCCCACATACATCGCTAATGGAAGACGAACGTAGTTTTCAACAAGTGATAATACGATAAGTACGATTCCAATTGGATAAATTGCGATTAAGATTGGTAATGCTAATGCATTTAACTGAGTTAACCCAAGGTTTGCTACCATAAATGCTAATACACAGAAAATGAAAACGACTTTTTGATAAGAAAGCTTTGGTAATAAAGAAGAGAAGTAATCACCACAAGCTGCAACAATACCTACAGAAGTTGTTAAACATGCTGCTGTAATTGCGATCCCTAGTAATAAAGTTCCGTAGCTACCAAATAAATGATTCACGACATTTGTTAAAATAATTCCTCCGTTTGCGCCCATTCCAAGCGATACACTAGAAGCTCCAAGATACGCAAGCGCTAAATATACAAGTAGTAAACCAAGTGCTGCAATAAATCCTGCAAAGATTGTTACTTTTGCAATACTATTTTTATTTGTAATGCCTTTTTCTTTTAACGCATGAATTACAACATTTCCGAATACCAGTGCCGCAAGTCCATCTAAAGTTAAATATCCATCAATAAATCCTTTAAAGAGAGGAGCACTATACACTTCTGTCGGTGCACCAAATTCTCCAATTGGTGTAATAAGTGCTTTACCTACGATAATTGCAATAACAGCTAATAGTATTGGAGTTAGCACTTTACCAATACGACCCACTAATTTCGAAGGATTTAAAGCTAAATAGAAAGTGACTGCAAAGAAAATAAGTGTAAAGATAACAAGTGGATATGACTGACCAGCTATCTCACTTGGTAAAAACGGTGCAATACTCATCTCATAAGCTACTGTTCCTGTACGCGGCACACTTACGAATACGCCTAAACATAAATAAATTGCAGTGATAAAAACAAGTGCGAATATAGGATGTACACGTCCTGCTAGCTCATTAATATCTCCCTTTAAAGCTATAACAATTACTCCTAATAAAGGTAGTCCAACGCCTGTTACGATAAAACCAAACAACGCAATCCATACGTCTGTTCCAGCGCCTTGTCCTAACGCTGGTGGAAAAATCATATTACCCGCACCAAAAAACAGTGCAAATAACATTAAACTTATTGCAAACATCTCTGAAAACTTTAAAGATGATTTCATTTCTACTAACCTCCTAAAATAATAAATTAACAAAATATTCTGAATTAAAATCCGTTACATATCCTCTTTCAAGCATACTTCCCCGTAAAAGAACGCAAAAAACACCCGTCCCTAATAAAGGGACGAGTGTTGAAATCGTGGTTCCACCCTTATTCTAATAAAATGAATTTATAACGAAATAAGCTCATTTTATAGCTCGTGTAAATTGATAACGGTTTTATCCGCCAAGAATTACAATGCATCATGTATGCAGTTCACTCTTGAAGTTTAGAGGTGGTAAGCTTGTCTTTTCGTATTAGGAAGCTCACAGCCTAAGGCTTCCCTCTCTGAGAATCGTAAAATACAACTCATGTCCTCATCATTACTTTTATAAAATATCTTGTCGAAACTTGTTGTTTTTTATTATATGGGCTATTTTTTAAAAAATCAATAGTTTTATTTTTTCTGACAAAAAAATATAGGGAGAAAATTTTTCCTCCCTATAACTGCCCTATTAAAATTTCTAACTCTTCAGCTGTAACGCTCCGCCACTTTCCAACTTCAAGCTCATTTAGCTCTATATTCATAATGCGTACTCGCTTTAGCTTTATTACAGTAAATCCGAAAGCACGACTCATTCTACGAATTTGCCTGTTCATTCCTTGCGTTAAAACGATACGAAATGTTGATTGATCGACTCTTGTCACTTTGCACGGCTTCGTCATTCCATCTTTAATCTTTACACCGCGGGACATCTCATCAATAAACCAGTCCGTAAAAGGTTTATCGACTGTGACAACATATTCTTTCTCGTGCTCATGATCACCATGTAAAATTTGATTCGCAATGCCGCCGTCATTCGTTAATAAAATAAGTCCTTCTGATGCTTTATCTAATCGCCCAACTGGAAAGATTCGCTCTGGGTAATTGATATAATCAATAATATTATCTTCAATATGATCGGCTGCTGTACAAGTAATTCCGACTGGTTTATGAAATGCGATATACACTTTTTCTTTCTCTTCTTTTACAATAACTTGCCCATCAATCGTTACCCTATCACCATCGCTTACGAGTGCACCGTGCGTACATATTTCGCCGTTAATAGCCACGCGTCCAGCTTTAATGAGACGATCTGTTTCACGTCTGGAGCATAATTTTGCTTCGCTTATGTATTGGTTGATTTTCATGTTCTATTCCTTTTCACATATATTAAAAGCGTCAATCTATGGCAATATCATTCTGCCACGATTGACGCTTTTTCACTTCGCAAAAACAACTAAATAAATAACCCCAATCACCAAAAATATTCCACAACAAGCTAACAATACTTTTGCAAGTTTGTCCATAAACATATAATGGTTTCCCCTTTGTTTCGTTGTTTTCTATTTTAATTCGACAACTGTTACGCCTAGGCCTCCCTCGCCCATGTCACCGTAACGGAAGGTTTTTACACCGCGATGCTTCTTCAAGTAATCTTGTACACCTTGGCGAAGTGCTCCTGTCCCTTTACCGTGAATGATTGATACGCGAGGATAGCTTGCAAGCTGGGCATCGTCTAAGTATTTCTCAACGCGCGCCATTGCATTTTCAAATCGTTCACCACGAAGATCAAGTTCTAATGAAACGTGATAGTCTCTACCTTTTACCGTTGCAACTGCTTTTTTCTCTGTTTGCTTCGGTGTGTTAATGTATTCCATATTAGATTCTTTCACTTTCATCTTCAGAATACCGATTTGTACGCTCCACTCTGTATCGCTTACTTTTTCAAGTAGTTGACCTTTTTGACCGAACGTTAATACTTTCACTTCATCACCTGCACGTAACTGTTGTTTCGGTGCAGTATTTTTCACATTTACTTTTTGTTTCTTAACAAGCTCTGGCGCTGCGCCTTCTAGACGACTCTTCGCTTCAATTAGCTCGTGGTCTTTCACATTTGCAAGCTGTGCTTTACGCAATTGACGAAGTTCTTGAATAATGCCTTCTGCTTCTTTCTTTGCAGCTTCGACTTTTTCTTCTCCTTCTTTTTGCGCTTTTAATAATCGTTCATCACGATCTTCGTTAAATTCAATGATTTGACGTTGTAATTCACGATGCAGTTTTTCAGATTGTTTGCGAAGCGCTTCTGCTTCGTTCCAGTCACGCTCTGCGTTCTTCTGGCTTTCTTCTAACTTCGCAATCATATTTTCAATTTTATTCGTATCTGTACTAATGTGATTGCGTGCTTGCTCAATAACGCGATCAGATAATCCAAGACGTTTCGAAATTTCAAAGGCATTACTACGGCCTGGTACACCGATTAATAATTTATAAGTTGGACTTAATGTATTTACATCAAACTCAACACTCGCATTAATAACTTGCTCACGGTTATATCCGTATGCTTTTAATTCTGGATAATGCGTCGTTGCAACAACGCGAGCACCGCGATTACATACTTCATCTAAAATTGAAATGGCAAGTGCAGCCCCTTCCTGTGGGTCTGTTCCAGCACCTAATTCATCGAATAAAACTAAGCTTTCAAAATCAGCTTTTTCTAAAATATCAACGATGTTCACCATATGTGAGGAGAACGTACTTAAACTCTGTTCAATCGATTGCTCATCACCGATATCAGCAAAGATATTTTTGAATACACAAATCTCTGACTCATCCATTACTGGAATGTGAAGGCCAGATTGCGCCATTAACACACAAATACCAACTGTTTTCAGCGTAACTGTTTTACCACCTGTATTCGGTCCTGTAATAACAATTGTCGTGAAATCTTTACCTAACATAATGTTATTTGGCACAATTATTTCTGGATCGATAAGCGGATGGCGTGCTTGTCTTAAGTCCATGTAACGCTCGTTATTTACAATCGGCTTTGTCGCTTTAATTCGCTTCGCATAAAAAGCTTTCGCAAAGATGAAATCAAGATTTGCAACTACTTCTACGTTTGATAAAACGATATCGGCTTCTACTGCCACTTCTTCTGTTAACATTAATAAGATGCGTTCGATTTCTTGTTTTTCTTTCACACGTGCTTCTTGCAGTGCATTATTTAATTCTACAATGACTTGTGGCTCAATAAATAACGTTTGTCCAGAAGCCGATTGATCGTGAACAATACCACCATATACGCCGCGATATTCTTGTTTTACTGGGATTACGTAACGTTCGTTACGAATCGTTACAATCGAATCAGACAGCATCTTTTGCGCGTTTGAAGAGCGCGTCATATTTTCTAACTTTTCACGAATACGACTTTCCGCAGTACGAATTTGAGTACGAATACCACGCAGTTTATCACTTGCGCTATCGACTACTTCACCACCGTCACCGATGCAATTTGTAATTTTCTTTTCTAAATCATATAAAGATACAATTTGAGCGACGTGAGTTTCTAAAATCGGAAGCTCGACACCGTTATCAGCCATATCTTCAATGAAGCGTTTCATATTACGACTACCATACATCGTATTTGCAATATCAAGTAATTCATTTGGACTTAACATACTCCCAATTTTTGCACGCTTCACATTTGAGCGAATATCCGTAATACCACCTAATGGTGCACTACCTTTTAAACGAATAACTTTCGCTGCTTCATCCGTTGTATCTTGCATTTCTACAATTTCTTCAAAATCAGTGCTCGGCACTAAATGCTTCACTTTGTCACGACCAAGTGAAGATGCTGTATGTTCAAGTAATTGTTCTTTTACTTTATTGTATTCTAATACACGCAACGTTCTTTCTAACATGTTGCAGGTCCCCCTTGTATTACTTATTACGTTTAATATAGTCTAATAAACGTTCAATATCCCACGTGTTAATCACGTTATCTTTTTGAATCCAACCTTTACGTGCTGCTGCTACACCTGTTTCCATATCTTCTAACATTTCAAGCGTATGAGCATCCGTATTAATCGCTACTTTCACACCAGCATCTTGTGCTTGTTTTAATAATTTCGCGCTTAAATCTAGACGGTTCGGATTCGCATTTAATTCTAAAACTGTATTTGTCTCTTTTGCTAGTTCAATTAATAAATCTGTATCTACATCATAACCCTCACGACGCCCGAGAAGACGTCCTGTAGGATGGGCAATCATTGTGACATGTTTATTCTCAAGTGCAGTACGCAGACGCTTCATAATCGTTTCACGGTCTTGTGAGAAGCTAGAGTGAATCGCTCCAATGACATAATCTAATTCTGCTAATACTTCATCATCAAAATCAAGCGAGGCATCTGGTAAAATGTCCATTTCAATTCCGCGTAAAATTGTAATGTCTGGATACTTTTCATTCATACGTTCAATTTCTTTCGCTTGCTCACGAAGACGTTCTTTCGTTAAACCGTTCGCCACTTTCAAGTATTGCGAGTGATCAGTAATCGCCATAAACTTATATCCACGAGCACGGCACGCTTGTACCATTTCTTCAATAGAAAAAGCACCGTCACTCCAAGTTGTATGCATATGTAAATCACCTTGTATATCGGAAAACTGAATTAAGTTCGGATACTCTTTAATTAATTCAATTTCTTTTCCATCTTCACGCACTTCTGGCGGAATAAATGGCAGACCGAAATGAGCAAAGAATTCTTCTTCCGTCTCGAATGTTTTCACTTCACCTGTTTCTAAGTTCTCTACACCGTACTCACTAATTTTCTCGCCTTTATCTTTTGCGATTTGACGCATTTTTACATTATGGTCTTTTGATCCTGTGAAATGGTGAAGAGTTGTAATAAACTCTTCTGGTTTTACTAAACGGAAATCAATTGAAATATCATATTCATATTGAAGACGAACAGAAACTTTCGTATCTCCACTTGCTATTACTTCAATCATATTATCAAATTGTAGTAAATGCTCACGTACCGCTGCTGGTTCTGTCGTTGCAATGATAAAATCTAAATCTTTCACTGTTTCACGAACACGGCGCAAACTACCAGCGCGAGAGAAACGAATTACTTCAGCAATATTCGACAATTTCTCCTCTATTTCCCCGGCAATAGGCAATACCATCGCAATTGGTAAACGCTCTGGACGAGAGCCTACTTGATCGATTGCTTCTAATATTTTCTCTTCTGTCTTCTTACCGAAACCTGCTAAAGCTTGTACTTTATTTTCCTCACAAACAGCTTTTAGCGATTCCATATCAACAACACCAAGTTCTTTGTATAACTTAGCTACCTTCTTACCACCAAGTCCTGGTAGTTTTAATAACGGCAATAAGCTACTTGGTACTTCTTTTTCAAGTTCTTGTAATACTTCAGATGTTCCTGATTCTATATATTCTTGAATAACGGCTGCTGTTCCTTTTCCGATGCCTGGAATCTTTGTGAAATCTTCAATTTCAGAAAGACTACGATCATCACTTTCTAATGCTGCTGCCGCTTTACGAAATGCAGATATTTTAAATGGATTCGCACCCTTTAGTTCCATAAAAAGCCCGATTGTCTCTAATAATTTGATCACTTGTTTTTTATTTACTTTCATCATTGCCCCGCCTTTCTTTCATAGAAAAAAACTTCTCTTTCCAAAAAAAGAGAAGTTATACTCTGCTACCTGTCTGCCATAGTTCCTTCACCTTTTCAGATAGAATCGGTGTATCGTCTACAATTATTTTGCTAATTGATGATTTTTGTAATGGTGTTTGTACTTGTTCAATCGGAAGTATGTTTCCAATGATAATTAAGACAAACAAAATAATATATACTTCTAAAAATCCGAGGATTGCCCCCGCAAACGCATTTACTTGCTTTAAAACCGGTATTTCTGCAAACATATTTAACAAATTACCAAGTAATGAAAGTGCAATTTTTGTGATAATAAACAATATGATAAACGCAAGCGCTTGATAAAATACTGTCTCAATATTATTTGCATCAATCCATTCTGGAACAGATACGTTTTTATCAAATGGATACGGAATAAATTTCGCAAGTGCTGGCGCTAAATCTTTACAGTACCAGTATGCAACAAGGTATGCGATAATAAAGCTTGTTAACTTTACAAGTTGCAGAATAAACCCTCTGCGTAAGCCGAGGAAAAATCCCATAACAAGCAGTAAAATGATAATAATATCAATCATGTTATTCCATTCCTTTTTTTGTCATACTTTCTTTCAATTTCTCATGTTCTTCTTTTAATTTTATGTAATCGTGTATGACGTTTACCGCCGTCAATACCGCTAGTCTACTCGTGTCAAGCGAAGGATTCTTGGCATTGAGTTCGCGCATTTTATCATCCACAATCGCTGCTACCATGCGGATATGACTTGTACTTTCATCGCCAACAACTGAATATTGCTGACCATAGATTTCTACATTAATTCGACTTTTCTTTCCCTTTTGTTGTGACAACTCACCGGCCTCCAATCACGTACAGAATCCTAAAGTTTATCATACCATGAACCTTCATAATATGGAAACAGAAAGAACAATCCGATATGATAAAAATAACAATATAAAAAAAGGGGCGACCATTATGTCAAATTCTATCGTAATTCAAACAAATTCTACAGTAATTGAAGACATGAAACAACAATATAAACATTCGCTTAGCCCAAAAACTCCGCAAGGCGGGATCTTCATGGCAAAGGTACCATCTTGCACGATTACAGCGTATAAATCTGGAAAAGTAATGTTCCAAGGAGGCCGCGCTGAAGCAGAAGCTTCTCGTTGGCAAACTGTCTCTCAAACACCGAAAACAGCTGCAAAAAAATCTGTTGATTCACACCGTTATGCACCGCCTGCTTCCATCGGTACAATGTCTATTGTAGGGTCTGATGAAGTTGGTACGGGAGATTTCTTTGGACCGATGACAGTCGTTGCTGTATATGTGGATGCAAAGCAAATTCCACTACTAAAAGAACTTGGTGTAAAAGACTCTAAAAACTTAAATGACGATCAAATTACTGCCATTGCGAAACAACTTCTACACGTTGTTCCTTATAGCTCTCTTGTCCTTCATAACGAAAAATATAACGAGCTATTTGATAAAGGAAACAACCAAGGTAAGTTAAAAGCCTTGCTACACAATAAAGCTATTACAAACTTATTAGCTAAAATGGCACCTACAAAACCTGAAGGCGTCTTAATCGACCAATTCACACAACCTGATACATACTACAAATATTTAGCAAAACAAAAACAGGTACAGCGTGAAAATGTTTATTTCGCAACGAAAGGCGAAAGCGTCCATTTAGCTGTAGCCGCTGCCTCCATTTTAGCTCGTTACTCATTCGTAAAACAATTTGATGAACTAAGTAAAAAAGCTGGTATGCCGCTGCCAAAAGGTGCCGGTAAACAAGTTGATATCGCCGCTGCTAAATTAATTCAAAAGCTTGGTAAAGAACGATTACCTGAGTTTGTGAAACTGCATTTTGCTAATACAGAGAAGGCATTTCGCTTATTGAAAAAATAACTATTTTTTAGTATCGACATGATTTACATGAACTAAACAAGGCGAAAAGAATTGGATTCTTTTCGCCTTGTTTTACCCTTAAATAAGTACAAATTAATTCTATTTCCCTTTCAAAAATGATACGTAAATTAATACACCAAAACTATCCTATTCCTTATTCTCTTGAAAAGACATCCACAATTAGAAATAAATATAACTCTACAAATTGTTATTCTAACGTTTAAAGAATAGCTAAAAAATCACTTCTCTACCTATTTCATACTTCTACATTTAGACTCGCCTTATTTTTTCTCACTTTCTTGTATTATCTCTTCAATAATTTCAAATATAGGTTGGAAATTATCAAAATTCACTGTATCGAACGGTTTAATCCCCCGTAATATATTCTCCGCAAATTGATTCTTGGATAATGCTATATTCTCATCCTCTTTCTCACTTACAAATACATCACAATCTCTATCTATAATACTAATTGAACTGCCACCAACTTTATTTTTGGCCTGACAAAACTTATCTTTTTCTGCAATATGTTGCCCAGATTTACGACTAAATTCCTTTCCCAGATACATTCTTTTTCCCGTTTCATCCGCAAGTGTTATCTCGCTATCAAAATAATAATGTTCTATGCATATATCTGGCGTTTCTTCCCTATGCTTAGGAACCGGTAATAGCAATGAGTATACATTATTCCCCCATGATTTATAATTCGCTCCCTGCGAAGATACTTCTCTATTAACATTAGATACATCTCTATCAAAAATGCAAATGATTTTATACTCATTTTGAATCTTGCTAACTTGTTTACACAGGGCTAATAATTCACCATGCCCCATTTGCGTTGCTTCATAATCTAAAAATTCAAAATTACCATTCGCAAACAATCCATTTTCTTGTAGTTTTAATAAAGCTCTTTTCAGATGCTTCCAATCAGTCTTTCCCTCCGTAACAATTAAATTTTTCCTTTTACCTCTAACTTCATCGATAGTACTATTTATATTAAATGCCTCTTTTACTACTTTTTCTGAAGTCCAAGAGAAGAACTTCCCTTCAGCAGGTATGTATACATCTCCATTTTCATCTTTTTTTAAAATGACAATTTTATCGTCTATTCTATCATTATTATGAATAATAAAAGGAGAATGTGTTACAAAAAAGAGTTGAGAAGTCTGTTCTCCATCTTCATTTATAAAAAGCCTCTTGAAATAGTTAACTATTTTCATTTGCCAATCAGGATGTAAACTAAGCTCTGGTTCATCTATTAAAGCGATAATTCCTTGGCTACTTTTTTGATCCTTTAATAAAAAACTACCTCTAAAGACAATTTGTTTCTCACCAGAACTTAGTTTCTCAATCGGCATTTCTTTATCATATTCCTTAAAGTAAACTTTCTTATTCCCATTTTCGTTCCTAACACCAGAATATCTCTTTGCAGGAAAAATATAATTAAAAGCATTCATAAATCTTTTCATTCTAACTTGCTTTACTTCGTCTATCGGTACTGCATTGGGATGCTCAACCACCCAATCACTCAGTTCAGAATCATCTAAAGTCTTGATATCAACTAGTAACTGGGTTATTTCAGTAGCAATATTACTAGTCGATTTTATACTCCCTTTAGCCTCCAAATCAATATCCCCTGCTGTAACTGCATTAATACTCTCCGGGGTATAATTCACCTCAGTTGTTGAATATATACCTTTAAGAACCTGTCCCAACTCATTATTTCGATAGTAATAACTGCCCCTTAACGATTGTTCTGAAGCATCATCCTCTTCATCCTTATAGAACCAGAATTCATTGTTATTAAAATTATAATAATCTATAGTAATCCTAACTTCGTTATTTTTTATACCATTCTGCAATGATGATTCGTATAGAGGTACACTCTGTAAAAAAGCAACCTCTGCATCTGTCAACTCTATAGTAAATTGACGAATTTCCTTATTATGATCCATTTCTAAAGCGCAAAAATCATAAATAATTTCTAGCAAGGTTGTTTTCCCTGTACCATTTTCTCCAGCGATAATAACATTATTAATTATTCTCCCTGATTCATCAGTAAATTCCAGTTCAATATCCCCCAGAATTGGGTTATTTTCCAATTTTATTTTCTTAATTTTCATATTTTCCCCACCTTTTATCCAATGTACACCTTATATATACACGATCTACTCAAGCAAAAAATAAACTCTTAAAATATAAAAACAGAGCCTGCGAATATACTAAATATTAAAGGTATATCATATCGAAATCACTTTATAAAAATTCAATAATATATTTTTATAAAAAAGCGAGAGCAGTTGCTCTCGCTTTTTTTATATCTTAAAACTCAGAAGAACCTGGAGTTCTTGGGAATGGAATTACGTCACGGATGTTAGCCATACCAGTGATGTACATTAGGAAGCGCTCGAAACCTAGACCGAATCCAGCGTGTTTTGTACCGCCGTATTTTCTAAGTTCTAAGTACCACCAGTAGTCCTCTTCGTTCATACCTAATTCTTTAATTCTGTCTACTAAAACGTCCATTCTTTCTTCACGTTGGCTTCCGCCGATTAATTCGCCGATGCCAGGAACTAGAAGGTCAGTAGCAGCTACTGTTTTACCGTCTTCATTTAAACGCATGTAGAATGCTTTAATGTCTTTCGGATAGTCAGTTACGAATACAGGGCGTTTGAAGATTTCTTCTGATAAGTATCTTTCGTGCTCTGTTTGTAAGTCAATTCCCCATTCTACTGGGTATTTGAAATCAGCACCTGATTCTTGAAGCACTTTAATTGCTTCTGTATAAGTGATGCGACCGAAGTCAGAGTTAATTACGTTGTTCATGCGCTCAAGAACTGTTTTATCAACGAAGCTGTTGAAGAATTCCATTTCTTCTGGTGCATGCTCTAATACGTATTTCATTGCATATTTCAGCATATCTTCTGTAAGGTTCATTACGTCCCCTAGTTCAGCGAATGCAATCTCAGGCTCAACCATCCAGAACTCAGCAGCGTGGCGAGTTGTGTTTGAGTTTTCCGCACGGAATGTAGGTCCGAATGTGTATACATCACGGAATGCTAATGCATAAGCTTCAGCGTTCAGCTGTCCACTTACTGTTAAGTTTGTTTCTTTACCGAAGAAGTCTTTTGACTCATCAACTTTTCCGTCTTCACCTTTTGGTAGGTTATTTAAATCTTGCGTTGTTACGCGGAACATTTCGCCAGCACCTTCTGTATCACTACCAGTGATGATAGGTGTATGAACATGTACGAATCCACGCTCTTGGAAGAATTGGTGAATCGCAAATGCTGCGATAGAACGTACGCGGAACGTTGCAGAGAATGCATTTGTTCTTGGACGTAAGTGAGCGATTGTACGTAAGTATTCAAATGTATGACGTTTCTTTTGAAGTGGGTAATCAGAATCTGATAAGCCCTCGATATCAATTTTTTCTGCTTTAATTTCAAATGGTTGCTTCGCTCCAGGCGTTGCAATTACTTTACCTTCTACTTTAACTGAAGAGCTAAGTGGAAGTTTTGCAATTTCTTTGAAGTTCTCTAATTCTGTATCGAAAACGATTTGAACGCTTTTGAAGAAGCTACCGTCGTTTAATTCGATGAAACCAAATGCTTTTGAATCACGTAAGTTACGAATCCACCCTGATACTTGTACTGTTTGACCTACGTATTTATCTGTATCTCTATACAGACTTTTTACTAATGTGTTTTCCATAGTGAAATTCTCCTTTGCTCATATATTTAAATACAAAAAAACCTTTCATCCATAAAGGGACGAAAGGTTAAACTTCGCGGTACCACCCAATTTGTCATAAAGACCAACTTTAACTCGTATGTAATACATACTTCCCGGTTTGTAACAGGCCGGATTCCCGTCTAAGTCTACTCTTGAATACAAGATTCAATTTCGGTTAGCAACTCCAAGGTGTTCTTCACATATACCGCCTCATCAGGCTCTCACCGTCCCTGACTCGCTTTGGATTATAGTATATACTACTTTTCCTTATCATCGTCTTTCATTTTGTTAAACTAAAATTAATGTACTACATTCGAGAGAAAGATGCAAGGTGTCGGAAAATATATGAGCGATTTTTGTAATATATCGACTTACCGATAGTGTCCGACAACTAACCCAATAAAAAAATTGCCGGAATATATCCGGCAATTTTCTAATTACTTACGTAACTCCGCACCGAATTTCTCTTCTACCGTTGTTAGTACACGGTTATGTGCTTCTGTTACTTCTTCGTCTGTTAATGTACGTTCTGCATCGAAGTAAGTCATAGAGAATGCAAGTGATTTCTTGCCTTCTTCCATTTTTTCACCTTCGTATAAGTCGAATAGTGTTACGTCTTTCAGAAGTTCTCCGCCAGCTTCAGCAATGACTTGCTTCATTTCACCAGCTTTTGTTTCTTTTGTTACTACAACAGCCATGTCACGTGTCATAGATGGGAAACGTGGAATTGCTGCGTAGTAAGTTTCTTCAGCGTCTGCACCGAATACTTTTACAAGAGATAATTCAAATACGAATGTATTTTTCACATCTAATTGTTTTTCTGCTTCTGGGTGCAATTGACCGATGAAACCAATTACTTCGCCATCTAATACGATGTCAGCTGTACGTCCTGGGTGCATACCTTCACGTTTTGCTGGTGCATATGTGATTTGGTTTGCAACGCCAAGTACGTCGAATAGTCCTTCTAGTACACCTTTCACAACGAAGAAATCTACTACTTTCTTCTCACCTTGCCATGCATGGTGAAGAGCAAGACCTGTCATAACACCTGCAAGATGTTGTTCTTCTTTCGGAAGTTCTCCTTCTTCTGTCGGTAAGAAGATAGAACCTACTTCGTATAAAGCAACGCTGTCGTTTTTACGAGCGACATTGTATGAAACTGCTTCTAGTAATTGCGGTACTAAGCTTAAACGAAGTTGGCTACGTTCTTCACTCATTGGAAGTGCAAGACCTACAGGCGCCTTTTCGTTTGGCTCAACCATATATTGTTTCGCTTTGTCAGCGCTTGTTAATGAATACGTGATTGCTTCATATAAACCAGCACCCTCTAAGAAGCGGCGTACTTTACGACGTTTCGTTTGTGCTGATGTTAATTTACCACGAGTCATCGTTCCAGAAGGTAATGTAACTAGAATGTGGTCATAACCGTATAGACGGCCCACTTCTTCTACTAAGTCTTCTGAAATTGTAATATCAGGACGACGTGCTGGTACATTCACGTGGAATGTTCCTTCTACTTCTGTGAATGGGAATTTCAAATTTGTGAACATTGTACCCATTTCACTCGCAGAAATATTTGTACCTAATACACGGTTTACTTTTTCAGCAGTAACAGATACTGTACGCTCTTGTACTTGTAAGTTGTCAGCTTCTACTACACCTTCAAGTGCTTCACCGCCAGCATATTTCACCATTAAAGCAGCTGCGTGTTGAATTGCTTCAAATGTACGTGTTGGGTCGATTCCTTTTTCGAAACGTGCACTTGATTCACTACGAAGACCTAAGTCTTTTGATGTACGACGTACTGTTTGACCTGCAAAGTATGCAGACTCAATTAGAACGTTTACTGTCTCATTTGTAACTTCAGAATCCGCCCCGCCCATTACACCAGCAACAGCTAAAGCTTTCGTGCCGTTTGTAATTACAAGGTGGTGGCTTTGTAATGTACGCTCTTGATCATCTAACGTTTCAATTTTTTCGCCTTCTTTTGCAAGACGAACAACGATTTCTTTTGAACCTAATTTATCGTAATCGAATGCATGTAACGGTTGACCGTATTCCATTAAAATGTAGTTTGTAATATCAACTACGTTGCTAATTGGACGAATGCCAGCTGCCATAAGACGAGTTTGCATCCACATTGGTGATGGACCAATCTTTACGTTTTTAACCATTTTTGCAATGTATAATGGGTTTTCTTCTTTCGCTTCTACACTTACAGAAATATAATCAGAAGTTTTTTCTGTTGTTTCTTGTAAGTCGATAGCTGGAAGTTTTACTTCGCGGCCATAAATAGCAGCTACTTCGTAAGCAACACCTAACATGTTTAAGCAATCTGCACGGTTTGGTGTTAAGCCAAGCTCAAGTACTTCATCGTGTAAGTTTAAAATTTCAAGTGCATCTGCACCAACTTCAGCGTCACTTGGGAAGATGAAGATACCATCTGCGTATTCTTTTGAAACTAACTTTCCATCAATCCCAAGCTCTTGAAGAGCACAAACCATACCGTGAGAAGCTTCACCGCGTAGTTTTGCTTTTTTGATTTTGAAGTTACCAGGAAGTACAGCTCCAACTTTTGCAACTGGTACTTTTAAACCTTTTGCAATGTTAGCAGCTCCACAAATAATTTGAACTGGCTCTTCTTCACCGATATCGATTAAGCATTTGCTTAATTTATCAGCTTCTGGGTGTTTTTCACATTCTAATACGTGACCAACTACAACACCTTTTACACCTTTATTTAATACTTCAACGCCTTCTACTTCAATACCACTTTTCGTGATTTTGTCTGCTAGTTCTTGTACTGTTACATCTTTAATATCTACATACTCTTGTAACCAACGATATGATACGAACATACTTATCCTCTCCTTCCCTTACGCTCGTTTGAATTGTTGTAAGAAACGTACATCATTTGTATAGAAATGACGAATGTCATCTACTCCGTATTTCAACATTGCGATACGCTCTGCGCCCATACCGAATGCGAAGCCTTGATATTCTTTTGAATCATAACCAGCCATTTCAAGTACGTTCGGGTGAACCATACCTGCGCCTAGAATTTCAATCCAGCCAGTTCCTTTACAAGTGCCGCAACCTTTGCCATGACACATCATACAAGAAATATCCATCTCTACAGATGGCTCTGTGAATGGGAAGAAACTTGGACGAAGACGGATTTCACGATCTTCACCGAACATCTTTTTCACGAATACTTGCAGTGTACCTTTTAAGTCACTCATACGAATGTTTTTATCAATTACAAGACCTTCAATTTGCATGAACTGATGTGAATGCGTCGCATCGTCGTCATCACGGCGATACACTTTACCAGGACAAATAATTTTAATTGGGCCTTTTTCTTTATTATTTTCCATCGTACGTGCTTGCACAGAAGATGTATGTGTACGTAGTAACGTTTCTTCTGTGATGTAGAATGTATCTTGCATATCACGCGCTGGGTGATCTTTCGGTAAGTTTAGTGCTTCGAAGTTGTAGTAGTCTTTTTCTACTTCTGTTCCTTCAGCTACTTCATAACCCATACCGATGAATACATCTTCAATTTGCTCAACAACAGCTGTTAACGGATGGTGACAACCTGTTTCAACAGGACGACCTGGCAATGTAACATCAATTGTTTCAGTAGCTAATTTCGCTTCAATTACTGCTTTTTCTAAGTTACTAATTTTGTCGTCTAGACGCGTTTGAATCGCTTCACGTACTTCATTTACTAATGCTCCCATACGTGGACGCTCTTCTGCTGATAATTTTCCCATGCCGCGTAATACTTCTGTAATTGGGCCTTTTTTTCCTAAATACGCTACGCGTACGTCGTTTAAGCCCTTTAGCTCTTTCGCTTCTTCAATAAGCTCTAACGCTTTTTGCTTTAGCTCTTTTAAACGTGCTTCCATTTTGGAACCCTCCTAATTTTAAAAATAAAAAAACCTCGCTCCCAAAAAGGGACGAGGTAAATTCGCGGTACCACCCTAAATTGACAGAACATGTCTGCCCACTCATTAGTTATAACGATCAATTCTGACCGGAACGCCTTTACATATACATGGTCCTGGCGTCAACTCCAGAGGTGAATTCACTTTCGTCTACCATAAGAATGCTTTCAGTCTACGACATTCTCTCCCTATATGGCGATTTTGTAAGCTACTCTTCTCTATCAACGTTTTTCGTTATTTAACTTTTAATATAATGTACTTCAACTTATTATAAGAAGTTTTTTATTTGTTCGCAACCGGGCTTTGCAAATAATACGTTAAAATCCCTGCTGCAACCGCAACATTTAATGATTCTGCCCCGCCGTAAATCGGAATATACAAGTTTTGATCCGTTTTTGCAAGAATTTCTTGGCGTACGCCATTTCCTTCATTTCCTACAATTAATGCAAAACTGCCAGCCGGCGTTACTTCACCATACGGAACTCCATTTTCAAGAGCTGTTCCATATACAGGAACGTTATTTTCTTTTAACTTGTCTACCCATTCTTCTAAGTTCCCTTTTACAATTGGTAAGTGGAAAATAGAGCCTTGTGTAGAGCGGAGTACTTTACTATTGTAAACATCAACACAACCTTCTCCAAGCACAACGGCGTGAATACCAGCTGCATCAGCTGTACGAATAATTGTTCCTAAATTACCTGGGTCTTGCAGGCCATCTAATAAAAGGAATTTCCCATCAGTAAGAGCTACTTCTTTCTCATGCTTCTCACAAACAGCAAATACACCTTGCGTCGTTTCTGTTTCACGAAGTATTTTTACAATCGCCTCAGGTACGATGTACATTTCCACATCATTAACTGTCCAATCTTTCGGAAGGTCTGTCTGATCTGAAACGATAAGTTCTGTTACAATTCCTGCCTTCAAAGCTTCCTCGACTAAGTGGAATCCTTCTACAAAAAATAAACCTTTTTTATCGCGTTCTTTTTTCGTTTGCAGCTTTTTCCACTGCTTTACACGCGGATTTTGTACTGAATCAATGTTTTTCATAATATGTATTTCCCTCTCTTCTTGTCTTATCATTATAGCCTATTTTTCATACATATTTACATAAAAAAGAACAAAAACTAACGTCAGTTTCAATTCTGAAGAAGAGGTGAAAGCAATGAGTTTTAATTTACGCGGTGCCGTATTAGCGAATGTATCTGGAAATTCACAAGATCAATTACAAGAAACAATCGTCGATGCAATTCAAAGCGGTGAAGAAAAAATGCTTCCAGGTCTTGGCGTTTTATTTGAAGTCATTTGGAAAAACGCTGATGAAAATGAAAAGCACGAAATGTTAGAAACACTAGAGCAAGGATTAAAAAAATAAGCAATTTGAAAATCACCTTTGCATAAGCTAAGGTGATTTTTTTGCAGAAAAATTTTTTCTTCTCCTAAACATTTCTACTTTACTAACGAACTATGATGGAGTACAATGTTCAAAATACATTTAAACCGATCGATTTTTCTTCATATACACCATAAGATAAAAGGAGTGAATGTTTTATGCACCGTATTACGCTTGAACAAATTTTTAAACACCACATTACACAAAAATACGTAAACCGTTCTGGAATGGTCCACGCGATCGCTGTCGCTTACCATGCGTTTCACCTAGCCAAAAAGCATCACGCCTCAGTCGATGCTGCCACAAAAGCTGGCTTCCTTCATGATATCGGACATCATACGTGGTACACAGGCGGCGAATGGGATTATGACTTATATAAAAAGAATGATATCCATGCAATTAAAGGCGCTGAAAGAGCACATAAATTACTTATTAGATTAGGAGAACATCCAAAACTAGCAAAAGAAATTTCTATTGCAATTCTTCTTCATACAGATTCTTTCTTAGTGGAACAAGAAATTGAAAGAACATCTCTTCAAAATATTATTAAATGGGCAGACGAAGCAGATGAAGAACCGGGCGGAGCGCATCATTATCGAACAATTTCTTATGAAAAAGCACTTAAAGCAATTCAGCAATTAGATCGATTGGTAGAGCGTGAATTGCAAATAGAGCAAACAAAATTGAATAACAAGACAGAACATAGTTATCAATGAGAAAGAGGCATCACTACAGGGTGATACCTCTTTTATTATTTTATGAAAAATACACCTTTATATGTAATATTTAAATATTACGCCTGAAAACAAAATCCATTATTCCAGCTATGTTATTTCATATTATGAATAATATGTTAGCATTCTTAGGATAAAGAGAGGTATCATGATGATACCTCTCTTTACTCTTTTTATAACAACTTCTTTATACTAATTTTAATTTCTTTAATTGTCTTATTAGCGAGGATAAATGGATTACAAGCACAATGTAAAAGTATACACAACATAGGATTTATTATTTTTATTGCGGGACTACTGGGGGTTATTTTCTGGGTTCTCATGTCTGCAGGTGATTCATTCTATATCTAATTGAATCCTTGTATAAGAAAACAAAAAAGCAGGGAAATTAATTCCCTGCTTTTCTATTTGGTTTATTGCCTGATTGTAAGAAGAACGATAACACCCAAGCGATACCTGCTAGTATCGTTGCGATTAAGAAGGCATCGTTAATACCGTTAATTGCAGATAGCTTTGAAATTTGTCCATATAATAGTTGTGTGCTCATCGCGTCTCCTGCTTGAGCTGATCCAGCTAAGGTCGCTAAGCTTTGACCCATGCCGTGTACTTTATCAACTAAAATTGGGTTTGATGTTGTTAACATGTTGCCGTAATCTGCTACGTGAGCAGTCGTTTGTTGCGTCATAAGTGTAATTAAAATAGCTGTTCCGATTGAACCCGCTACTTGTCTTGACGTATTTTGCGTTGCTGTACCGTGAGAAATTAATTTCATCGGCAGCGCGTTCATACCAGCTGTCATAATTGGCATCATAATGAATGACATACCAATTGAACGTATAATGTAATCCGTCATAATAACGCTATACGGCGTATCCATCGATAATTTTGTAAATTCATATGTCGCATACGTCGTAATTGCCAATCCAATTATCGCTAATGGACGAATGCCATATTTATCGAATAATTTACCCGCTACTGGTCCCATGATCCCCATAATTAATGATCCTGGAAGAAGTAGTAAACCAGATTCAATTGGCGTAAAGCCACGAATGTTTTGCAGATATACTGGAAGCAATAACATACCTCCGAATAATGCCATCGTAACAATTGCGTTAATTACTAAAGTAAAAGTAAATACTGGATATTTAAATACTTGTAAATCAAGCATTTTATTGTCCGTTGTTAACTCTCTCCAAATAAATAACGCTAAACCAATTACACCGATAACAAGTGAAATAATGACTTCTGCACTAGTCCAACTATTATTTCCAGCTTCACTAAATCCGTACAATAAGCTTCCTAGTCCAATACTTGAACTAACCACACCGAATATATCTAATTTCGTTTTAGACACTGGCTGAGCTAGTGTAAAGAATTTTAAAGATAGGAACGTAATAATTAAACCGATAATAAACATCGCATAGAACATTAAGTTCCAGCTATAGTTTTCAATCACCCAACCTGTTACAGTTGGTCCGATAGCTGGCGCTAAAATCATCGCTACACCTAGTAATCCCATCGCCGCTCCGCGTTTATGAGGCGGGAATAACGTCATGAAGATATTCATACCAACCGGCATTAAAATACCCGCACCAACTGCTTGAATTACGCGACCTGTCATCATCATTGTAAAGTTTCCTGAAGTAGCACAAATGATAGATCCTACCGTGAAGAATAACATTGCTGCTACGAATAATTTACGATACGTAAATCGTGAAACTAAAAAGGCACTAATCGGTACTAAAATACCATTTACAAGCATGAAGCCTGTAATTAACCATTGTGCTGTTGAAGTTGATACATTAAATTCATTCATTAACGGAGGTAATGCAACGTTAATGATTGTTTGGTTTAAAATAGAAACGAACATGCCGAGAATTAATACAGCTACAACTGCTTTTACGTTCACATTCTCTACAGGCATAGACATTTGTTTTTTCGGCACTTCTTTTTCTTGTTTTACTTCTTCTTGCTTTCCTGTTTCTAACTCAACTACATTAGAAATTTCCGATTCTTGCTTTCGTTCAATTTCTTTCTCTTCTGTTTCAACTTTACTTACTTCTATTTTACTTACGGCTGGGACTTGTTCTTCTCCCATTTTCGTTTTTTTCTTTCGTAAAAGACGATTTACAAGGAAGAAGACAATTATACAAAATAGTGCATATCCTGCAATTACAATTGAGGACATCTCATCTCCCCCTTACTTATGAATACGAACTGTCACATTCATGCCAGGAACAATATTTACTGATTTGCTATGATCTAAAGAAATTTTAACTGGTACTACTTGTGTTACTTTCGTATAGTTCGCTGTTGCGTTGCTTGATGGCAACATAGAGAATGTATTCGCTGTTGTTAAGCCAACTTGTTCTACTTTTCCTGTTAACGTTGTATCTGGGTATGCATCTACATACACATCTACATCTTGACCTTTTTGAACATCATCAACATCTGTTTCTTCAATGTTTGCTGTTACCCATAAATTGTTCATATCAAATGCATAAGCAATTGGGCTACCCGCTCCAACGAAAGCATTTGTTGTCGCGTTTGATTGTACAACTGTTGCATTTTGTGGAATTGTTACATCTACTGTTTGTTCTCCATTAGCTGCCGCTACAGTAACAGTACCTAATTTATCGTTCTCATTATAATTTTTTCCTACTTCAGCTTTCCAGTCAGTTAGTTTACCCGCTACTGGTGAAGCAACCGGAATTACCTTTCCATCAATCTTTGCATTGTCTGTTTTTAAGTAATTTTCCGTTTGATTGTAATAGTAATAACCGCCAATACCGCCGCCAACTAGTACAATTAATGTGATAATGTTGATAATTACCATTCTTCGAAACTGATTCATTGCATTCCTCTCCTTATATCGCATATAATTTTTTTCTAAACTATTTATGTCCTTATTGTTTAGATTGTTTAATTGTTAATTATATTAACCTTTTAACAAAAAAATCACACCATCTGCAGCGTAAATCGAAACTTCTCTACCTGCGAGCGGTGCTGATTTCTGAAGGACTATCGTTTATAATTATAAATAATTATTTTGAATCTACAACCGACAATTTACGTATGAAATGTCGTTTAAACAACAATATAATACCAATATGTTGTTTAAGTATAGAAAATTAAACGAGGGGAAATAAAAATGTCTATTAAAAATACAAATGATCCACGTGTAAAACGGACGAGACAACTCATACAGGATGCTTTTGTCGCTTTAGTAGGCGAAAAAGGTTTTGAAAATGTTACTGTTCAACATATCGCAGAACGCGCTCCTGTAAACCGAGCTACATTTTATAGCCATTACCATGATAAATATGACTTACTAGACAAAAGCATTGAAGAAATGTTAGAAAAGCTAACTGAAGTAATTAAACCGAGAAATAGAAATAAAGAAGATTTCCAACTAACATTTGATTCGCCACATCCAAGTTTTTTGGCCTTGTTCGAACATATTGCAGAAAACACTAACTTCTATAACGTCATGCTTGGTGATAAAGCTGCTGGAAACTATACGTATAAGATGATGAAAGCAATTCAAACGCATTTAACATTAAGCCTCTCTATTTCACAACCTAACGATGAAAAACTAATGGTTCCACGCGATATTCTCATTAGTTATGTTACTGGTGCCCACCTAGGAATGATTATGTCATGGCTAAAAAGAGGGATGATATATACCCCGCATTTTATGGCGATGCAATTAACTCGTTTAATTATTTTAGGGGCTCATACTGCTGCAGGATTAGAAAGGCCTTTTTAAAACATAAAAAAGCGAAGGAGAAGCTCCTTCGCTTTTTCTATTAATTAAATGTAATGTTATGTACAGCCTCTTTATCAAGACGTTTAATAACTTCTACAATTAACTTCACTGCATTTTCATAATCATCACGATGTAACATTGCCGCATGAGAATGGATATAGCGCGTTGCAATTGTAATTGCCATAGAAGGAATACCATTTACAGCAATGTGAATCGCACCCGCATCCGTTCCTCCGCCTGCTACTGAATCATATTGATACGGGATTTGTAATTCATCAGCAACATCAACTACGAAATCACGTAAACCTGTATGTCCAATAACAGAAGCATCATATAAAATGATTTGTGGTCCATCGCCCATTTTACTTTGTGCTTCTTTTGACGTTACACCCGGTGTATCTCCAGCGATACCAACATCTACTGCGAACGCGATATCTGGTTTAATATAATTCGCAGATGTTTTTGCGCCACGAAGACCAACTTCTTCTTGTACAGTTCCAACGCCATATACAACGTTTGGATGCTTTTCATCTTTTAATTGTTTTAATACGTCAATTGCAATTGCACAACCGATTCGGTTATCCCATGCTTTTGCAAGTAACATTTTTTCATTCTTCATCACTTGGAATTCAAAGTAAGGTACAACTTGATCTCCTGGTCGTACGCCCCACTCCATCGCTTCTTCTTGGCTAGAAGCACCGATATCGATGAACATGTCTTTAATTTCAACTGGCTTTTTACGAGCTTCTGGAGGTAAAATGTGCGGTGGTTTTGAACCAATTACACCTGTTATATCTCCTTTACGCGTTACAATCGTCACGCGTTGCGCAAGCATAACTTGTGACCACCAGCCACCAACCGTTTGGAAGCGAAGGAAACCTTTGTCATCGATTTGTGTAATCATAAATCCAACTTCATCTAAATGACCTGCAACCATAATTTTCGGGCCGTTTTCTTCCCCTACTTTTTTCGCAACTAAACTCCCTAAATTATCAGTAGAAAGTTCGTCCGCAAACGGCTCAATATATTTCTTCATTACTTCACGTGGTTCACGCTCATTACCAGCAATACCACGTGCATCTGTTAATTCTTTTAGCATTGTCAATGTCGCGTCTAATTTTGTCATTGCCAACACCCTCCTTTTTCTTCAGTCAATTCATTATACAATAATTAAATTGAAATATTCAAAAATTAAATTAGTATCCTTGTGTTTGACGCTGATGATTTACTTCATTTTTATCTAAATATGCTTTTTCAATCTCTTCTTGTTCAAATTCAAGTGCTTGTCCAAGTCGAAGATAGCTCGTAAATAATTCAATATAGTTTGTAATAGATGGTTGATCTGTAAAACGAATTACTTTCGCATATGTGTCTAAGAAAATTTCCACTTGTGTTTTATTCGTCTGTGCACATTTATAGAATAGGAAGTTTTTATCAATACCTAAATCAATTCCGATTGATAAAATAAAATGCAAACCATCTACGTATTCTTCTAATATTACTTCACGTTCTGATGCTGGTTTGTTGCTCCAATATTTAAAACAACGTGTTTCATTTGCAAGTTCTCCAATTTCTACAAGAAGAGCTAACATTTTTTCTTTTAACAATTTTTTCGGTTGTAAGTCATGTTCTTTTGCAATACGGTCATCTAATTCTTTTTGTAATTTAAATAGTTGTAGTAAGTCCATTCTATTGTCCTCCTCCAACATCGCATTTTACGCAACAATGTTGTTTCATCTCAAAGTTCATTATTATGTTTCAGTTCTTATGAATAAGTCAGCTATCTAACTCTTTATAAAATAGCTTGTCCTTAATTTACAAATACGTTTCAGTCATCGCTCTTAAATTGTTCATCTGATGAAAGTTCCATATCATCTTTCCATTATAGCAGTGTCGTTTCAGCTAGGAAAGATACTCTTCTTTCCAAACGAGCAGAATTGAAAAAAGCCAGGAGTATTCTCCTGACTTCATATGTATATTCTTCTATACTGCTATAACTTTTATATTGATTTTGTCATATTGATAACAACATAGCCGTTAATCTTTAGAATTTCTTTCACTTCTAACTTCTATTTGAATACAAATAAAAAAACCTTAGAAGAAAATTCTTCTAAGGTTTCAACTAATTAATTAGTTAATGTTGTTTTTTGCAACTGTTGCTAATTCAGCGAAAGCTTTTTCGTCATGAACAGCTAAGTCAGCAAGCATCTTGCGGTTAACTTCGATGCCAGCATTTTTAAGACCGTGCATTAAGCGGCTGTAAGAAAGACCATTCATACGAGCTGCTGCGTTGATACGTGTAATCCATAATTTACGGAAGTCACGTTTCTTTTGACGGCGGTCACGGAATGCATACATTAGAGATTTCATAACCTGTTGGTTAGCAACCTTGAATAATGTATTTTTTGAACCGTAGTAACCTTTTGCTAATTTAATTACTTTTTTACGACGTTGACGAGTAACTGTACCACCTTTTACTCTTGGCATAATATTACCTCCTAATTGTTCTATATATCAGCCGAACTTATTTTAAGTTGTCAAGCATTTGACGAATGCGTTTGAAGTCACCAGCGCTTACTACACCAGCTTTACGTAGTTTACGTTTAGCTTTTGTAGATTTGTTAGCGAATAAATGGCTTGTGTAAGCGTGAGAACGTTTCAGTTTACCTGATCCAGTCTTTTTGAAACGCTTTGCAGCGCCGCGATGAGTTTTTTGTTTAGGCATAGGTATTTCCTCCTCTATCTATTACTTATCGTTTTTCGGTGCTAAAACTAAGAACATACTGCGTCCTTCCATTTTAGGCTTAGATTCAACTGTGCTAACTTCAGCACAAGCTTCTGAGAAGCGATCTAAAACACGTTGACCGATTTCTTTATGAGTAATGGCACGTCCTTTAAAGCGAATTGATGCTTTAACCTTGTCGCCTTTCTCTAAAAACTTGATAGCATTACGAAGTTTTGTGTTAAAGTCGTGTTCATCAATTGTTGGACTTAAACGAACTTCTTTCATGCTAATTACTTTTTGATTTTTGCGCTGCTCTTTTTCTTTCTTCTGTTGCTCAAAGCGGAATTTACCGTAGTCCATAATGCGGCATACTGGCGGTTTCGCATTTGGAGCAACTAATACTAAATCAAGATTAAGATTTGCAGCTAAGTCTAAAGCGTCATTACGAGACTTGATTCCAAGTTGATCGCCATTTGCGCCAACTAAACGTACTTCACGTGCACGAATTTGCTCGTTAATCATCATATCCTTGCTAATAGTAAGCCACCTCCAAGGTTTTCTCAGAACATATTTTGTAGTCATAGAACCCGAACAAAAAAAGTGCGGGCATACGACACCCACACTTGTAAAATCTTAAGTAAGAAATACATTTACCTGTTAACTGCGAATGCGTCCATCAGGTGAGAAGCGGGTGCTTCTACTTGTTCCACAAAACAATATTCTATTATCCTTGATGAGTTTATCATAGGACATGACGTCTGTCAAGAAGACGCGATGTGTTTTACTAACAACAAGAAATATTGTAACAAACAACTAACATACTTGCAATACTTTTTTATGATAAGTGTTACATGGTTATTTTTTCTAATTTCCCTCAAGTATATTACATAAAAAAGCCGTGGTATACCGCGGCTTTTTCTTATCGTTTTCCTTCTACTTTAATCATGTCAACAAAAGCATCTAATGCGATTGTTTCTGATTTTTGTTCACCATATTTACGTACGTTTACGCCGTTTTCAGTTACTTCATTGTCACCTACTACAAGCATGTACGGAATTTTTTGCATTTGTGCTTCACGGATTTTGTAACCGATCTTCTCTTCACGAGTGTCTAATTCAACACGGATACCAGCACGACGCAATTCGTCTTGTACTTTCTTCGCATAGTCTAAATGTACTTGCGGAGAAACTGGAATTACTTGTACTTGAACTGGAGCTAACCATGTTGGGAATGCACCTTTGTATTCTTCAATTAAGAAGGCTACAAAACGTTCCATAGTTGATACAACACCACGGTGAATTACAACTGGACGATGTTGTTTACCGTCTTCACCAACGTATGATAATTCAAAGCGTTCTGGAAGCAAGAAGTCTAATTGTACAGTTGAAAGTGTTTCGTCTTTTCCAAGAGCAGTACGAACTTGAACGTCAAGTTTTGGACCGTAGAATGCCGCTTCACCTTCAGCTTCATAGTAATCAAGACCCATTTCATCCATAGCTTCTTTTAACATACCTTGTGCTTTTTCCCACATCTCATCATCCGCATAATACTTTTTAGTATCTGCTGGGTCGCGGTAAGATAGACGGAATGAGTAGTTCTCTAAACCGAAATCTTTGTACACTTCTAGAGTTAAGTTTACAACACGTTTTAACTCTTCTTTAATTTGATCTGGACGAACGAAAATATGCGCATCGTTTAAAGTCATTCCGCGTACACGTTGTAATCCAGATAACGCACCTGACATTTCATAACGGTGCATTGTTCCAAGTTCCGCAATACGGATTGGTAATTCACGGTAGCTGTGAATATCATTTTTATAAACCATCATATGATGAGGACAGTTCATTGGACGAAGAACTAATTCTTCGTTATCCATTTCCATTGATGGGAACATGCCATCACGGTAGTGGTTCCAGTGACCAGAAGTTTCATAAAGCTCTCTGCTTCCTAGTACTGGAGTATATACGTGATCATAGCCTAAGCTTGCTTCTTTATCAACGATATAACGCTCGATAATACGACGAATTGTTGCACCCTTTGGTAACCAAAGTGGTAAACCTTGTCCTACTTTTTGGCTATTAGTAAATAGTTTTAATTCTTTACCTAATTTACGGTGATCGCGCTCTTTCGCTTCTTCAAGCATACGTAAGTGCTCATCTAATTCCGCTTTTTTAACGAATGCAGTACCGTAAATACGTTGTAGCATTTTATTATTGCTATCGCCGCGCCAGTAAGCACCTGCAACGCTTAATAATTTAAACACTTTAATTTTCCCTGTAGATGGAAGGTGAACACCACGACAAAGGTCGAAGAATTCGCCTTGCTCATAGATTGAAATAACTGCATCTTCTGGAAGATCGTTAATTAAATCTAATTTTAACTCATCGCCGATTTCTTCAAAGCGACGAATTGCTTCTGCACGTGGTACTTCATGACGAACGATTTCTAAGTTCTCGTTCACGATTTTTTGCATTTCTTTTTCGATTTTCTTGAAGTCTTCAACTGTAATTGCTTCTTCCATATCAATATCGTAGTAGAAGCCATTTTCAATTACTGGACCAATGCCGAGCTCAACCTTAACATCTTTATATAAACGTTTTAACGCTTGTGCTAAAAGGTGGGCTGTTGAATGGCGTAAAATATATAGGCCATCTTCAGAATCTAATGTAATGATAGAAACTGCACCATCTTCTTCGATTGGTGTAACAAGATCGATCATCTCATCGTTTAATTTTCCAGCTACAGCTTTTTTCTTTAAGCCTGGGCTAATAGAAGCTGCGATTTCTTCAGTTGTTACGCCTTTTGGAAACTCCTTCACAGCTCCATCAGGGAAAGTAATTTTAACTACATCTGCCATCACTGGTCACTCCTCTTTTTCTCAAAATAAAAAACACTCATCCCGTAAAAAGGGACGAGTGTTGAATTCGTGGTTCCACCCTTGTTCCAATTAACATAATTGTTAATTGCTCAAGTTCAACATAACGGTGTTGTCCGTTAGCAATTACTAGAAAAACCGTTCACTGCTAAAGTTTAGAGGTGGTAAGTAATAATCCCGTACTAGGAAGCTCACACCCTAAGGCTTCCCTCTCTGAAAATCGTAGAAAACTACTCATGTCCTCATCATGACATTTCAATATATTTCATTTATGTAGGTAATTATATGCTCAAAAACTTAGAAAATCAAGGGCGTTACCTTTATTTTTTAAATTTTTCACATTGCGCTCAAAATCATGTAATCCATGTAATTGGACCCGTTCTTGGAACACATTTCGCAAAGTAATTATCATATTATGGTCTTGTTCTTTCGTATATAAATAAATCTTTTTGGGCGAAATAGAAAGAAGCGGCGCAATTACTTTCGTATCAATATATACATCATTTTGCTTTAATAATTCCTCATCTATATATTGGACCAACTTCTCCTGTTTTAAACGTCTACCTTTATCATCATAAAAGATAAAGCTTTCATCAAAAATAAGATGCACGCAAGACAAACGTGATTTACGGCTACTTACTTGTTGCCGAAGCGTCTCAATGAACATTTGGTATTCTTGCTCCATCTTATATTCATCAATTGCCACTTCCGCAAGTTTAGCCACCATTTCCCTATATGTACGAAGACGAAAACGGATATATGATGAAAACGAGAATGAGAGCGGATCACAAAGCCAATTATTTAAAGAAGACTTAATATATGACTCAAATGCGTTACGCGTTAAATCCTGAGCTACACCTTTTCTTCTTCCCTTTAAAATCTCATGTGCCATATGCAATATTTGATGACACTCTTCTTGTTCTTCATAAAAAAACTTTTCTTTTAAAATCGTATAAATCCACTCATTTTGTTTCACATTCACAATGAAATACACCATTACTGGCAATAAGATCTTTTCAATATAATTCGATTCACGTACTGGTATGTGAATCACCACTTTTTGTTCCTGTAAATACACACTCGTTTCCTTATATAATACTTCCGCTCTTTTCAGCAATTGTCTATATACGTACATAGCATCATTTTTTTCTTCGAAGCAAATTTCAATCACTTTTGTCCCCCCTTTTATCCCCGCTCTAAAGGACTGTATCTATACGTTACAAATCCTATAAGAGTCCGTTCCGCGTGAAGTTCACTCTTAGTAGAATTACATTTCCTATCGTTAGAAAATCCACTCAATATGGCTTGCTAATTTTATATATATTAAGGGAGGGAGAAAAAAATGATACAAGCTACTATGAATTTTTATTGTATACTTTACTTATCAATAAAAAGGAGTATCCGAATGTTTGAATATAAATTCGTAAAAATCGAATTACATTGGGGGTTCACTCGCTCAAAACCAGCTGAAGACTACCAAGAAATTATTCAAGAACATGCTAGAAATGGCTGGAGGTTCGTACAGATTGTTGCCCCTACGATTGGCAGTTCTGGACAACCTGAATATTTCGACCTCATATTTGAAAAGAAAATATCACTATAATACAAAAGAGCAAGCTTCTCAGCTTGCTCTTTTACTTATGACGACGGTTTTTCCCACCAATCGGAATTGGTTTCGCTAAATATTTAATTCGTTCCATAATACGTGCTGCTTTCATTTCTTCAGCCTCACCACGCTGCGTATACGTTAAATGGTGTTCCAGTTGTTTAAAATCAAAATTAGACGTAAAGAACGTCGGTAAGTTTTCTAACATACGGAATTGCAAGATTGCACCGAGTACATCGTCACGGACAAAGCTTGACATCGCTTCTGCCCCGATATCGTCTAACATTAAAACTTGTACGCGTTTAACCGCATCAATCTTTTCACCAATCGAATTATCTTGAATTGAACTTTTAATTTCACGTAAAAATTCCGGGAAGTATACGAGCATCGAACTTATTTTCTTTCGAGCAAGCTCGTTCGCTATTGCTCCTAACAAATACGTTTTTCCTACACCAAATTTACCGTACAAATATAAACCTTGTGCTTTTTTACCTGGTTCATATGTACTTAAAAATTCATTCGCTGCACCAATCGCATCGATACGTGCATTTAAATCCGAAGGATCTAAGTTTTCCATAGTTGCCTGTAAAATATCCGTTGGCATATATACACTTTGAACAAGTTTTTCATATTTCTTTCTCTCGTCATGCGCTACTTTTCTAACGCAGCGATCGTATTGAATATCAATCATCTTCCCTTGAATAACAAGCTTTGGCTCGTACCCTTGTAGCATATTTTTACATGAGCCTAAATCCGGACAATCCACGCAACCTACACTTTGTCCAATATATTCATATAACTTCACAAGACTGCGCTCAATCATAGAAGTCGTTACTTCACCCTTATGTTCATCTATAAATTCTTTCACACGCGGATGCGCCATTACTTCTGCCTTTAATACTTCATATCTATTTTTAAAGTTTTCATTTTCCATTAATTTTGCAAATGAATTTTGAATATGCTCCATTTTCTCACCTCAAAGAGCGTTCATTCTCTTCTATTAATCACGCTTATATTTTTTTAACACTTCTTCTAGTCGTTTTCGTTCATCTTCTAGCGTACTTGCATCTTTTTCTACACTTACATCTTTCTTCACTGTTTCTTTCTCTTGTTCTTTCGGCTCTTCTTCCTTAAGCCAATCTGGCACCATTTCTTTCCGCACCGTTTTCTTCGCCGTACGGCCTTTTTTCTTCGTCTCAGCCCACTCTTGATATTGACGGTTCTCTTCTTTCGCTAACGCCATCGCGTCCGCTACTGTACCGACCTTTTTACGTGCCCAATGCCCAGCAATCTTCTCGACATACGTTTTCGCAAGTTTCATATCTGAGCGTAGCATAACGTAATAAATAAGTACATTCACAACTCCTGGTGTCAATTTTTGATTAATCATGACATCTTCAACGATCTGCAAGTCCGCTTTCGTTGCCTCTGCACCACCAGAAATCTCTTTCAATAGTTGTTTTGGTGAGATTTCCTCTAGCTGCTTTATTAGCATCTCCTCTTGCGATGAAGGCTCTTTCTCTTTCATCGTACGTGCAGCATGAGGCTGTACTCTTTCACTTAATACCGGTAATGCTTGACCATTTTCAAATTGATACCAATCGCGCGCTCCTTTTCTAAGCCTTTCCATATCAATTGTTTGCATCTCTGTCACTGCACCAAGAACGATATTTTGCATCGATAACACATCTACACCATACACGTAAGCAAGTGTTATAACGCAGTCTCTCACTTGATCTGTAATCGCCTTTTTAGGAACAAGAGCGGACAATCCATCTACAAATAAAGAGAAATCAAAGAAATCATTCCAAACTTTCGGAGCGTCTCCCTTCTCGTTACTTGGCATAGTTGTCGTTTTGGGAATACGAAGGTCTTCTTGCGCATGCTCAAGCTGTCCTGGATTAAACGAACCAAACACATCATTGAAAGAACGCGTAACATTTTCATAAGAAGCAAAATCAAATTCTTCTTCTAAGAAATATTGCTTTACTTGATTATATTTTGTCCTGCTCAATCGATTGTATAAAAAGATACTTAAAACAATATCATCAAAAAACTGCTTCGGAGATAAAGGTGGTTGCAACTCATATATGAACATTCGAATATCTTTTTCTTTCTTAATATATACCTTCAAAAGCCCAATTGCCTCTAACTTTACTCGTTCCTCATATACTTCAGGAAGTTGCATTTGCATAGTCACCATAAGGGAATGATGCGTATTCTCTTTTCCAAATACACGATCTTGCTCTAGCTCTCCCCATAGTGTCATGTATAAGCTAAAAGCTCTACTACCTATTAACGGCTGATATAACATCGTTAACACTTTTCGGTCGTAATTGTGCAGTAGTCCTTTCGCACTTACTTTATAACGATCAATCGGCAATAGCTCCATCCATGACTGTTTTTCCATTCTTGCTTTTCCTTTCTCTCATCCAATCTATCCTCTACTTCATTCGTTCTATCTTCATTATATAAATTCTTAGTGAAAAAGAGCTATTAGCTTGCGCTTCTAGCTCTCTTATCCTATTACTTACGGTATGTAAAGAGAATAAAATACAACTTCTACTCTCTTTCTTTTTGCAGTATATCTTTTAATTCTTCAATAAATACATTTAAATCTTTAAATTGACGATATACAGAAGCAAAACGTACGTAAGCAACATCATCAATATCGCGAAGTTCTTCCATAACAATTTCACCAATCATATCACTTTTCACTTCTGATATACCTAAATTACGCAGTTCACGTTCCACGCTTTGTGTTACTTCTTCTAATTGTCTTAAAGATACTGGTCTTTTTTCACACGCTTTAATTAAACCGCGTAAAATCTTTTCTTTATTAAACTCTTCTCGTGTGCCTTCTTTTTTTACAACGATAAGAGGTGACTCTTCTACCCTTTCAAAGGTCGTAAAGCGACTTAAGCAGCTTTCACACTCTCTCCTTCTTCGAATAGAGCGCCCCTCGTCTACCGGACGCGAATCTAACACTCTTGTACCATTATGAGAACAGGATGGACAACGCAATTCATTCACTCCTTTACACTATACTCTTTATTTTTCTCTACTCACTTCACCTAAAATATATATACAATATTATATAACTCATTCTAACTCTCTTACCACTTTAAGTTCCAGCGCATCACTTTATCATCTCATCCTTAAAAATAAGATGGTATATAGGGCACTACCTCATTTGCAAGAGTCCAATTTATTCAACTAACGAGTACGTTATATTTTCCCTTTTTTATAAACTAAAAAAGAGGTGCATTATACACCTCTTTACATTTTAAATCAATTATGTTCTTTTTTAAAGAGCTTTTGTTTCTCTCTGCTTAATTTCGAAGCTACCAGTGCCTCGAGGAAGCTCGATGCTCTCACGCGTTTTCGCGTTTAAACCTTCTGCAATATATTCTGCAGCAACATTTGGATCAATACGATCCCCACAAGTATAAACATCAATACTTGCGTAACCGTGCTCCGGAAAGCTATGAATTGTTAAATGTGATTCTGAGATAATTACTACTCCACTTACACCTTGTGGTGCAAATTTATGGAAAGCAACCTCACGCACTTCAGCACCAGCTCTTAGTGCTGCATCCACAAATAATTGTTCAATATACGGCATGTCATTAAGCTTGTCGAAATCGCAATCCCAAAGTTCAGCGATCACGTGACGACCCATCGTATCCATAGTATCCATTCTACAGTTCCCCCTTGTAAATTTATTCTAACTGTTCGAATTGAAAACTAATTTGCAATTTGGCTTGCTCCACTACCACGGGGGAAAGTTAGTCCAGAGAGGTCCTAACCCTTTAAGTAGTGACTACGTACCTCAGCTCTTAAGTTTACGAGTGTTAGTATACTTTGTTTATTTTCATTTTGCAACAACAGTTTTTTCGATTTTCTGTCATATTTTCCTCTTTACTTTTCCCTAAAAAAAATAAACGATTCACAAATGCAGTAATCACAACGTTTCGTGGTATGTCCACTTTTTAAAATATACTTATATAATTTTTTTCCTTTTCAGAAAAAATTAAAAAAAGAGGGCAAATATTGCCTTGCCCTCTCCTCCCTTATTCACTTAAATGTGTTGCACATTTTCTTGTTTCGCTAACTCTTGAACAACTAATGTTACAAGATCTACAACACGACGAGAGTAGCCCCACTCGTTATCATACCAAGCAAGTACTTTCACTTTACGATCACCCATTACCATTGTAGATAAACCATCGATAATAGCTGAGTGTGTATTTGTATTAAAGTCGATAGATACTAAAGGCTCTTCGCTGAATTCTACAATACCTTTTAACGCACCGTTTGCAACAGTTTTGAATGCATCGTTAATAGCTTCAACTGTCACATCGCGTTTTACATCTACTACTAAATCAACAAGAGACACGTTTGGTGTTGGTACACGAAGTGCCATACCATGAAGTTTTCCGTTTAAATGTGGAAGAACTTTTGCTAGCGCTTTCGCAGCACCTGTCGTTGTCGGAATGATTGATTGTCCGCAAGCACGTGCTCTTCTTAAATCTTTATGTGGGTTATCAATATTTTTTTGGTCATTTGTATAAGCGTGAACTGTCGTCATTAAACCGTTTTCAATTCCAAACTGCTCATCTAACACCTTCACAACAGGCGCTAAACAATTTGTTGTACAAGATGCATTTGAAATAACAGTATGTTTTGTAATATCTAATTGGTCTTCGTTCACACCAACTACAATTGTTACATCTTCATTTTTACCAGGCGCTGTTAAAATAACTTTTTTCGCTCCAGCTTCAACGTGAAGAATTGCTTTTTCTTTCGAATTAAATTTACCAGTTGCTTCAATTACAACTTCAACACCTAAATCTGTCCAAGGCAATTCCTTTGGATCGCGGTTGTTTAAAAGGCGAATCATTTTTCCATCAACTAATAAGTGATCTTCAAATGCTTCTACTGTTCCGTCAAACTTGCCATGAACTGTATCATATTTAATTAAGTGTGCTAACGTTTCAGATGGATAGCTTGCATTGATTGCTACAATTTCGAATGCGCTTTCTTTTATTGCTTGACGAAATACCATTCTCCCAATACGTCCAAATCCATTAATTGCCACACGAGTCATAATATGTTATCCCCCTTGAATGCGTTATACTATTTATCTCCAATCCCAATAATAGTATAACACAAAAAGGGGATATGTCACTAAGCATTTTCATTAATTTCACAATTTTTTAGTCAATAATGTTCCACTTTTTTAAAATTACCTGCAATTGTGTTTTCGTTCCCATAATTGTGCCATCATTATTTATCACTTCATCTGCATTTTTCATTTTTTCTTCTAACGGCATTTGAGATTGAATACGAGCTGTTGCTTCCTCTTCTGAAAAGTTATTTCGTTTCATTAAACGTTCTAATTGCGTATGCGGCTTAACCGCTACAACTAAAATGCGGTCAACGAGACTTGTTAATTTGCTTTCAAATAAGAGAGGAATATCTAACACAACCGCTTGCATACCTTCTTTTATGTACATTTCCTTTTGCCTATTCATTTCCTCACGCACTGCAGGATGAACAATTTTATTTAACTGCAATCGTTTTTCTTCATTATAGAAAACGACACTTCCTAGTTTTGCACGATCTAGTTCTCCATCCTCTTGTAACACTTCCGTTCCAAATACTTCTACTATTTTGTTATATGCTGGTTTTCCTCGCTCTACAACTTCTCTTGCGATAATATCTGCATCAATAACTGGTATGCTCAGTTCACGAAACATTTGAGACACTGTACTTTTTCCGCTTGCAATGCCTCCCGTTAATCCAATTACTACTGTCATAATAATCCTCCTCATAATAAAAGGCGCGAAACTAATGTTCCACGCCCATACTTACATTTTCCAAATTCCAATAATGATGAGTAATACTCCAGGCAGGAATGTAAATTTTTGTAACCATTTCATATTTGATAAAACCGTTCCAAGTTTCATTCCAATAAATAAAAACAAAGAACTCATAACTGCAACTAATATCGCCATCATAGCGGGTGCATACCCTAATAAAGATGCACCAATTCCGGCACCAAATGAATCTACAGAAAGAGCTATACCAAGAAGTAATGCTTCTCCTGCAGAAATGGTGCCTGATTTATCAAAATCTGCTACAGTCGGTTTCCGTAAAATTTGAATCACTAGCCCTAGCGAGGCAATCTCTAATTTCCAGACCTTCTCCTCTTGCTTCGGTTCTTCTTTTTTCTCACTTCGAAAAAATTGATATAATACCCAAATCCCTATTCCAATAAGAACAAGCCCACCGATACGCGTTGCGATAACAGGTGAAAATACTTTCGCGATCATATGTCCAATTCCCATTGAAACAAGCATAACAGCCGCTGAACACATTCCGATAATTATAATTGATCTTAGTGGAATTCTTACGCTTCTTAAACCATATGTTAGCCCTACACTACAGCTATCTAAGCTTAATGTAAAAGCTAATAAAATAAGAGATAAATAAAGGTACATCGGTAAGCTCCTCCCTTATACATAGCTCTGCTGTATGTATATGACAAATGCCTATCCGATGTTATCTCTTTTCTATATTCTAGGCTGACAAATTGGGCAGTAATGCGTTCCTCGCCCGCCAACAACTGTTTTTTCTAATATCGTGCCACAAGTTACGCACGGCTCTCCTTTTTTCCCATATACATTTAGGAGTTCTTGGAACGAACCAATTTGCCCTTGTGAGTTGATATACGTCCGAATTGTACTTCCGCCACGCTTTACTGCTTCGCCTAGCGTTGTAACGGTAGCCTCATAAATTCGCTCAATTTCTTCTACTGTTAAAGACGAAGCTTCTCGTTCTGGATGAATTTGAGAACGGAATAAAACTTCATCTACATATATATTTCCAAGCCCTACTAAAAGACGCTGGTCCAGTAGCACAACTTTTATTTTACGATTTGTCTTTTGTAATCTTTCTTGTAAATACTGCGGTGTCATTTCAGCATCAAATGGCTCCGGACCTAAGTCAGCAAGAGGCATTTGGTTCATTTCTTCACCTTTCTTAAAGAGATGCATCGTACCAAACTTTCTCACATCTTTATAATGTAATTCCGTTCCATCTGTAAATAAGAAACGGACGTGCGTATGTTTATCAATCGGCTCATCCTCTTGATGTAATAAAAACTTACCTTCCATACGCAAATGTGAAACAATGACATAATTCGTTACATATAAAAGCAAAAACTTTCCTCTTCGCTTTATATTTTCAATCTTCTCGCCTTTTAGCATTTCTTTAAAGATTTCTGCATCATCCGGTCGTTTCACTATTTTTGGATAAGTAACAATAATATCTTCAATCGTTTTTCCTGTTACAAGATTTTCAAGTGTCCGTCTGACGTTTTCAACCTCTGGTAATTCAGGCATTTCATCACTTCCTTATTTTGCGTCGTACCAAGTTGGACCGTAAGAATAATCAACTTTCAGCGGAACTGCAAGTTCAATCGCATGTTCCATTACTTCAGGTACAAGCTGCTCTAATTTTTCGATTTCTTCTTTTGGTGCTTCAAATATTAATTCATCGTGTACTTGCAGAAGAAGACGCGCTTGTAATCCTTCTTCTTCTAAACGATCTGCCATAATAATCATCGCTTTTTTAATAATATCTGCTGCAGTACCTTGAATTGGTGTATTCATCGCTGTACGCTCAGCGAAGCTACGCAAGTTAAAATTACGACTCGTAATTTCTGGAATATAACGGCGACGATTTAATAATGTAGCTACATATCCTTTTTGTTTCGCATCTTTTACGATGTCCTCCATGTATTCTTGTACACCAGGGAAACTTTCTAAATACTTTTCAATAAATTCCGCTGCTGCTTTTCTTGTAATTCCTAAGTTTTGTGAAAGACCATAATCACTAATACCATACACAATTCCGAAGTTAACAGCTTTCGCTTGTCGTCTCATATTTGAAGTTACTTCATCTTTTTCAACGCCAAATACATCCATAGCTGTTTTCGTATGAATATCCATGTCATGTTGGAACGCTTCAACTAGCCCTTTATCATTTGCAATATGAGCTAATACACGCAGTTCGATTTGTGAATAATCAGCCGCATACATAATCCATGCTTCTTCTGATGGAACAAATGCCTGACGAATCTTTCTTCCTTCTTCTAATCGAATCGGGATATTTTGCAAGTTCGGATCCGTTGAACTTAATCGACCTGTTTGCGTTAACACTTGATTAAAGCGAGTATGAATTTTAGATGAATCTTCATGTACAACTTTCAGTAAACCTTCAATGTAAGTTGAATTTAGTTTCCCTAATTGACGATAATGTAAAATATTTGGAATAATTTCATGGTGATTCATAAGCTTATCTAGTACATCAGCTGACGTAGAATAACCTGTTTTCGTCTTTTTAATAACCGGTAAGTTTAAGTTCTCAAACAGAATAACACCAAGCTGCTTCGGTGAATTAATATTAAACTCTGTTCCCGCAAGCTTATAGATTTCCTGTTCCATTTCCTTTAATCTACCCGCAAGTTCTTCTCCCATATTACGAAGACGCTCTGTATCAACTTTTACACCCTTTACTTCCATATCAGCTAATACACGTGCAAGCGGCAATTCTAACTCTGTAAACAGTTCATATTGCTCATTCTTCTTTAACTCTTCAACGAATGTTTGCTTTACATCATATAATACATGCACTTTACGAGCCACATGCTCCGCGACTACCTTTAACTCTGGAACAGCACGCTTCGCACCTTTTCCGTAAACTTCTTCATCTGATTTCACAGCATGCGTTTCTTTCATTTTCGCTACAGTACGGAAATCTTTATCTGTATCAGCCGGGTCAAGTAAATAAGCAGCGATTAATAGATCAAAGTCAATCCCTTGCATATCTATCCCATTCCATTTCAGTGCAACGATTGCACGCTTCGCATCAAATGTATGCTTTCTCATTTCTCCATCTGCAAGCCACTCTTTAAAAGCATCTGACTTAAGAGCAATGTCTGTCTGAATAAAGTAACATCCATTTTCATTTTGAATACCGAAACCTTGAATGTCTGCTTTATGATAGTTATCTTCTTGTACTTCAACGATAAGCGCACTATCTTGCTGAAGCATTTCTTCTGTAACTTCTTCCACAATATCAAATGTAATATCATCTAATTCAGCTGGAGCTGTTTCTTCTGGCGTAACGCCTAATTTATTTAAAAGAGATGTAAATCCTAAACTCTCGAACATTGGAATGACATCACTTGCTTCATATCCTTTATACGCCATATCATCCACATGAACTGTAATCGGCGCATCTGTAATAATAGTTGCAAGATCCTTACTCATAAGAGCTTGTTCTTTATTTTCTTCCAGTTTTTCTTTTAATTTCTTCCCACTTACTTGATCTATATTTTCATACACCGCTTCAACCGTTCCAAACTGTGTTAACAATTTAATTGCCGTTTTTTCACCAACTCCTGGTACACCCGGTATATTATCTGACTGGTCTCCCATTAAACCTTTCATATCGATAATTTGCTTTGGTGATAAGCTGTATTTTTCAAATAAAGCTTCTTTCGTATATTCATCCACTTCTGTAATCCCTTTTCGCGGAATACATACAAGCGTGTTATCAGAAACAAGTTGAAGTAAATCTTTATCTCCTGAAATAACTTTTACACTCGCCCCTTGCTCACTCGCTTCTTTCGCTAACGTTCCCATGATGTCATCCGCTTCATAATTTTCTAATTCATAACGCGGTACATTGAACGCATCCAGCATCTCACGAATAAACGGGAACTGCTCTGATAATTCAGGTGGAGTCTTTTGACGTCCTCCTTTATACTCACTATACGTTTTATGACGGAACGTTGTTTTGCCTGCATCAAACGCCACTAACATATGAGTTGGCTTTTCTTCCTCTAATATTCTCATTAACATCATTGTAAAACCGTAAATTGCGTTCGTATGTATACCTTTGTCGTTATTTAAAAGCGGTAGTGCAAAGAAAGCACGATACGCGATATTATTACCATCTACTAATACGACCTTTTTTTCCAAAATTGAAACCTCCCCATACAAATTTGAAATGATTTTTTTCACAGAAAAAAACCGTTCCTTTCCTCTCTCTATATTAACATGACTAATAGAGAGAAGAAAAATAACGGCTATTTTCTTTCATATATAAAACAGACTTATATTGGCATAAAGGGAAGTGACGAGAACAGCTTAACTATTCTCGTCCAAAATTACTCCTTGGATGAAGGGGTTTTCATGTATTATATTAACAGAGCTTTATTAATATTTAATTAAGCCATTGTTAATATATTGTAAACATCCTTCATCCTATTTTTCAGTTGCTGATTTCGGTAAAACAACTGTAAACGTTGTCCCTTCTCCAACTTCACTATCTACTGTAATCGTACCTTGATGCGCCTCAACTAAATGCTTTACGATCGACAATCCAAGGCCGGTACCACCAGTATTTCTACTTCTTGCTTTATCCACCCGGTAGAAACGTTCAAAAATACGCGGAATTTCCTCTTTACTAATACCAATTCCAGTATCCGATACTTTTATATAAGCATTATATTTATCTTCCGCTAACTCTACTGAAACAACGCCTCCAGCCGGTGTATATACGATTGCGTTATTAATTAAATTAATAAAGATTTGTTTCAAACGACTTGGATCTCCAATAACAGAGGCACGTTTTAATACATTAACTTGTAAAGAGATTTCTTTTTCTCCTGCTTTATTATCAAGTACCATATGAATATCTTCAAGCAGCCCCTTCATATCAACGGTTCCCATATTTAATTTAAATCCTTGTTGTTCGATCTTCGACAAATCTAATAAATCTTCAATTAATCCTTGCATGCGCTCACTTTCTTTTAAAATAATGTGCAAGAAATGTTCGCAGAATTTTTTATTATCCATCGCTCCGTCTAAGAGTGTTTCTGAAAAACCTTTAATAGAAGTAATCGGTGTCTTTAATTCATGAGAAACATTCGCTAAAAAGTCTTTTCTCATTTGTTCTAATTTCTTTAACTCTGTTATGTCATGGAATACGAGAACAATCCCTTTCCATTCATGGTTTGTCCCGATAATCGGCGCTCCATATACTTCGAAATGCTTCCGTTCAATTCCAAGTGGCAATAACATTTGTTTACGCACTTTCACTTCTGTCATAAAGATTTCTTCTACAAGCTCAATAATTTCTGTATGATGAAACGATTCATAATATAAGCGATCTAAATATTCTTCATCTGTTACGTGGAAAGTTTCCTTATAAGAGCGGTTTACAAGGTTTATATATCCTCGGCTATCAATTAAAATCATTCCGCTTCCCATATTTTCAATTAACGTATGCAGACGATCTTGCTGCATTTCTTGTTCAAGTGTCATCTCTTGTAAATTTCGAGCTAAAATATTAATCGCTTTACTCAGCATCCCTGTTTCATCCGAATGACTTTCGTATGCACGTGCTTTATAATTGCCCTTTGCCAATTCAATTGCAACTTTCGTAACCGATTCAATTGGCCTAATATATTGCCCTGTAATTTTCATACCTAAAAATACAACTACGAGACAAGCAATGACAAATCCGATAATTAATAATCCCCACGTTTTTTGATGTACGTCTCTTAAAGGATCAATTATACTTTTCACCAAAATGTATCCTTGTTTTCCTTCTACATCTTGAACGAACACCGCATGATAAAATTCATTCTTTCGATCCGTTTCTTTCGTAATCACTTTACTTCGTTGTTTTGCCACTTCCGAAGAAAGTTCTTTAATCGTCTCTGGACTAAATGCCAATTCTTGTCCTTTTCTATATTGAACTTTCTTTTTTTCATCCAAAAATACGATAGAAGCTGGTATTTTTTCTTCTAACTTTTCAAATACGTATGGGTTTTTTAAGACATTATCAAAACCTTGCTCTTCTGCTAACGTCGCAACATACTCTGTCTCTTTTACCATTCTCTCTTTAGCATGATCTATATAGTAGTTTTCAAACACAGTTTCTAGTAATAAACCTAGTCCAACTAAAATAAATACAATAAGAGAAACAAATGTAAAAAGAAGCCTGGAACGAAATTTATTCATTCCCTTTTGGCTCCTCTAATTTATATCCTAAACCACGTATCGTTTTAATGTACGTCGGTTTTTTCGTATTTTGTTCAATTTTATCGCGCAAATGGCTAATATGAACATCAACAATTCGTGTATCACCAGCAAAATCGTAATTCCATACAGCACTTAGTAATTGATCACGTGTCAACACGCGACTTTTATTTTTCGCAAGATACACAAGTAGTTCAAATTCTTTTGGTGTTAATTCAAGCTTTCTTCCTTGGAAATAAGCCTCATAAAATTCCGGTAAAATTTTAAGTTCTGCAATTGTGATGCTATCTTCATCTGGCGCTTCTGCAACTTGTTCTTCTTGTTGTAATTTCGTACGACGCAAAATCGCCTTCACACGAGCAACAACTTCTCTTGGACTAAATGGCTTTGTCATATAATCATCCGCCCCAAGTTCAAGGCCTAGCACCTTATCAAACTCATCATCTTTTGCCGTTAACATTAAAATCGGCGTCATAACGCGCTGCAATCGTAATTCTTTACACACTTCCATACCATCCATTTTCGGAAGCATTAAATCTAATATAATTAAATCTGGGCGTTCTGTTGTCGCTTTTTGAAGCGCCATTTCTCCATCCATCGCTGTTATAACTTCAAACCCAGCTTGTTGTAAATTAAATTCGATTAAAGTTAAGATAAATTCCTCATCATCAACTACTAAAATACGATTGTTCATTCTTTTCCTCCAAGTTATAGACTTGAAACCTTCTTCATCCTAGTATTTTCCCCGTTATTCTCATCATACTAGAAAACAAGGTCCCTCTCAATATAATTGTCTATTCATGGGTTCAGATTATGCCATTGTTATTACTCATTCACTTCCATTAACGTGTTGTTATCCATACTTTATACACATCTATATTTTCATTCCATTCTACTTCCGTATGAATATTAAATTCTCGATTTTGCGCTAGAAAAAAAGAAAGAGCATACGCTATTTTATAGTCTAGTGTTTCATATCCATCAAATAGTCTTCCATACATTTCATTCGCAACCCCGTCCGCCCATACTTCAGCTTCTCTTATCGTTTCAAAGATAATGTCTTCTCTCTTCCACTTCACCTTAAAAACCCCCCCCTTTAATTCACTTTAATTACCAACCAATATATCATTAATTTTAATATACAAATAATCGCGAATATTACTACCTATTTTAACTTTAGCAGTCACATGTATCCTTGCTTTTAACGCTCCGAGCTGGGATACGATTAAAACGGGGTGCTCAGAATTTGCTGAAGGGTTCAAAGAAGGATTCTTCAACTAAAAATAGCGCTAGCATCCTTATTAAAGGTATGCTAGCGCTATTCATATTTTCATCTTTTAAAAATTATCTAATGCTTTTTCCATAATAGAAACAGATTTAAAAGGTGGCGTTACTGTTAACGAACCTTTCACAACAGTTTCTCCTTTTTCATCATGAGCAGATACAAGCATATCAATTGTATGTTCCTCCTCAGAAACAGCCACAACTTCAAAGTGGATTTGTAACGTTTCATAATGGTGAACATGTTTCACGAATGTCAGGTCCTTTCTCGTAATATGACTTCCTGGACCCGGTAAATATTTCGTAACCGCCGTTGTAATCATTCCCGTTAGCATAATGCTTGGTACAATCGGCTTTTCATACGGAGTTTGGGATGCGTAATCATGCTGAATATATAATGGATTGGCATCATTCGTTAACCCTAAGTACAATAACAAATCTTTATCCTCAATTTTTTCAGTGATAGATAATTTCTCTCCTACTGTAATTTCATCCATTTTACGACCAATTTGAACTTTTTTCTTTAACATGTTACAACCCCCTCCGATTTTTTCACCTTATTATCCTACTAAAAGCGATACCTTATCCGAAATTTACTATGATGAGGGCAATGTATAGTATAAATCTACAGTTTCATTATAGGATATTACAAATGATAGCGTTTTCATATTATTTCAAAAAAACAATTCGGTAAATAGTAGAAAAAGATTCGGAATCCCGAATCTTTTTCACTACTATTCAATTATTAAACAAGAACTTTCATTACATTACGTACAGATTCTACAGAGCGATCTAACGCTTCTTTTTCATCTGCAAGAAGTTCTAATTCAATAATTTTTTCAATTCCGTTACCACCTAGAATTACTGGTACCCCTAAGTAAAGGTCACTATAACCATACTCACCTTCAAGGTACGCAATAGCTGGTAATATACGGCGTTGATCTTTTAAGATTGCTTCTGTCATTTCAACTAAAGAAGCTGCTGGTGCGTAATATGCACTACCGTTTCCTAATAAGCCTACAATCTCACCGCCACCTTTACGTGTACGTTCTACGATTGCTTCTAAACGCTCTTTCGGAATTAACGTTTCTAACGGAATACCGCCTGCATAAGAATAACGCACAAGAGGTACCATGTCGTCACCGTGTCCGCCAAGAACAAATCCTGTAATGTCTTTGACAGAAAGATTTAATTCTTGTGCGATGAATGTACGGAAACGAGCTGTATCTAATACACCCGATTGGCCGATTACACGCTCTTTCGGGAATCCTGCTTCTTTAAATACAGAATATGTCATTGCATCAACTGGATTTGTTAACACAACAATAATTGCATTTGGTGAATGTTTTGCAATGTCGCGCGTAATACTTTTCATAATTTTAGAGTTTGTTGCTACTAAGTCATCACGGCTCATACCAGGCTTACGTGCAATACCTGCTGTAATAACGACAACGTCAGAATCAGCAGTATCTGCGTAATCAGATGTTCCAATAATGTTAGCATCAAAACCTTGTACTGGGCTCGCTTCTAACATATCTAACGCTTTCCCTTTTGTTGGATTTTCCAGTTGTGGAATGTCCACTAATACAACATCTGCAAGTTCTTTTTGTGCTAATAAGAATGCCGTTGTTGCCCCTGTAAACCCTGCACCGATGACTGAAACCTTCTTGCGTTTGATTGTCATAATTTACCCCCCGCTTTAATTATGCGTTTTTGATTATCGCTACATCCATGTTTTTAATAAGTTCATTAGCGAACTCAGAACATTTCACTTCTGTTGCACCTTCCATTAAGCGTGCGAAATCATAAGTTACTACTTTTGAAGCAATTGTTTTCTCAACAGAAGCAGTTACTAATTTCGCAGCTTCGTTCCATCCTAAGTGTTCTAATAATAATACACCTGAAAGAAGAACAGAAGATGGGTTTACTTTATCTAAACCTGCATATTTTGGAGCTGTACCGTGTGTAGCTTCAAAGATAGCATGTCCAGTCACATAGTTAATGTTTGCACCAGGTGCAATACCAATTCCACCTACTTGTGCAGCAAGTGCATCAGAGATATAGTCACCATTTAAGTTCATTGTTGCAACAACATCGAACTCACGTGGACGAGTTAAAATTTGTTGTAAGAAGATGTCTGCAATAGAATCTTTTACGATGATTTTTCCAGCCACTTCAGCGTCTGCCATCGCTTTATTCGCTGCATCTTTACCATCTTTTTCAACGATACGATCGTATTCAGCCCAAGTAAATACTTTGTCGCCGAATTCTTGTTCCGCTACTTCGTAACCCCAGTTTTTGAAAGCACCTTCTGTAAATTTCATAATGTTTCCTTTATGAACTAATGTAACAGAAGAGCGTTTTTCGTTAATTGCATATTGAATTGCAGCACGAACAAGACGCTTTGTCCCTTCTTCTGAAATTGGCTTAATACCAATACCAGATGTTTCTGGGAAGCGGATTTTATTAACACCCATTGCTTCTTTTAAGAAAGCAAGAACTTTTTCTGCTTCTGGAGATCCTTGCGCATATTCAATTCCAGCATAAATGTCTTCTGTATTTTCACGGAAAATAACCATATCAGTATCTTCCGGACGTTTTACAGGTGAAGGAACACCTTCAAAATAACGAACTGGACGTAGACATACATATAAATCTAATTCTTGACGAAGTGCTACGTTTAGAGAACGAATACCACCGCCAACTGGAGTTGTAAGTGGACCTTTAATCGCGATTAAATATTCACGAATTAAGTTTAAAGTTTCTTCTGGTAACCACTCGCCTGTTTGGTTGAATGCTTTTTCCCCTGCAAGCACTTCTTTCCAAACGATTTTCTTCTCACCATCATAAGCTTTTTCAACTGCTGCTTCTAGTACGCGAGATGCAGCTGCCCAAATATCAGGACCAATTCCATCTCCCTCGATAAATGGAATAATCGGATTGTTTGGTACATTCATAACACCATTAGTTACAGTAATTTTTTCACCTGTCGTCAATGTGATAACCCCCATGTTTGAAATTTCATATGTATGAAACTGAGGGAATAACCCCTCAGTTCAAACCGTTAGTCAAATTAAAATATTCTAATCATTACATCTTTCCGAAAAAATCAGACTTTTGAAAGCGTATTTTCACTATCAAAATAGTGTTATTCGCTTATCGTTGTGCAATTGGAACATACACTTGATGCGTTGGTCCATTATAATCAGCACGCGGACGAATTAAACGGTTGTTTTCATATTGTTCTAGAATATGAGCTAACCAGCCTGACATACGGCTAATTGCAAAAATAGGTGTAAATAAGTCATGGTCAATTCCTAAACAATGGTATACAGAAGCTGAATAGAAATCAACATTTGGTGGAAGACCTTTTTCTTTTGTTACAATGTCTTCAATTTTGATAGACATATTATACCATTTCTCTTCTCCTAAAAGCACGCATAATCTCTTAGACATTTCACGTAAGTGTTTTGCACGTGGATCACCCTGCTCATACACACGGTGGCCAAAGCCCATGATTTTCACTTTATTTTGAAGAGCATTATGAATATATGACTCTACATTTTCTTCTTCACCAATCTCAGTTAACATCTTCATTACATTTTCATTTGCCCCACCGTGAAGAGGACCTTTTAATGCACCGATTGCTGCTGTAATACCAGAATATACATCTGAAAGTGTAGCTACGCAAACACGTGCAGTAAATGTAGAAGCGTTTAACTCATGATCTGCATGAAGTACAAGCGCCTTATCAAAAGCTTCAATTTCAACTTCATTTGGCTCGCGATCATTTAACATGTACAAGAAGTTTGCAGCTAATGATAAATCCTTTCTTGGCTCAACAATATCTAAACCTTTACGGATTCTCGCGTAAGCAGCAACTAAAGTTCCGACTTGCGCCTGTAATTTAACCGCTTTCAAATAATTGGACTTTTCATCCATAATTTCAGCGCTCTCATCGTATAATGATAGCATGGAAATTGCAGTTCGTAAAACAGACATCGGATGTGCAATTTTTAAATCTACTTGTTTCAAATATGTTAAAATCTCACCTGGAACTTTATAGTATTCTGATACAATTTCATTAAATTCCGCTAGTTCTTTTTCATTAGGAAGCTTGCGGTGCCATAATAAGTACACTACTTCTTCAAACGTAGCATTCTCAGCTAAATCATCAATATTATACCCAACATAAGTTAATGTATCATCAATAATAGAGCTCACAGATGATGTTGTTGCTACTACCCCTTCTAAACCTCGAATAACAGTCATGACATTCTCTCCTTTTCCTGAAAATTCTCCCAACCTTGCTCCTTATATCTATTTGCTCCCCTTATGAATTATGAACGCCCGTTCACTCTTTAGGCAAGCAAAATGCACGATCATGCAAATTTGTTGCGATGTTCCCCTCTTATTGTCCATTGTCTACATGGAAAGCATGAGCGTGAATGTCTCCCCGAATCCTCACGCTCAAAACAACAAGTTAGTGAGGAAAATACATTCCGAAGAGTTTTATGATAAAAACAACATAAAACAATATCATTATAAAATTGTTTTATGTTGTTTTTATTTTATCTGGTGTAAAGTCTCTGCTGTTATGTAACTTTTCAAAGTTTCTAATCCTATTATAAACAATTATCTGACTTTTGTGAACAGAAAGAATTCAAAAATTTTATATTACTATAAAATTCCTTATTTAAACATTTGTATAATACTCATAACCGCATAGGCAATTCCAGCCCCAATTAACGGACCAACAGCAACCCCATTAAATAGCGCAACCGCTATAATTGTCCCAAAAACAAGCGCAGTTGTAATGTGAGGATCCGTTGTCAACAATTGTACGCCGCCTTTCGCTAACAAAGCGACCGCTACACCTGAAGCTAAAGCAATCCACGCATAATAAGATTTTGCCGCTTCTCCAAGTTGTTTAAAACCTATTTCCCCCGTCGCAATCGGTACGAGCACCGCTATTGTAATGACCGTTACACCTAGGTTAATTCCTTTCGTTTGTAAATAAGGAAAGACCTTATCTCCTAAAAACGTAAACTTCAATAAAAATAACACACCAATAGCCACAGTAAGCGATTGGTTTTTCGCAATAAGTCCTATAATAAGTAGTATGAATAAAAATAACGTTGACTGACTAATCATGTTTGCACTTCCTTTCTGAAAATAATGAACTCATTTCCAAACAAAAATACCTTTAAACCTATCGTTATACATGATATATCGATGCCTATTCAACATGAATCACTTCATTTTTTATGTATTTTAAAATGATAAATTGAGACTTTCACCATAAAAATTTAAGCGTGTATACATTTTAAAAAACAGGCGTCTCTTCTTTCCTTTCTAATTAGAAACAGGTAAAATAAAAAGAAGAGAAAATGAAGTTTTTACCATATAGTAGAAGCATCAACACCAAGCTTTCACAGTCACTCACATACTGAAAAAGCAGGAAAAATCCATCATTCCACTATAACATAAAGTGAAACTTTAATCAGTGGGGCACACTCGTTATAAGTTGAACGAATTAGGATAATCCAAATTGGAATGGGAGGTATACATCTTTGAACCGAAACTTACTATATATGATATTGCGACTCATATTTGTCATTGTAGCAACGGTAGCTGGGTTTTATGTATTACTATACATGTCAGGGCTTATCTATCCTTTTATTATCGCTTTTGCATTTGCTTATTTGATTAATCCTGTCGTCAATTTCCTTAATCAAAAACTACAATTTCCTCGCGCACTAGCAGTACTCGTTAGCTTAATTCTCGTATTTGGAGCTATCGTTGGACTTGTTACATATCTTGTGACTGAAGCAATATCTGCCACAACATACTTACTACAACTTGTTACAGTAAAGTTTCCAGATATCGTTACATTCGCTCAGCAATTTGCACTTAATCATATTATGCCTCTCTACGATGATTTAATCTCTAAATTTAATCATCTTGGAGAACCACAGCGCTATACAATTACACAAAACATTCAAAACTTAGGAACAGAAGCGACAACACAAATGAAAGAACTTTTAACCGCCATTATAAGCGGGTTAACGAATTTCATTAGTGCACTGCCAACAACTTTAACTGTCCTTGTATTCATTTTATTAGCCACTTTCTTCATTAGTTACGATTGGCACCGTCTTGCTCAGAAAGCAAGAAAATTGCTACCGAATCGTGTACATGGCTATGGAAAAACTATTTTTGTCGACTTAAGAAAAGCTTTGTTTGGTTTTGTGAAAGCACAACTTACACTCGTATCTATGACAACTGTCATTGTACTAATCGGGCTTTTAATATTACGCGTACCATACGCCATTACTATCGCGATTATTACAGGGGTTGTAGATTTACTACCATATTTAGGAACAGGCGCAGTCTTTGTTCCATGGGTTATATACGTATTTTTCACTGGCGATACCGCATTCGCCATTGGTCTTCTCATTTTATACATCGTCGTGATTGTCCAAAGACAAATTATGGAGCCGAAAGTACTTTCATCTAACATCGGTCTCGATCCATTAGCAACACTCGTCGCTCTATTTGTCGGCTTTAAACTTTTTGGCTTTTTAGGATTAATCATCGGCCCAGTCACCTTAGTACTACTTAATACATTACACAAAGCTAATGTCTTCCATGACTTGTGGAAATATATTAAAGGTTCACCTTCAAAATAATAGTTTCTAATTCATACACAACAAAAAACTTACCTGTAATCAGTGGGAAATTCCCACTGATTATTCCTTGTACTTATTTTTCATACTTATTACAAAAAACAAGAGAATTGCACTCAAAAAAGATAATTCTCTTGTTTTTTTGCATGAAAAACGCATATTCCGTGGTGTTTTTACATATTTATTCTGTTTATTTTATAATTATCATTTACATTTATTACTTTTTATGTAAATGAATAAATATACAAAATAGCATAAAATAAGACTTCAACTAACAATCTCCGCCTTTTTATATGAATTTTTCACACCAATCGTTCCTCTATATAAGAAAGCAAAACTTTAATTTAGCAGTGTTTCCCTCCATCTTATTCATCTAAATTAATAGCACTAAAAAATCACAAGTTTAATCGAAGTACACACAAGAGTTCAAACGAAAATTATATAGCAAATATAATAAGCGAACGTTTTGTTCATCCCCACTCATCATTCGCCCCACATCAGACACTTACGAGCAGCCCAGCTTTGAGATAGAAATTCCACCCCACAAATAGCGCGGTAAAACAAAGCTTCAATCAGCAAGTTCCTCTCCTTTTACAAGACAAAAAAATAGCACTTAGATTTCTACAATCTAAGTGCTATTTCTGAATAATAATAGTAGAATTCTTTCTAAATTTCCATTCCATCCACTTCATAACAAGCGGCTTCAATAAAGCTCTCGTAATAGGGATCACGCAGATAAACCCTAGCATATCTGTCACATACCCAGGAAGCACTAAGAGAATACCTCCTACAAATACAAAAATACCATCTAGTACCGCCTCACCTGGCATTTCCCCTCTATTCAACTTAGATTGAATCTCTCCAAGCACTTTAAACCCTTGTCTTTTCGCCAAATACACACCTACAACACCTGTAAATACAATCATAGCGAACGTAGACCATAAACCTATTACATGACTTGATCCAATTAAGACCGTAATCTCAATCGCCGGTATTAAAATAAACAAGAATAGTAACCACTTCATAGTTCTACACCTCTCTCACATCTCACTTTTAACGCCCTCACAATGCCTATATACATCATATGAAATATAGATACCCTTTCATATTAAAACCCATAACAAACAGCTTTTAAAAGCAATTCTAGGCGCTTTAAGCTAATTTTATCTCGTTTTTGTGTAAAAAAAAGAGAAGGACTCCGATCCTTCTCTCCGTATTACTTATAGCACTTCCGCATGTCCATTATAAACAATTCCGCGTGCTGCATCAACTGTTACTTCTTGGCCATTTTTTAAAGTTGCTGTTACGCCGTTTACACCAACGATAACAGGAATACCGATTGATACACCTACAACAGCTGCATGGCTTGTTAAGCCACCTTCTTCTACAACTAAAGCTGCAGCTTTTTCGATTGCAGGAATCATATCTTTATCAGTGCTTGTTGTAACAAGGATATCACCTTCGTTTACGTTCGCTACAGCTTCAGCAGCTGTTTTTGCTACAACTACTTTACCTTTTGCAGCTTTACGACCGATTCCTTGTCCTTTAGCAATTTCTTCACCAACAACGTGGATTTTCATTAAGTTTGTTGTACCAGTTTCAGCAACTGGAACACCAGCAGTAATCACTACAGTATCTCCAAGTCCGATTAGGCCTGCATCCATACCTGTTTGAATTGCTGTATCTAACATTTCGTCAGTTGAAGCTGCGCGCTTCTCAGCCATAAATGCTTGTACACCCCAAACAAGTGCAAGACGACGTCCTACTTGCTCGTCAGATGTTACAGCTACGATTGGAGATTTTGGACGGTATTTAGAGATCATTTTCGCAGTATATCCACTTTCTGTTGGAGCTACGATTGCAGCTACATCAAGAGCAAGTGCTGTATGTGCAACAGATTGGCTAATTGCATCTGTAATTGTTGGAGTGAACTCTTTAATACGTTTTTTGAACATATCTTCATATTGTAATGATTTTTCAACACGTACCGCAATGTTAGCCATCATTGTTACTGCTTCTACTGGGTATTGTCCAGCAGCTGTTTCACCTGAAAGCATGATTGCATCTGTACCATCGAAGATTGCGTTAGCTACGTCACTTGCTTCCGCACGAGTTGGACGTGGGTTACGTTGCATAGAATCTAACATTTGTGTTGCAGTAATAACTGGTTTACCTAACACGTTACATTTTTTAATTAGACGTTTTTGTACTAACGGTACTTCTTCTGGTGGAATTTCTACACCCATGTCACCACGAGCTACCATTAAACCGTCAGAAACTTCTAAGATTGAATCGATGTTGTCGATACCTTCTTGGTTTTCGATTTTTGGTACGATTTGAATGTATTGAGCGTTATGCTCTTCTAATAATTCACGGATTTCTAATACGTCAGACGCTTTACGTACGAATGAAGCTGCAATGAAATCAACTTTTTGCTCGATACCGAAGATGATATCTTTTACGTCTTTTTCAGTGATACCAGGAAGCTTAATGCTTACGTTTGGTACGTTAACACCTTTTTTATTTTTTACAGTTCCGCTGTTAAGAACTTTTGTACGGATGTTTCCATCAGCTTTTTCGATTACTTCTAGTTCGATAAGACCGTCATCGATTAGAATACGAGAACCTGGGTCTACATCGTCATAAAGACCAGCATAAGATACAGAGAACTTCTCTGCAGTACCTAATACTTGCTCAGTAGAAAGAACTACTTCTGCACCTGTTACAAGCTCAGCTTGTCCGTCTACGAAGTCGTGAGTACGGATTTCTGGACCTTTTGTATCAAGTAAGATACCAACTGTTTTACCAGTTTTCTTTGAAGCTTCACGAATGTTTTTAATACGAGCTCCGTGCTCTTCATGGCTACCATGAGAGAAGTTTAAACGAGCAACGTTCATACCTGCTTCGATTAATTGCTCTAATTTTTCAATACTTTCACTAGCAGGACCTATAGTACATACAATTTTAGTTTTACGCATATTGCACCTCCGAAAATTATGAAACCGTTCCCAAATATCTGACATTACGCCGATTAGATGGATAATTCTTTAGATAATTGATACATGTCTTTATCGATTGTATGCTTTTGAGCTAACGCTTCGATAATGTCATGATCAACAAGTTTGTTATCTTGAATACCTACACAACGTCCGCCTTTACCAGCAATTAATAATTCAACTGCTCTTGCGCCAAGACGACTTGCTAATACACGGTCTTGTGCACTTGGTGATCCACCACGTTGTACGTGACCTAATACAGTTACACGAGTATCAAAGTTTGTTGCTTCTTCAATGTGCTTACCGATGTCAATTGCACTTCCAACACCTTCAGCTACAACGATAATACTGTGTTTTTTACCACGTTCACTACCACGCTTCAGACGAGCGATAACATCATCCATGTCATACTCTTCTTCTGGAATTAAGATCGTTTCCGCACCATCAGCTAAACCAGCCCATAATGCGATATCACCAGCGTGACGTCCCATTACTTCGATAACATATGTACGTTCATGAGATGTAGCTGTGTCACGAATTTTATCAATTGCATCAATAACAGTGTTTAAAGCTGTATCGAAACCAATTGTGAAGTCTGTTCCAGGGATATCATTGTCGATTGTACCTGGTACACCAACACATGGGAATCCTTGTTCAGTTAATTTTTTAGCGCCTTGGTAAGAACCATCTCCACCAATAACAACAAGTCCTTCGATACCGTGTTTCTTTAATTGCTCGATACCTTTTAGTCGTACTTCTGGATCTTTAAACTCAGGACATCTTGCTGTATATAATTTTGTACCACCGCGGTGGATAATATCGCCAACAGAACCAAGTTCTAATTTTTCAATGTGACCAGAAATTAATCCAGCGTATCCATGGTAAATACCATATACTTCAATATCATGGAAAATCGCTTTACGAACAACTGCACGAATGGCAGCATTCATACCAGGTGAATCTCCACCACTTGTTAATACACCAATACGTTTCATTTGTACTCACCTCATAAAGATTATTTGCCTTATAATAAAATAACACGAAAAAATATAAAAATACAATGGAGAAGATGTGTCTTTTCATAATAAAAACGTGCATTCGCGAAGTGGAACGCACGCTTTTCTTATTTTATCCAAATGGAAGCGTTTGAAAACGAAACTTGCCCAATTTTCATATATTTTTCATAACGTTTTTCGATTAATTCATCTTTCGAAATTCCGTTTAATTGTTCAAAAGTTTTTCGAATCATTAAGTCTATATTTTCTGACTGTTTCAAAATATTACGGTGAGCTCCGCCTCTTGCTTCTGGAATAATTTCGTCAATTACACCTAATTCTTTCAAATCTGCTGCTGTAATTTTCATTGCCTCTGCAGCTTCCTTTGCTTTTCCTGCATCTTTCCAAAGAATTGCCGCTGCACCCTCTGGTGTAATAACAGAATAAGTGGAATTTTCTAGCATATGAATGTAATCTCCAACTCCAAGGCCTAGCGCACCACCACTACCACCTTCGCCGATAACGATACAAATAACAGGTACCGTTAAACCTGCCATTTCAAATAAATTGCGGGCGATAGCTTCACTTTGACCACGTTCTTCAGCAGCTTTACCAGGATAAGCTCCTTTCGTATCAATAAAACAAATAATAGGACGATTGAACTTTTCCGCCTGCTTCATTAAACGTAATGCTTTTCGATATCCTTCTGGATGAGGCATTCCAAAGTTACGGCGAATATTTTCTTTCGTATCTTTTCCGCGCTGATGCCCAATTACAGTTACAGGCATCCCTTTATATTTCGCAATGCCGCCGACAATCGCTGCATCATCGCCAAATAGACGATCTCCATGACATTCGAAAAAATCAGTAAATAAGTGCTCAATATAATCGAGCGTTGTCGGTCGTTCTGCATGACGAGCAATTTGAACACGGTCCCATACTTTCAGATTGCCGTATATATCTTCCTCTAAATTTTCTAGCTTTTCTTCCAAAATACGAATCTCCTCACTGAAGTCCATCTGGCTGTTTTTCGTATAGTCTTTCAGTTCACGAATCTTATTTCTTAGCTCAACAACTGGTTTTTCAAATTCTAGCTCTGCCATACAGCCATTTCCCCTCCTTGATGAACTTCTAAAATCTTGCGAAGTGATTCTCTCATATCATCACGATGCACCACCGCATCTAATTGACCATGATCTAGTAAGAATTCTGCCGTTTGGAAATCTTCTGGTAGTTTCTCACGCACCGTTTGTTCAATTACACGTCTACCAGCAAATCCGATAAGTGCACCTGGTTCTGCAAGATTATAATCACCAAGTGAAGCGAAACTCGCTGAAACCCCGCCCGTCGTTGGGTGAGTCATAACAGAAATAAATAATCCTCCTGCATTACTATGCTTTTTCAAAGCTACGCTTGTTTTTGCCATTTGCATTAAACTTAATATACCTTCTTGCATACGGGCACCACCCGAAGCAGTAAAGATAATAAATGGAACTTGTAAGTCGTACGCCTTTTCAACCGCACGGGCGATTTTTTCTCCTACTACAGAGCCCATGCTCCCCATTCGAAAACGAGAATCCATTACTGCAACAACAACAAGCATGTCATCAATTGTTCCTTCACCAGTTACAACCGCTTCGTTCAATTCAGTCTTCTTACGATCGCTCTCTAGTTTCTCTTCATAACCTGGAAACTCGAGTGGATTTAATGAAACCATTTCTTTGTCATACTCACGGAATGACCCTTCGTCCAATATACTATCAAGACGTTCCCATGCATTCATAGGATGATGATATCCACAATTCACACATACTTTTAAATTTTTTAGAAGTTCTTTCGTATACATGATTTTTTTACATTCCGGACATTTTGTCATAACGCCATCTGGTACATCTTTTCGTACTTGTTCTGAAGGTATTGCAGCGTACTTTTTCTTTTTCACGAATAAATCTCTTAGCACAATTTGACCCCCTTCGTTGAGAGCTAAGGTTAGCGTAAGAAGAAAATGGGGCTAACACCAAAGTTTGATGTTAGCCTTATCTTCTCAATCTGTCTAATAACCTCACTCTTTACGTTTAACTTTAACCGCTACGCGGTAGAATGTTTGTCATAACGTGTCATGGTCATTTCGACAAATTTTATACATTACGAGTGAAACTGTATATTCTCTACTAATTCATCGTAAATTTTTAGTGCATCATTTTCTTGTTTTTCTTCCAAAGTAGCATAAAGCTTTCTATACATATCGATAGAATCTCTTGAAACTTTACAAGAAAGAGTTGCTACGTAATCATTTACGATCATCCAAATGCGATATAGTAAATAATTATCGACTTGTTCAATAAGTGTTTTAAAGAACGTTTGATGAAGCGTTGGGACTGAGCTTTCATTTCCTTCAAGTACTTGGTGTAATCTACTTAGTACTTTAGAAAACGTTTCTTTCGGTAAATTACATACAATTCGAATCATATCTTTCTCAAGTAATCGTTTCGTTTGTAATAAATCACGAATTGTTTTCTCATCTTGCAATAAGAACGGAGCAATTAATTGTACAAGACCGTTATCATAAAAGTTTCGAATAAACGTCCCTTCACCACGTCTCGTTTCAATCAATCCTACCAGTTCTAAAGCACGCAATGCTTCTCTTACAGAGGAACGTCCTACGTTTAAGCGTGAACTTAACTCACGCTCAGACGGCAAACGATCCCCCGCCACCAAACCATCCTCTTCCATAATGGAACGGATTTTTTTTACAATTTCGAGATATACTTTTGTATTTGATGATGTCAATGGAAATTCCTCGCTTATTCTTTACCAATCAGCGCTAATTGTTTTGTTTTTTCAGCGATCTCATTTGGATCTACTTGACGGCGAGCTACTCCTGTCTCCATTGCTGCTTTTGCAACGTAAGCCGCTACTTGAGGCGCTACACGCGCGTCAAATGGTGCCGGAATGATATAGTCTGCATTTAACTCATCTTCTGCTACAAGCTCAGCAATAGCCTGTACAGCTGCCATCTTCATTTCTTCGTTAATTTGTGTCGCATGTACGTCAAGTGCACCGCGGAAAATACCAGGGAACGCCAGTACATTATTTACTTGGTTCGGGAAGTCAGAACGACCTGTTCCAACAACAGCTGCGCCCGCTGCTTTTGCCAATTCTGGCATAATTTCTGGAACTGGATTCGCCATTGCAAAAATAATCGCATCGTCATTCATTGTACGAACCATCTCTTCTGTTAATGCACCTTCTGCAGATACACCAATGAATACGTCCGCACCTTGTACAACATCAGCTAAAGAACCTTCTATACGATTCTTATTTGTATATTTTGCAACTTCATCCTTCACCGGATTCATACCTGTAGGACGACCATCATAGATTGCGCCTTTACGGTCACACATAATAATGTCGCGTACACCATAGCGATATAAAAGTTTAATAATTGCAATACCTGCTGCACCTGCGCCATTTGCGACAACTTTAATGTCAGACATTTTCTTTCCAACTAATTTCAGTGCATTTACAAGACCTGCTACTGTTACAATAGCTGTTCCGTGTTGATCATCATGGAAGATAGGAATATTTGTTTCTTTTTTCAAACGCTCTTCAATAATGAAGCAGTTTGGTGCTGCGATATCTTCTAAGTTAACGCCGCCAAAAGTTGGCTCCATTAATTTTACAGTTTCAACAATTTTATCTACATCGTTTGTATTTAAGGCAATTGGGAATGCATCTACACCAGCAAAGCTCTTGAATAATACAGCTTTACCTTCCATTACTGGAAGAGATGCTTCAGGTCCAATGTTACCAAGACCAAGTACAGCTGTTCCATCTGTCACAACTGCTACCATATTTCCCTTCATCGTATATTCATATACCTTACTTTTATCGTCATAAATTTCTTTACAAGGTTCTGCAACCCCTGGAGAATATGCAAGACTTAAATCTTTTGCATTTTCTACTTTTACTTTTGATACAGTTTCTAATTTTCCTTGATGCACTTTATGCATGTGAAGTGCTTCTTCACGAAGTGTTGACAAACTATCCACTCTCCTCAAATTATTCTTGCTGATATCAATTTCTCCAAGTGGTCTGACCACGAACACTACTACTATAATAATCGAAGTGTAGGGAAATTGTCCATTATATTTTCACAACTACATTTTCTTCCCCGACAATTTCACGAAGTGCTCCTAAACATTCTTCACTTGGATGAATCGATAAACTCCGAGATAATTGTACCATTTTATGTTCCTTTTCATAATAAATTAGTACTTTCGCAAAACCTGAATAGTCGAACAATATTTTCGTAACCTGATTTAAAAGCTTTTTCTCATACTGAGACGGCAATTTCACGTAAACAGATGCGTCTTTCTTTTCTTCATAAACATCCATTTCCTCTAGCGGATATAGTCCATTTACAATCCATTGCAGCTTATGATTTCTTAGCTCAATCGTACCGTCAACTAAAACAATTGCTCCTTCTTGCAACTTATCCGAGAAATGTATATACGTTTCCGGGAAGAGGACCGCTTCCATTTCATCATTTTGATCACAGAATGTAATAAATGCCATCTTTTGAAACTTTTTCGTACGAATCACTCTCACACTTGTTATATACACAATAGCTCTTTGTACTTTTTTCTTGTGTCGCATCGCCTGAGCGAGAGATGGAATTTCTAATTCTTTTGCTAACTTCACATATTGCGCTGTCGGATAACTTGATAAATAAAAGCCAAGCGCTTCCTTCTCTTTATTTAGTTGTTCAATAAAAGATAACCCTTCTCCTTGTACATATTTTGATTTTGGAACAGCATCTCCTAAATCACGTGCGAGATTCGCGTACTCTAACGCCCCTTTAATACTTTTCCATAAATTCGTTCTCGAAACACCAAAATCGTCAAAACATCCCGACCAGACGAAAGCTTCTAAATTACGCTCCGTTACGAACTTTGACGGCATACGAAGACAAAATTCAAATAAATCTTCGAACATTTTTTTCTCTCGTTCTTCTAATAATGCCGTCACTGTAGCCATTCCAATATTTCGGATCGAAAGTAAACTGTAACGTATCGCATTCCCTTCTATTTGGAAGTTGTAGCCACTCCTCTGAAGAGACGGTGGCAAAACGTGAAAACCTTTCCGCTTCGTTTCTCGTATATACTGTACAATCTTATCTTCATTTCCAATTGCGCTTGATAATAATGCCGTCATAAATTCCAGCGTATAATTCGCTTTCAAATAGGCAAGCTGATATCCGATCATACTGTAAGCTACAGCGTGACTTCGGTTAAAACCGTAATTCGCAAATCTTACAATTAAATCATAAATTTTCTCTGCGGATGTCTCATCATAACCATTTCGCAAACATCCTTGGACGAAATGCTTACGTTCCTGATCTAAAATATCACGATTTTTTTTACTCACCGCACGGCGCAGTAAATCTGCTTCTCCGAGCGAAAAACCAGCTAACTTCGATGCAATTTGCATAATTTGTTCTTGGTATACAATGACGCCGTATGTTCTTTCTAAAATCGGCTTTAAATCCGGATGTAAATATTCAATTTTTCTTTTTCCATGTTTCGATTCAATAAAAGTCGGTATCTGTTCCATCGGTCCTGGTCTGTATAACGAGTTAACAGCTACGATATCTTCAAACTCATTCGGTTTTAACCCGCGAAGTACATTTCGCATACCACCCGACTCAAGCTGGAATACACCTGTTGTATCCCCTCTCCCTAATAATTGGAACGTCTTTTCATCTTGAAGAGGTAAGTTTCTTATATCGATTTCTTTCCCTGTTTTGTTCGCGATAAATTTTATAATATTTTCAAGTAACGTTAAATTACGTAATCCTAAAAAGTCCATCTTAAGCAAACCAAGTTCTTCTAGCGCATCGGCTGGATATTGCGTAACATAAACATCGTTATGTCCTTCTTGAATTGCTACACTTCCTGTTAGCGGTTCTTGACTCATAATAACACCAGCCGCATGAATAGACGTATGACGTGGTAAACCTTCTACACGTTTTGCGATTTCAAATACACGCTCATGCAGAAGATTCCCTTGTATAAACTCACGAAGTGATTGTGATTCTTCATATGCATCTTTTAACGTTATACCAAGCTTTGATGGAATAAGTTTTGAAAATATATCAATATCTCGCGGCGGAAGCCCCATTACGCGAGCAATGTCTCTAATTGCCGCTTTTGCTGCAAGCGTACCAAACGTTACAATTTGCGCAACACGGAGCTGACCGTATTTATCTTTCACATATCGAATCATCTCATCACGTCTTACGTCTGGAAAATCAATATCAATATCGGGAAGCGTCACACGTTCAGGATTTAAAAACCTTTCAAATAATAGATCGTATTCAATTGGATCAATATCTGTAATTTCTAATACGTATGAAACGAGTGAACCAGCTGCCGATCCACGACCTGGTCCTGTTAGAATATGATTTTCATGTGCATACTTCATAAAATCCCATACGATGAGGAAATAATCACTAAATCCCATACGAGAAATAACATTTAATTCATGATCCAAACGCTTTATATGCACTTCTTTCGGTTCACCATATCGTTTCCGCAAACCTTCTTCACAAACACGACGCAAGTATATATCACTCGTTTCATTAGACGGAACAGGAAACTTCGGAAGTTGATTTACATGGAACGGTATTTCTACTTGGCAACGCTCTGCAATTTTTATTGTATTTTGGATTGCTTCCGGCGCATGGGAAAATAGTGCTTCCATTTCATCCGATGACTTTAAATAATACTGATCTGTTTTCAGCCTCGGCCTATCTGGATCAGTCATTTTCGTTCCACTTTCAACAGATAGTAAACATTCGTGAACAAGCGCGTCACTTTGATTGATATAGCGCACATCGTTTGTTGCAACGACTGGAATATTAACCCTACTAATAAATTCAGGTAGTTTCTCTTGTAAAAGCAACTCATCTTGAATCGCATGATGCTGCAAACTCATATAAAAATGGCCAAACATATTTTGATACGTGCGAGCTACTTCTTCAGCCTGACTCTCATTGTCTTCTAGTAATAATTGCTCAATTTCGCCATCTTTACCTGGTGAAATTGCAATTAATCCTTTCGCATAATGCGCAAGCCACTTCTTAGGAATACCTTCTTTGGACTTTGTCATAATACTGCTAGAAATCTTTAATAAATTTTGGTAGCCTATTTCATTCTCAGCAAGTAATACAAGCGGATAAGACCTTTCTTCTTCTTCACTAAAAATAGAAGCGGTTAATCCAATAACAGGCTGTATACCATGTTTCTTACATGCTTTATAAAACGGAATAACGCCATACATAACATTTTCATCCGTAATAGCCAGCGATGAAAAACCGAGTTCTTTCGCCCTGACTACAAGCTCATCAATTTTACAAGCACTTTTTAATAAACTAAAAACGGTTTGACATTGTAAATGCACAAACTTCACTGTTGTACCCTCTCTTTACCTATTTGACTACTTTTATTATAGGTGATGAGGAAAGCGGAAATCAAAACATACTTCTTATACTTTGTCCATATATATGAAGAAGAAAGGGGAATGACGATGGATGTAAGAGAACATACTTTTTTCTCTCTGCTTATTATTAGTTATTTTATTGCCTTTGGGGTTATACTTGGCGGTTCATTAATTGGTGGATTTGGTGCGTTTCTTATCGGAAAACCAGCTCTAACTTACATTAATCAATTCGCCCAAAATTTAAGAATTTGGGCACTCGTTGCAGCAATCGGCGGAACATTCGATACCTTTTATAGCTTTGAAAGAAGTTTCTTTGGCGGAGATATGAAAGATATCGTAAAGCAAATTCTCCTTATTTTTTTCGCAACTGGTGGTATGCAAACAGGTCTCATTATTATTAAATGGCTAACGCAGGAACATGTATGAGAGTACCAAGTGCCAATACAGCAAAAAGATGGTACTTAGTATTAGCTGGGGCTGCTGTTGGAGGCGTGTTGAGCTGGTTTATTTTTTTGTACATATACGGTGTTTTTCAAGAAGAACAAGCTAGTAAAATAGCAGAACAAAGAGAAATTATAGAAAAACAAGAAGCAAAGCTCCACGTCCTTCTCGAAGATCAAGAAAAATTGAACACTGAAAATAAACGGCTCTTAACCATTCAAGAGATTAAAATAAAACTTATCAATCGAGAAAAATACGATTTAGACAATCTCACACTCGAAAATATGACTACATCTATCCATAATGACCTCCAACATCTTTTAACGAAAAACATTCAAAGTATCGCAAAAAATAAAGACCTACTTAAAAAGGTAATCGAAAATAAAACGTACAAACATTACGATCGGCTATACCGTTTTAAAGTCGATACAATATCTTTTGATACAGTGCTTGAAATTAGCATTACTATAGAGAAAGAAAAATAAAGAAGGAGGGCTTTAGCGCCGCTCCTTCTTTTCGTTCTAACATATAGTCTCTTATTTACAAATCTCACGTAAATCAGCAAAAAGACGATCCGCTTCTTCCCAAGAAGATGCCTTCGCACCAGAAGCCATCGGATGCCCCCCGCCGTTATATTGCATTGCTAATTTGTTTATAACTGGTCCTTTTGAACGAAGACGAACACGAATTACGTCGTCTTCCTCTAAAAATAGAACCCACGCCTTTAATCCATCAATATTGCCAAGCGCTCCAACAACACCAGATGCTTCAGAAGGAAGTACATCAAACTCTTCTAATACTTCTTTCGTTAATTTAATGTAAGCTGCTCCTTCTTCTACCATCGTAAAGTTTTGTAAAATATAACCGTTTAAACGAGCAATTTTTTCTTTTGTCTTATACATCTCATTGTATAAATCTGTGAATTTCACACCCATGTCAACAAGCTCACTTACGTAACGAAGTGTTTTTGCTGTCGTATTCGGGAATAAGAAACGACCTGTATCTCCAACAATTCCTGCTAAAATAAGGCGGGCTGCTTCTTTTGTTATTTTTAATCCTTTATCTTTTCCATAGTTATAAAACTCATAAATCATTTCACTTGTAGAACTCGCTGTCGTATCTACCCACGTAATATCTCCATACGGATCTTCATTTGGATGATGATCAATTTTAATTAACATCTTCCCTTTTGTATAGCGTTGATCGTCAACACGTTCTTGATTCGCAGTATCACAAACAATAACAAGCGCATTTTCGTATACACTATCTTCAATATCATCCATTACTCGTAAGTATGCTAGTGACGGCTCATTATACCCAACCGTATAAATATTTTTCTCTGGAAACGATTCTTGTAGAATTGTACCAAGACCACCCTGTGAACCTAACGCATCTGGATCCGGACGCACGTGGCGATGAATAATAATTGTATCAAACTCTTTAATTGCTCCTAAAATTTGCTCATGCATATGTATAATCTCCTTTTTAATCAACTTCTTCACTTTATCCTCCATTATAACGGAAAGTATTTCATACATGCGAACAATTGCTTTATAATAAAAGTTAGAAAGTTTAGATATTTCTTTTTCTTTTCTATTATTTTTCACAAAGCGATGGGAGTGTTCATTATGCCAGTATTAGTCTTCTGTATTATCGTCTCATTTATGTTGTACCTCTTTTACAAAACAAAATACTTTCGTACAAACCGCCCAATGGAGAAAGGTTGGCTCTCAGGAAAATCCGCAATGGCACTCGGTTCATTCGTTTTATTTTTCGGGATAAACCAATTCTTTTTAGAACTTTCAACCGCTCGTATTATCGTTGGTGTTTTATTCGTTCTATTTGGTAGTGCAAGTGTATTTAACGGGTTTCGCCAATACAAACATTTCTTGCCATTAGCAGTTAAAGAAGCTGAAGTCTATGAAGCAACGTAAAAAAGCATCAATATTGTGATGCTTTTTTACGTCCCTTAACTTTCAAAATCATATACGCAACAAACGCAGATGGTATATTAAATGGGTTCCCTTGTACGTGAAAATGTAATTGTTCTTCTCCAAAAGACATTTTTTCATATAGCTCTCGCTGAGATAATCCTGTCTTTTCCTTTTTTTCATGTAAACCTTGTAAATATAAATATTGAATCGGTATCATTACAAGAAAGTAAAATAGTGCGATACTACCAAAAAAGAGTACGGCTGACGACATAATGCATACCACCTCTCGCGATTCCATTTTCTTACAATATAATCATAACACAATATACAACTGAATTGAATTATTATTCCGTCTTTTCTCACATTACTTTTCCACTCCATCCCATACATATTTCACTAAAACTCCCATCTAAAATCATGCCTTTCAAATTTAAAACAACAAAAAAAGATGGAACAAATCAAAACGATTTGTTCCATCTTTTTATTTATCGATTAACTGAACCATAAGTAATGCTTTTCCAACAACATTACCTTCATGATGCACCTCTACATCGACCTTACCAAATTTACGTCCAATTTCTAATACTTTCGGATGAACAGATACAACATTATCAATTTGAACCGGCTTTACGAAATAAATCGTTAAGTTTTCAACAATTAAATCACTTTTCTTTTGCGCACGAATGACGCGATTTGTCGCTTCTGTCACAATTGTTGCAAATACACCGTACGATAACGTCCCGATTGAGTTCGTCATTTGCGGCGTCACCGAAAATTGATATAGATGCTCATTCTTCGCTTCTTTTGGTGTCATAAATTGATTCGTTACAATATCATCAATGGTTTCTCCAACTTGTGGCTGACGTTGAATCATTTGCAGTGCCTGAAGTACATCTTGACGGCTAATAATACCTTGCAGTTTGTTTCCTTCCTCAACGACAGGAAGTAATTCAATTCCTTCCCACACCATCATACGTGCCGCAGCTGCGACAGACATTTTACCGTTCACTGTAATTGGGTGTTTTGTCATTACTTTATCAATTGGTGTTTCTTTCGCTACTCCGATCATATCTTTTGAAGTTACGATTCCTAGTACTTTGTTACTTTCATCGACAATTGGATATCTTCCGTGCATTGTCTCTTCGTTATATGCATGCCATTGCTGTACTGTATCACTCGGCTTTAAATATAACGTTTCTTCAATTGGCGTTAAAATATCTTCAACGAGTACAATTTCTTTCTTAATAAGTTGGTCATAAATTGCACGATTAATTAACGTTGCGACCGTAAATGTATCGTAGCTACTTGAAATGATCGGCAGCTTTAATTCGTCTGCTAATTTCTTCACATGATCTTCCGTATCAAATCCGCCCGTAATTAATACAGCGGCTCCAGTTTCTAGCGCTAATTCATGTGCATTGGTACGGTTACCAATAATGAGTAAATTCCCAGCTTCTGTATAGCGCATCATCGCTTCTAATTTCATAGCTCCGATTACGAATTTATTTAATGTTTTATGTAGTCCTTCTCTGCCCCCAAGTACTTGACCGTCGACAATGTTAACGACTTCTGCATATGTCAGTTTTTCGATATTCTCTTTCTTCTTTTGTTCAATTCGAATTGTTCCGACACGTTCAATTGTACTAACATATCCTTTATTTTCTGCATCTTTAATTGCACGGTAAGCGGTACCTTCACTTACACTCAAATCTTTCGCAATTTGTCTTACAGAAATTTTATGGCCTACTGGCAGGCTATTAATATGTTCTAAAATTTGGTTATGCTTAGTAGCCAAATGGTTTCACCATACTTTCTTTTCCCTAAATTCTTCATGTGTTGTACTTTCAGTATACTATATTTTCAAAACTGTTACACTCTCTCTTTGCATACCTGTACTATTTTTTTTATAACAAAATGACACTTACATTCCACCAGTCATTCTATTACAACAATGTAATGCTATTGTCATCTCATTCGATAGTTCGCCCACTTAATTGCCTATACAATTAAGACAAGAAATAAAATAAAGGAGCGAACACATGATGAAAAAACTTTTAGAGGTTGTAGGTGCTGTATTTTTAGCTTTCGTAGATGGGAAAAAAGTTGCAATGGAATTGAATGAAACACCTGAACAACCACGTACCAAAAGAGAAGAATCACCAAAACAAATACAAGCATTAAAAGCTGTCCTACACACGTAAAAAACCCTTCACTTTTCTTTTCAAATGAAGGGTTTCTTTTCTATAGTGTAATACTTTCTCCAGCTTCTAATACTTTCCCTGTACAATTTTGTAGCTTTTCTACAAATTGATATGGATCTTGTTCAATAACTGGGAACGTATTGTAATGCATCGGTACAACAGTTTTCGCATTAATCCATTTTGCCGCTAGTACAGCATCTTCTGGCCCCATTGTGAAATTATCACCAATTGGTAAAAATGCTAGATCAACTTTATTTAATTCCCCAATTAACTTCATATCAGAGAATAGTGCAGTATCTCCTGCGTGGTATACAGTTTTCTCTTCTGCTGTAAATAAAATACCTGCTGGCATACCTGTATATGTAATCGTCTTATTTGCTTCATCAATATAACTAGAGCCGTGGAATGCTTGTGTAAACTTCACTTTTCCGAAGTCAAATTCATGTGAACCCCCAATATGCATCGGGTGTGTATTTACACCTTGCCAACTTAAAAATGTTGCTAGTTCAAATGGCGCTACAACAACTGCATTATTTTTCTTCGCAAGTTCTACTGTATCTCCAACATGATCACCGTGTCCATGCGATAAAAGAATTGCATCCACTTTTACATCTTCAGCTTTTAAATCTGTTTTCGGATTACCTGTTAAAAATGGGTCAATTAAAATAACTTTTCCATTCGCCTCAATTTTCACAACTGAATGTCCATGATAAGATACTTTCATTATTACATTCCTCCCCTATTCACATTCTCACTTTTTATTCTACATGATTTTTCAATTCCCTGTCTTTTCTAACATCTATTTACTTGTCATAACGCTTTCTTCCGAGTTAAAGTTATATTTGTAATTAAATATCTCGGGGGTGCCAATCGATGAATGCTAGATTAGAAAATTTAATGCAATGGCTAAAAGAAAAAAACGTAGAAGCTGCGTTCTTAACTTCTACACCAAACGTCTTCTACATGACAAACTTCCACTGTGAACCACACGAAAGATTACTTGGTATGTTTGTATTCCAAGAAAAAGAACCTATTTTAATTTGCCCTAAAATGGAAGAAGGTCAAGCACGTAACGCTGGCTGGGCACATGAAATTATCGGATTTACTGATACTGACAGACCATGGGATATGATTGCAAAAGCAATTAAAGACCGCGGCATCAATGCAAATGCAGTTGCAATTGAAAAAGAACATTTAAACGTAGAGCGCTACGAAGAATTAACGAAATTATTCCCAAATGCAGCTTTCAAATCAGCTGAGGAGAAAGTTCGCGAACTTCGTTTAATTAAAGATGAAAAAGAACTTTCTATTTTACGCGAAGCAGCTAAAATGGCGGACTATGCTGTTGAAGTTGGTGTAAATGCAATTAAAGAAGATCGTAGTGAACTAGAAGTATTAGCAATTATTGAACACGAATTAAAAACAAAAGGCATACATAAAATGTCATTTGATACGATGGTATTAGCAGGTGCGAACTCAGCTCTTCCACACGGTATTCCTGGCGCAAACAAAATGAAACGCGGTGATTTCGTACTATTTGATTTAGGCGTAATCATTGACGGTTATTGCTCTGATATTACACGTACAGTGGCATTCGGCGAGATTTCTGAAGAACAAACTCGTATTTACAACACTGTACTTGCTGGACAACTACAAGCAGTTGAAGCATGTAAACCAGGTGTTACACTTGGCGCAATCGACAACGCTGCTCGTTCTGTTATCGCAGATGCAGGTTACGGAGACTTCTTCCCACACCGACTTGGTCATGGACTTGGAATTAGCGTACACGAATATCCAGATGTAAAAGCTGGTAACGAGTCTCCATTAAAAGAAGGTATGGTCTTCACAATCGAACCTGGTATTTACGTACCAAACGTAGGTGGCGTTCGTATTGAAGATGATATTTACATCACAAAAGACGGATCAGAAATTTTAACGAAATTCCCGAAAGAGTTACAATTTGTAAAATAATAGAAAAAGGCAGCGGGAGTGCTGCCTTTTTCTATTTCCCTACTATTTCAAATTTCTCTACAATCATTTTTGCTGGATAACTTTCAAGTATTTGAGAAAACCATACTTTTATTTTATCCCCTGTTTTTAACTGTTTATATGCGTCTTTGTCCTTAAAGCTCAAGACTATATGTGCTGGATGCTCTTTATTCATTTGTTGTTCTATATAATGTTGCAACTCTACTTTTGTTTCAACCGTTTTATCATCGGCAAAAAACATCGTGTCATTTCTTAATATGATATACCCTTCTTTAGGTACTTCTTTTACCGTTACTTGCTCTACTTGTTTTGTATCACACGCTGATAATACGACTAGAAATACACTTAAAAACATAACAATTTTCATATGCCTATTCATTTTTAACTCCTTACTCTAGGCTATTTCAAATTTAACACCATCTTCTCCTCATACTTATCATCCCATTTAATCACAACTTCTATAGGTTCATCTTTAGAGATAGGCGCGCAACTTACACAAGAAGACTTCATTTCAACCTTTGCTCCTCTATGAACTTCTGACGTTTGTGTCATTGTACTAAAGGCTCCATTAATAGCAATCTCTAAGTTTTTAAATTCTGTCTTTCCATCCCCGCCCTTATATTGAAACGTAAACATTCCATCTTCACTGTCATCCTTAATATGCCCTTTATATTGTCCAGTCCAACTTTTGCTCTCGCTAGAAAAAGTAAAATACCAAATCGAGCAGCTTCCTAAAAAGAAAATACTAATGAAAAAGAATAACGCTCTCTTCATCATGCCCCTCCATTCAAATGCACTTATTTATTGTCTATTTCTTCCTTCTATTATACTATTAAAATACAGAATTTTCTAAAACAGGGGGTTTATATGTTACGACAACAGTTAGAAGAAATTCGTAATAATAATTACATACTGGATAACACACTTAACATTGATTCTTTAAGTTCCAATATGCTTGAGCAAATTGGCGATACTGATAGCTATTTAAGGGACAAACTCATCTACTCTACTTTTTTTCATCTCATCAAGAAGGAATATCTTTCACACACACAATTACAGAAACTATTATTAGAAAGCATCGGTGAAAAATATTTATTGTATAAGATTCATTCAGATGATGAAGATGCGGTATTTACCCGAGCATTTACAACATTATTAATTGCCCTCATTATTGATGCTGATACAAATCATAATTTCTTATCACAGACTGATATTTCAAATGTAAAAGATCAACTAATTCTATATATGAACAACGAACATGATTTCCGGGGATATGTGCAAAAACACGGCTGGGCACATAGTATCGCTCATGCTTCTGATACATTTGAGGCGCTTGTGAATAGTCCTAAACTGGAAACTTTATATTACGAAGAAATATTACAAACTTTATTAAACAAAGTTTGTGTTCATTCCATCTATTACAAATATGAAGAAGATGAACGTATCGTTTATCCGATTGTCGCAATGCTACAAAATGGCTTAAAGGAAGAAGCACTCATATTAGCCCTTCGTGATTTAGTAGCTCAATTACCCGTTCAAAAACAAACATTACATATTGAATCATACGAGTTTCTATACGGAAATATAAAATCTTTCTTACGCAGCTTATTTTTCAGACTGCGCAAGCTTTCTATATGTGAAGAAACAGAATGCGAAATTGAAAAATTGCTACAAGAACTTCCAAAATATTATTAAAAAAAGAAGGCCACTCAAAAAGTGCCTTCTTCTATTTCACTAATATTTAATTGAAATTTCACGATCCAAACTGAGAAAAGGTGGACAAGAAGCGCAAACGCCATACATGCTCCGCTTAAAAAAGTTAGTATAGGATGCGAATACACGTGCCCCAATCCATAGGATACCGCCACGAAAAACATTGTTATGTAAATATAAATTGCTCCATGTATTTGCCTCATATAAACCTCCTTTTCCCATATTATAACATAAATTTTCTGATTATTCACATTAATCGTTTATAATCAATATTTCTCAACTGTTACACCTCTTACAGCAGCCTTAATATATGGTGCTCCTTGTAAACTTTGTAAATCCTCTGTTTTGCCTGTTACGACTACACCGTATATTGGTAAGTCTTTTGGTTTGGTGTTTTTTATTTCTTTATCCCGCATTAACGGGCAGTAAGACCTCACATCAAAATTCAGCGGAAGCAAGAAGTTAGATGGGGGATGAACCCCACACTGATTAAAGTTTCACTTTATAGTTTATCCTAAAATATTCTCAGTATCCCTCTTTATTTTCACTTAAAGACATCCAAATGCAGCTTTTATAAATTGTTTCATAATAAAAAGCACATCCATTTTGATGCGCTTCTCTGAAATACTATTCTATTATTTCATCGCGTCCTTCACAACATCTTGAATCATAACGACTTCTGTTTTCATATCAACAGAGGGTGCTTCTTCATCAATACACTCATACCAAAATTCCAAGTGCTTTTTATCAATTTCATAATGAGAATTTTCGACAAGAGCCCCACCTTCTCCTTGCACAGAATACCAATATAAGTACTCTTCTCCATCTCTTATTTCCCGGAAAATTGTCTCAACGTACATCTTTTCGTCGTTTAATGTCAAAAGTACTTCTTTCATATTGTCATTCAGAAGCTGCATCCATTCATTTACTCGATGACTCTTACCAGGCTTAACTTTAAATCTCGTTAACTCTACATTCATTTTTATTCCCCCGTTTTCTTACGTACAAACAATCTATATTCTATTGGATGATAAAAACTTAATTTACTAGCTAATTTTTGCGAAGGAATATTGTCTACATAACAATCCCAGCACGGTATAATATCATTTTGTATGCAATGTTCAATAAACCTTGCTGCAACAGCTTGGGCTAATCCTTTCCCTTGATACGCTTTATGCGTCACAATATCAATTTCAGCAAATCCGTTCCCACTAAATATTGAAACACATTCCGCTACAATCATTCCTTCTAGTTCTATACAAAATCCAAAACCACCGTTTAAAAACGTTTCTTTTGATCCCCAATATTCTTTGTAGTACTCCTCTGTAAATTCACTGCTTCGTTCTATATCTCTTCTATCAATACGCTTCACTTCATATGTATTTTTGTTACAATCTCGTTTTCTCTCTTCAAAGGTTACGCTTTGAAATTTCATTCGCGGAATGTTTCGAAGTACATGACTAAAACGTTCTTCTATCATCATTTCCCACTCGTTACTCGAAGAGAACAATGTAAATCTCTTCTCTGTTTTTTCAATAGCCTTTTTTATAAAAGAAAATAAATCTTCGTTATAATTTTGATCATCAGTATCACCAAATAAATAATAAATACCGTTAGCTGTACGAATTAGTCCTGCTGTTAATTTCTCGTTTGCAAAAATCTCACCATCTATCACTTGATCACATACCGCATAAGCAAACGTCGTCGTTTTTGTATGACTTTCTAAAATCGGAAGGATTTTTCTATACTCGGCTACGGATAATTTTTTCATAATTGCTCCACTTTAATCGTATCCGCCTCTATATGTTCAAAACAAAGATTTACAGTTCTCTTTAATGCTCTCGTTCTATGAATCTTACATGCTGGAATTAAGATTGAATCATTTGGCTTTAAAACCGCTGTTTCTCCATCTTCAAAATCAATAAGTAATTCTCCCTCTAACACAATAAATAATTCATCCGAATTAGAATGATAGTGCCAATCATATTCACCAGTAAATACAGCGATTCGTAAGCAATGACTGTTTATATTTGAAACGACGAAGTTTTTATGTTGATCTTTAATATCCTTTGTTAATTCTATTAAGTTCACAGTCTCCATCTTTCGTCCCATCCTTTCATTAGTCGTTCTTCTAAAAAACTAACTTAATCTCCACCACCTCCGCAATCTCCTCCACCATCACTTGAGCTACTACAGTCATTGCTACTGTAGTCACCGAATCCACTTGATGAGCTTGAAGCGTATGAAGATTTTTTGCTTCTTTTTCTATCTTTTTTACTTTCATGACTAGGCCATACTGTAGCAAAGAGTATAACGAATAAGGCTAATTCTATTACAACAAGTATAAATTCTAGAATGCTCTCAATAATATTGGGAGTTATCCCAAAACTGTAAAACACTCCAAATGAATACATACACAAAATTACATACAGAGCCATACAAATATACCGAAATGTTTTCTCTATCGTAATGACTACTTTTTGTGAAAAAGGTATGTTCTGTTCCTGTTTTTTCTTTATATACCTTTGTCTCTTTGCCTGTTTTTTCTTCCTCTTTTTATTATATAATTCTAAATTATCATAATAAAAATCGTTTTACACCAATAAATAACAATTATTCACATGTTATTTCTCCATATAAAAAAGACCCTCCTCACGAAAAGGAAGGTCTCAAATGTATTTCTATTATGATAAAGCAGGAGCTTTTTCAAGAAGCTCTTTTGCATCAGCGTATTGTAAGCCGTGAGCTTCCGCAACTGCTTCGAATGTTACATAACCATCTAATGTGTTAATACCTTTTAATAATGCAGTGTTGCCTAAGCAAGCTTCTTTGTAGCCCTTGTTAGCAATTTGTACTGCATATGGTACTGTTACGTTTGTTAATGCAAGAGTTGACGTACGTGGAACTGCACCTGGCATATTAGCAACTGCATAATGAACAACGCCATGTTTTTCGTAAGTTGGGTTGTCATGAGTTGTAATACGATCAGTTGTTTCGAAAATACCACCTTGGTCAATCGCGATATCTACAACGACAGAACCTGGTTCCATTGATTGAATCATTTCTTCAGTTACAAGTTTTGGCGCTTTTGCACCCGGAATTAATACTGCTCCAATAACAAGGTCAGATTCTTTAACAGCTTCTGCAATGTTGTATGGATTAGACATTAATGTTTTTACTTGGTTACCGAAAATATCATCTAATTGACGAAGACGTTCTGCACTTAAGTCAATGATTGTTACATCTGCACCTAAACCTACTGCAATCTTAGCTGCGTTTGTACCAGCTTGACCACCGCCAATGATTGTTACTTTGCCGCGTTTTACCCCTGGAACGCCTGCAAGTAAAATACCTTTACCGCCTTTGTTTTTCTCAAGGAATTGTGCACCGATTTGTGCAGACATACGACCAGCCACTTCACTCATAGGTGCAAGTAATGGTAAAGAACGATTGTCTAATTGTACTGTTTCGTATGCGATTGATGCAACTTTGTTATCGATTAATGCTTTCGTTAATTCTGGTTCTGGAGCTAAGTGTAAGTATGTGAATAAGATTAAGCCTTCACGGAAATAGCCGTATTCACTTGCTACTGGCTCTTTTACCTTCATAACCATATCTTGATTCCATGCTTCTTCAGCAGTTTCTACAAGTTTCGCACCAGCTTGTACGTATTCTTCATCTGTAAAGCCAGATCCTAAACCTGCTCCTTTTTGAACAAAAACTTCGTGACCATTTTGTACTAAATGTACTGCTCCCGCTGGCGTCATTGCCACACGGTTTTCATTGTTTTTAATTTCTGTTGGAATACCGATACGCATGATTAGTTCCCCCTTGAGTTATGAAATGACCCCTGAATCATTTTTTAAAGCGCTTTCTACGCTCTTATATTTTAACATAATATCTCAATATTTGAAAAAAAAATAACACGAGTTTTCCGATAGATTTAATTTTATATTAAAGGACAGTATTATCCGCACCTCTCAGCACAATGGATAAACTGTCCAATTATTCGAAACTTCATCTTATTTTATTCTATCGATGTCTATGAATAACATCCACTGCACCAGTCACTTCAATAATTGTACCGGTAATCATATCGGAATCGTCCTCACATAAAAACGAAATGGTTCTTGCAATATCTTCACCTGTTCCAGATCTACCAATCGGTGTGTTATGCTCTTTCAGCTGACGTGCTTCTTGAATAGTTGCCTCTTTCATATCGCCAATAATATCACCAGGACATACCATGTTCGCAGTGATACCATACTCCGCTTCTTCATAAGCAACTGTTTTCGTTAATGAAACAAGTCCTACTTTCGCTGCGGCAAAAGCTGAACGATAAATCCATCCCGGTGCACTATCCGCCCCTTGAAATCCGTAATTAATAATACGGCCAAAGTTCTGTTTTCTCATGACCGGAACGACAAGTTTTAATAAATGAAATACCGCTGTTAAATTTCCCTGAATCATTTCATTCCATTCATCTTCTTCATAATCAACTAACTTTTTTCGTTCAAATACATATGGACCAGCATTATTAATTAAAAAGTCAATTTTGCCAAAACGGCTCATCGCTTCTTCTACTATTTTATGTAAATCTTCCTTTTTCGTGACATCCGCTTGCACGAATTGTAGACGCTCTTCCACATCTTTATATGTTTCTTTCATCGTTTCCATAGCCGTGATATCGCTATGGTACGTTACTGTTACTGAATAGCCTTTAGCCAATAACTTTTCTGTTACTTGCTTTCCTAAACCTTTCGTACCGGCTGTAATGAGCGCATGTCTCACAAAACTGCCCCCTTTTAAATTGCTATACTTCATATGTAACAAGTTCTCGCTCCAATTACAACTAAAATGAATTGAAACAGAGTTTTCAAAATTCTGTAACGTTTCTGGCAAGCACGTTACCAAAATTTGTTTTATAATTAAGTTGTAAACAGTTATAAAACAGATTGGGAGGAATTTACTATGAATAATACATATACAAATATTTTAATCGCGGTGGATGGTTCTAAAGAAGCAGAAAAAGCCTTTAAAAAAGCAATTCAAGTCGCAAAGCGCAACAATGCAACATTAACAATTGCTCATATCGTTGATGTAAAAGCATACTCAGCAGTAGAAGCTTATAGCCGTGCAATTGCGGAACGTGCAAATCTATTTGCAGAAGACCTATTAGAAGACTACAAAAAAACTGCGCTTGAAGCTGGTCTTGAAAAAATTGAAACTGTATTAGAATTCGGTAATCCTAAATCAAAAATTTCAAAAGAAATCGCTCCAAACCATAAAGTAGATTTAATTATGTGTGGTGCGACTGGTTTAAATGCTGTTGAGCGTTTCCTAATTGGTAGCGTCTCTGAACATATTATTCGCTATGCGAAATGCGATGTCCTTGTTGTTCGTGGTGATGAAGAGCAAGGTGAGCTTTAATTTATAGATAAAACACCAAGTCCACATAGGCTTGGTGTTTTTCATTTTATAAACTTCACTATAAACAAAAGACATGCTACGACAACAACGGTAATTGCCAACACATAAGGCGGAAGAAACTTCAAAGACCATAATGCCATCATAATCGTCGCAACCGTTAAGTACGTTCGCCTTGCACCTTCTGTCATTTTTTTACGAAATAAGAAAACATACAAATAACCAATTGGCGGCGTAATAAAGCAAAGAACGTATATGATTTTTGATTTTAAATACCACTTTTGTTCTCCAAGTTTCTTTATATCCCCTTCTATTCTCTTATGCTCTTGTTCTTTCGCTTCTTCTACAAGCGGATTTTCCTCTTCTCCTCGCTTTTCTTTCATATAAGGAAGAAAGTGCATAAAAAAATAGTATGCGAATACGAATGCTCCAAATCCAATATTTACTCTTTCTAATGGAATATGTTCACTAAAAAAAGCAGCAGTAAGCACTAAAGACAAACAGTATGTCATCATCCAAAAGGAACGTTTTCTCTTTTTCCGTTCCATTTCTTTTTTGCCTTGTATATCTTTTCTTTTCGAAAGCCATATAGAAATAAAGCAATCTACTACAAATAGAGCAAAAATAAATATCGCAACGTGTACTGTTTCTAAATCCTCAAATGAAAAGATATTTGGGAATGCAACATGTAATACAATGAATGTGTACAAAATTAGCCCTATAAAATAAATACGTCTCATTTTCCATCCCTTTCTTATTTCCTAACATTACGTTAACATACATTTTTTAGAAATAGACGGACAAAATATATATGTGTAAAAAAGGAGGATGCTATATGGATGATTCTGAACGCATTATTTTAGATGTGAACGGCAAAGAAATTGAAATGCTAGATACGATTCGCACTCATTTTAAAGAGAAGCACGGCGTTGAACTAAGTAATGGTGCATTACTTCGTGATTTGATGGATATTGAGTATATTCGAATTACGGAAGATCGACATAAGTATGATTAAAAGAAAACGACTGCAGGCGAATGCCATCAGTCGTTTTCTTTCTTTATTTAAGCTCTTGATGTTTCCCGCCCATACCACCAGACTCATTGCTATCTTGGTGTACAGTTAGTTTATTTGTTTTCGCATCTTTTAAAACTCTATATGTATATGATTCATTTGGTTCATCTTTAAACTGTACATTCATACCATAAGAATCCATTTTGCTATAAAAGGCCGGTTTTATATATAAAATATCACTTTCTTTATATCCTTTATCTTGTAAATGCCACATCGTTGCGATAACCGCTTCTTCTCGCTTTTCTTTTTCACCAACATACATATATTTGTCCAAAAGAAACACTTTAGCATTTGCAATTAAGCTAATTAACAGTACAATGATCAACACTATTTTTTTCATAGACTTCCCCTAAATTGTTATTTTTTACTACATTGTAACTTAAATGCTAGTAAAAAATAAAGTACGCCAGACTTTAATAGACTGGCGTACTTCCCAACTCAACTCTTAATAACTTCTTTCGTTAACCCCTTCGCCTTCTCCAAAGCGTTTTTGATTTGTTCAAACCCAGTCCCGCCAGCACTGTTACGACGCTTTACAGCTGCATATGGTGACAGCACTTCATACAAATCTTCTTCAAATAAGGAGCTCATTTCTTTATATGTTTCAAGAGAGACATCTAATAAATAAATTCCTTTTTGTGTGCAATATAGCACTAACTTTCCAACAATTTCATGAGCTTGACGGAATGGTAGTCCTTTGTTCGCTAAATAGTCAGCAATTTCTGTTGCGTTGGAGAAATCTTGCGTCACAGCTTGCCCCATTTTTTCTTTGTTTACAGTCATCGTTTCAAGCATGCCCGCCATAATATGAAGGCATCCTTCTACTGTTTTAACTGTATCAAACATTCCTTCTTTATCTTCTTGTAAGTCTTTATTGTAAGCGAGCGGTAATCCTTTCATTACTGTGAGTAAACTGAATAAATTACCGTATACTCTGCCTGTTTTACCACGGATTAGTTCCGCCATATCCGGGTTTTTCTTTTGCGGCATAATGCTGCTTCCCGTTGCATATTGATCGCTCATTTCAATAAATTGAAACTCTTGGCTACTCCATAAAATAAGTTCTTCGCAAAAGCGTGATAAGTGCATCATAAGCATAGAGGAGTTACTTAGGAACTCCAGTATGAAATCACGATCGCTTACTGCATCTAAACTATTTTCATAGATTCCATTAAATCCAAGAAGCTCCGCACTATACTCTCGGTCAATGGGGAATGTCGTTCCAGCTAACGCTCCTGCTCCTAATGGCGAAATGTTAATACGTTTTAACGAATCTTCATAACGATTCACATCACGCTCTAACATCCAAAAGTAAGCGAGAATATGATGAGCAAATGAAATCGGCTGAGCACGTTGCAAATGCGTATAGCCAGGCATAATGGTTTCAATATTATTTTCTGCTTGATGAACAAGAACAGTTTGCAATTGCTTTGTAGCTTTTATAATATGTTCTACCTTTTCTTTTAAATACAAATGCATATCTGTCGCTACTTGATCATTACGACTTCGGCCAGTGTGAAGTTTTCCTCCTACTTCGCCAGTTTGTTCAATTAACATTTTTTCGATGTTTAAATGAATATCTTCTGCTTCTACTGAAAATTGTAGCTTATTCTCTTTTGCTTCTTTCAATAAATATTGAAGACCTATCTTTATTTTCTCTGCTTCTTCTTGCGTAACGATGCCTTGCTTTGCTAGCATCGTTACGTGTGCCATACTCCCATTTATATCTTGATTTACTAATTGTTGATCGAAGGAGATGGATGCTCCGAACTCTTCAACCCATGCTTCCGCTTCTTCTGTAAAACGTCCGCCCCAAAGTTTGCTCACGCTTCCACCTTCTTTTGATTCACTTGGCTGTATACTTTCGTCGGTAAACCGAATAATGAAATGAATCCAACTGCTGCATCATGATTAAATTCATCTTGAGCAGTATATGTTGCTAATTTTTCATCGTATAAAGAGTATTCAGATTTACGTCCTTCTACAATCGCATGACCTTTAAATAATTTCACACGCACTGTACCTGTTACATTCTTTTGCGTTTCTTGTAAAAATGCATGAAGCGCTTGTTTTAAAGGCGAGAACCATAAACCATTATAAATAAGTTCTGTTATTTTCTGTTCAATCACTGGTTTAAAATGTGCTACTTCTTTTACGTGTGTTAAATCTTCCAACTCTTTATGCGCAGTGATTAACGTCATTGCTGCTGGGCATTCGTATACTTCACGAGATTTAATACCGACAAGACGATTTTCTACGTGATCAATACGTCCAACGCCGTGTTTTCCAGCAAGCGCATTTAACGTTTTAATTAATTCTGCAAGTGAATATGCAGTGCCATTTAAAGTAGTCGGTACGCCTGCTTCAAATCCGATTTCTACAAACTCTGGTTTATTCGGTGTATCTTCTAATGCCAATGTCATCTCATATGCATCTTCTGGCGGCGCTGCCCATGGATCTTCTAAAATTCCACATTCGTTGCTGCGTCCCCATAAGTTTTGATCGATTGAAAACGGGCTATCTAAATTAATTGGAATTGGTACATCGTTTTCTTTTGCATAGGCAATTTCTTCTTCACGTGACCACTTCCATTCACGTACAGGTGCAATCACTTCTAAGTAAGGATTTAATGCTTGAATAGAAACTTCAAAACGAACTTGATCATTTCCTTTCCCTGTACATCCGTGTGCAACTGCAGTTGCGCCTTCTTGTTCTGCGATTTCTACTAATTTCTTCGCAATAAGCGGACGAGATAATGCAGAGACAAGAGGGTATTTCCCTTCGTATAATGTGTGTGCTTGCATCGCCATCAATGCATATTCGTTTGCAAATTCTTCTTGAACATCAATCATATATGATTTAATTGCACCTACTGAAAGTGCCTTTTCTTTTACAAACGCTAAGTCTTTACCTTCCCCTAAGTCTAAACAAAGCGCGATAATATCATAATTCTTCTCTTGTAACCATTTAATTGCAACGGAAGTATCAAGACCTCCGGAATATGCTAATACAACTTTTTTCTTCTCCATTTTGCATCCCCCTAAAGAATAAATATTCATTTTCTTTTATAATAATTCACACTTTACCACCTTTCATAAAATGTATCAAGAGTCATTTTCAAATTTTTTCAAACAATTTCGTCGAACTTCTTTCTGTTTTTATGTACAATATAAGCAGGAAAACGGGGGTGAACTTATGGAAAAGTATTTCTTATACGATGAACATCTAGGAATTGAAATTCCACATTTACAAGAAGACTGGGAAGAAATCCCCGAAAAAATGCAACATGCTATTTTACTAAAATGGGAACAAGTTCGCGGGAAAATTCCTGATCGTATAAAAGAACTTGAGCACTATATTAATACAAAACAACATTATTTAAATAACGAAGAAGACTTCGAAGTTTCTTGTAAACTAAATTCAGAAATTGCCGATCTTGCTTCCATCATTAATGACCTTTGGCTTTGGTATCGACTCACTCAAAATGTATCTGAGGGGAAAGCACACCAATGAAAAAAGCATGCCCCTCAATAACTTTGGGTCATGCTTTTTTTGTCATAACATGATTTACAATATATTTCTTGTGCTGTTTTCGCCAAACATACATCGAATGGACCAACTAATATACTTCTTTCTTTCGGCAACTTTACAAAAGCAACAAGCTCTTCTTCATATTGAATTTTTTTCTGACATGAAATGCATATTAATTCTTTTCTTTTGAACATGTCTTTTAGCATACCTTCACTCTCCCCTTCATCTATCTATATTAATATACTCTCATAATAGTTAAGACTTGTAAAAAAATGACACATTCTGAATCGAATGATTCATATACTATGTACAAAAGGAGGTTTAAAAATTATGCGTGCTTTCGTTATTATCACTTTAACTTTTTTAAGTGTAATTAGTTGGGATGCGTTTTTTAAAGATAAAAGTGATGAAAAGAACACAACGGAATAAAACCCTTTTTTCTTACTTATTGGACAAACCGTTATAAACTGTCCAATCCTCCGAAATAACTTAGGCTTTTCTACAAAAATATTTAAACATAACATTTTTTGTAGATTCCCTCCGTTTATTGTCGGTTTCCATCCGCATACATTTTTTAAAAGTATGATATAATAGTATAAATCTTGAAGGAAGGGATTTTGATATCATGATCGCTCGAAGGAGCATGTGGCATCGTATTGACGAATCATACACGTAGCGTATTTTTTAGCTCAGATACTTTAGTCTAGCGAAAAAAATACGAGAGTGGGGAAATTATGATTGCCCGAAGGATAATTTGGCAAAAAAAAGACTCTTCTTACACATAGCGTTTTGTTTAGGACTTAATTGTTACTAACTAAACAAAACAAAGAAGAGCAGGATTGCTAAATGACGAATCCTACTCCACGTTTTGTTTAGTCGTTTTAAGACTTAAACTAAAACGAAGGTAGGGAGAATTGATGGACGAGAGGATTATTCGTTATTTCTTCAGCGACATATAGCGTAGTTAGTTTTTTCGTAAACTAACTGAAAGCTACATGTGAGCTCGTAGTTAGTTTACAACACAAAAAGGACTACTAACTACGGAAAGAAGGAATAACGATGAGGAACATCCAAAGTCGGCAAATTATTAAAGAAATTTTTATGGTTTTAATCGGTTCATTTATTTTAGCAGCAGCGCTATATCACATTCACTTCCAAAACCACTTAACAGAAGGTGGATTTGTAGGAATTGCACTATTCATTCAAAACTTTTATGATATTTCACCATCTATTTCAACTGTATTAATGGATATCCCAATTATTTTACTGTGCGCTTCATTTTTAGGTAGAAAAATGGTTGGTTATTCATTCCTAGGTTCAATTTCATTCGGAGTATTTTATTCCTTTATGGAAAATTATTCTCCATTTACGGTAGATTTATCAAATAACTTATTTATAGCTGCAGTAGTTGGCGGTGCGTTAGCTGGTATTGGACTCGGTTTTATATTACGATTTGGCGGTGCAACCGGTGGAGACGATATTTTAACAATTGTATTAAGTAAACGAACTCGTTTTACAATTGGGCAAATTTTCTTCGTCTTTGACGCGATTGTTCTTGCGCTTTCATTATATTATTTAAATTGGACAGAAATTGCTTTTACTATTCTTTCGATTGCCGTACAGGCAAAAACATTGGATTTAATTTATTATCCAAAAACAGAAAAAACAGCAGAAAAGCAGCCAGTATCTGTTCCAATGTCCAAAAAACATGCAACAAATTAAAAAAGCGAAAGGCTTCGGCCTCTCGCTTTTTTTATGCTCTTTTTTCTTTCTCGACTATATGGCGCACTTGATAAAATCTATTTGCAAATTCAGTAACGTTTCTTGTTAAACGATAATTCACTGTAGATCCAATTGCCATTCCAATTACCGGTATACCTTGGAATAATTTACGACGAAGAGCATAAATCGAAAATGTCTTCAAAATTTGTTTTAACACAACCTCAGTAGAAGCTGTTTGTAGCACTGCTTCGTCTCCTTCGTAAAAGAACGAATCTTCTTGCTCCAGCTCTTGCAATAAATTGTACCATGCATATTGCTGAAGTCTTCCTGGTAGTAATGACGCATGAAACACCTTTAACGCAAGCATCATTTCATACGGCTTGTTCACATCATGTCCAAATGATGTTGCAATAAGTTGGACTGCCTTCACATTTAACGCGATCATAACCGGAAAATCCGCCGTTAATAATAATAAACCTCCAGCACCTGTTGCCCCACCTTGTACAAATGAATATAGACGATGACGTGCTGTTTGCTGCTCTGCTATGTATGTTAATTGATCAATAGATAATGCTTTCAAATCTTCAAGCTGTTCAATCGATTCATCAAATAACCTTGATGTTCCTAAAATCCGATTACGTGCATCTAACTGTGCTTGTGAACTTTGAATAAATGCATGCAAATGAAAGAGCCATCCATCTGCTTTCATGAAGAATTCTTTTCGCTTTTTCTCAGGTAATTTCGCAACTGTAGCATGTAACCATTTATCAAACACTTTTTGAAAATCGGTCGCTTCTTGCTCAACTAATTGCGCTTCCCATTCTTTTATATTGTCTAAAATGGCTTGTTCTCGCTTCGATCGCATCGTAACAACCACCTCGTTCGATTTTTTTCTATTGTAACATATTTCTGCTTATTCTTTGCAAATATGCTTGTCTATCTTTATTCACATACCATTTTTGAATGGCATAAAATATTAACAAAAAGGATGAGATAAATCACATGAATCTATCCGATATAAAAAAAGAATATAATGCGGTATTCAGCTTAGGACAAAACTGCTGGCCCGCTTGGGCATTATATCAATTAGAATTATCACCATTTTTTGGCGTTATTGATTTTATGCTAAGTCCCTCATTAGAAAAAGTGAATGTATTATTACAAAATCGATTTGACCGCTTTTTAAATTTCGAAAATTTATCCTTCATCTCATTTTGGGATGATGATGCAAAATTAAGATTAAGGGACAACCTTTATGAAATTGACTCCTGTCATGACTTTAAAACAGATGTAAACACACCAACTTCTTGGCCTTCTTATACAGAAATTAAGTTAAACTATGAACATCGTATTAATCGTTTTCTAGCTACAATTGAAACGGCAGAATCCATATTGTTTATTCGAACTGGAGGAACATATGAAGAAGCATGTTCCCTAGAACAAATTTTATCTCAAATCGTTACACATACATTCTCTGTCCTGTTACTAATTCCTGCCGATATACCAACTATCACCCAAGAAGATTGGGGATTACAACGTATTTGCGTTATGAAATGTCCTATTATGGATGTATACCAATACAATGAAGCATTTTGGAAAGACTTATTTGATGGAATTACAGTTAGACCGCACACTTAAATACACGATACTTTTATCACACCATACATTATAATCGTCCTTATACAAAACAAATAAGGAGTGATTCTATATGTATCCACGTGCAAAAGCTTTCGGTCTTGCTGTACATCAAGATCGCCTTCTCGTACAAGAATATTATACAGAAGGCGAAATATATTATCGTCCTCTTGGCGGTTCAATTGAACTTGGTGAAAAATCAGCACATACTGTTATTCGGGAGTTTAAAGAAGAGCTTCATACGGAGATAGAAATCACCAATTATTTAGGGTGTTTAGAAAATGTCTTTCATCTCGATGGAGACATTGGTCATGAAATCATTCAACTATATTCTTTGCGTTTATTAGACACGTCACTATATGAAATGAAAATATTAAATATACAAGATGAAGAAACAGTGGCGTATGCGAAATGGATTCCTATTACGGCATTCATTCAGAAAGAAAAAATATTATATCCAGATGGAGTTTTAAAATACATCCAAAAGAAAAAAGACGAAATCCTATAGGATCTCGTCTTTCTTTTCATATATTAACCAATATCTCCAAGACGTAGTACGTCACGAGCAATCATAACTTCTTCGTCAGTTGGAATTACGATAATTTTTACTGGAGAGTGTGGGAAGCTGATGAATGCTTCTTCACCGAATACGTTATTACGTTTTGCATCGAAGTATACGCCCATGTACTCAAGGCCTTCTAATACACGCTCACGAATAATCGCACTGTTTTCACCTACACCAGCTGTGAAGATGATTGCGTCTACACCTTTCATACGAGCAGTGTAAGAACCAATGTATTTGTGGATACGGCTTACGAATACATCAAGTGCTACTTTCGCACGGTGGTCGCCTTCTTCTTCTTTCGCAATGATGTCACGTAGGTCACTAGAGTAACCAGTAAGACCTAACATACCACTCTTCTTGTTTAATACGTTAACTACTTCTTCTACTGTTTGGCCTGTTTTTTCCATGATGTATGGAATTAACGCAGGGTCAAGGTTACCAGAACGTGTACCCATTGTTACACCAGCAAGTGGTGTGAAGCCCATAGAAGTATCGATAGATTTACCGCCTTCTACTGCTGCGATACTTGCACCGTTACCCAAGTGACAAGAAAGTAAGCTTAAGCTTTCAATTGGACGACCTAATAATTCAGCCGCACGCTCAGTTACATATTTATGAGAAGTTCCGTGGAAACCGTATTTACGGATGCCGAATTTTTCATAGTACTCATATGGTAAGCTGTATAGGAATGCAGATTCCGGCATTGTTTGGTGGAATGCTGTATCGAATACTGCTACTGCTGGTACGTTTGGTAATACTTCTTGGAATGCTTTAATACCAACAACGTTTGCTGGGTTATGAAGTGGTGCTAAATCGCTTAATTCTTCGATATCAGCTAATACTTCATCAGTAATTAAAACAGAGTCAGCAAATTTTTCGCCGCCGTGAACAACACGGTGACCGATACCGCCAATCTCATCTAGAGATTTAACGATTCCGTTTTCAGTTAACTTTTTAAGAAGCATATTAACTGCTACTGCGTGATCTGGAATGTTTGTAATTTCTTTTTGTTTTTCGCCATCTACAGTAATAGTGAAGATACTATCTTCTAAACCGATACGTTCTACTAAACCTTTTGTTAATACTGTTTCACTTGGCATTTCAAATAATTGGAATTTTAAGGAAGAGCTTCCTGCGTTAATCGCGATGATTTTTGACATCTAGTCTTTCGCCCCTTTTTCTCTTGGTAGTTGTGTGGATGTTTCCACAAACCGCTCGATTTTATCTGATCAAATTCACCAAATATGAAAACGTTTCATCATTAGCAAATTTTATACTCACGATTTTAATTTAAACATCGTCCGACATATATTTCAAGTGAAAAAATTGTAACACCAAGAAAAAATATATATTACAGATTTCAAAAAAATTCAGTTAAATCTTGTATATATTTAAAAATATGACATATTATATAAAACTGTACTACATGAATCACTAATGCTGTTACATATACCCAGCTTTATTTATGTGTTGCAAACCAAGTATTTAATTGATCCATAATGTCTTCCATCGCCTTCATGTTAGAGAATTTAGGCAACTCCACTAATAACGCCTGTTTTGGCATTGTTACATTAGCGCCTTTCTTTTGGAGAACAAATATACTTTTTGCATTTTTCTCGTTTTTAAACATGGAAACAGGAAGCTGTAATAACCCTTGAATAAAGCATGTTTCTTTAATAAATGCATGTAATTTTGGTGCCTGGTCACTTTCAAAAATGAAGTTTGGTACTAAGAAGAATAAGTAACCGCCCTCTTTCGTATGTTTCACACTTTGTTCAATAAATAAGTGATGGGCATACGACATTCCTTCATCTGCTTTTAATTTATATTCACTTGCACCGATTTCGTTTGGATAATAACCAACCGGTAAGTCTGAAATGACTGCATCAACTGGATCGATATAAAGTGGTGCTAGTCCATCTTGATGGAAGAATTCGATTGCATGCTTTTGTAAATTTGCATTTACTAAAGCAAGTTTAATTAGCACTTCATCCACTTCTACACCAAATCCACTCATTGTTAGTCCTTCTTTGGCGCTATTAAACACTGTAGTCATTAAATTACCTGTTCCAATTGCAGGATCTAAAACTGTGATCTCGTTTTGACCTTGCATAAATTTATGGAATAAGTAACTCATGAACATTCCAACTGCATCAGGCGTCATTTCATGATTCGCTTGTACGCCTTCTTTCATTCCTTTTAAGATGGCTAACTGAAATGCTTTACGAATTTCTTCACCTTTATATGTTTCTTCATTAAACGTACTATATTCACGATTCAGCCTTTCAATTGCTGATTCGGATAATTCCTCTTGTAAAATCGCTCCCTCAAACAAGTTATCACCTGTTTCTACAAGCGCCTCTAAATATGTTACATCTAATTCTTTACGTAAAACTACCGCAGAAGAATCAAAAATAGAAAATAATGTTTCTACTGTCTGACTCACGTACATTCCTCCTTCTCTCTTTTACACATAACTTATATCATACCACAAAGTGATTTTTTCCAAAAAGAAAAAGCGACCTCCTATCAAGAGCTCCCCTTTAGTTATATATGATATAACGTTTTTTCTCATATATCGATGCTGTTACAGGGCAATATATGAGAAAAAACGACCTCTTTATAAGAGGTCATTTTCATCACATTACTTCGCAGATTTAGCTGCTTCTAATGCTGCTTCATAGTTTGGATGGCTTGTACCTTCGCTTACGTATTCTGCGTAAACTACTTTGTCATTGCTATCTACTACGAATACTGCACGAGCAAGTAAACGAAGCTCTTTCATTACTAAGCCATAAGCTTCACCGAATGAAAGGTCGCGGTGGTCAGAAAGTGTAACAACATTTTCTAAACCGTTTGCTGCACACCAGCGTTTTTGAGCGAATGGTAAATCAGCGCTAATTGTTAATACTTTCGCGTTTTCAATACCTGCTGCATCTTGGTTAAAACGACGTGTTTGTGCATCACACACACCTGTGTCGATTGAAGGTACAACACTAATTAATTTCACTTCACCTTTGTATGTTTCTAAACTTACTGGAGATAAGTCGTTTGCTAATACTTGGAAGTTTGGCGCTTGATCGCCAACTTTAACTTCTGTTCCAACTAAAGTCATTGGATTACCTTTAAAAGTTACGTTTGCCACTTGAAAATCCTCCCTTATTTAAACAAAATATGTACAATGTAAATGATAGTTTGTCCCTATCGATAATGCAAATAAAATCGCTTTATTTACAAAAAAATTAAAGAAGCTAACCTATTGATTAGCTTCTTTATTCGTTAAATTTGAAATTCAGGATCATCTTCTTTTCGTTTATCCATCATTTCTTTCACTTTATCAACAGCTTGTGGCGCTAATTCAATTATTTTATCGATGACGTGTGTTTGTTTATCTAAGTGCAATACTTTCACACCATCTCCATTTATAACAAGAAAGGCAACAGGATTAATAGAAACTCCTCCACCACTTCCCCCGCCAAATGGATGACGGCCTGAATGTTCTACTTTACCAAATTCACTTCCACCAGCAGCAAATCCGAAACTTACTTTCGAAACTGTAAGAATTACGCTTCCATCTGCCGCTTTAATTGGGTCACCAACAATTGTATTTACATCAGTCATTTGTTTTAAATGCTGCATTGCTGTTGTCATTAAACCTTGAATTGGATGGTCCATTCTATATCCCCCCTATGCTTGAACAGATTTTTCTGTCATACCAGATCTTTGTCTTCTCATAAATACGAGTAATTTGACGCCAGTTTTTATAGCGCGGAATATACGAAAAGATGCTGTTAACTCGCATCTTGATGCAAATCCTTTCCCTTGAAAAACTGGGGTAATTTCAAATTCTGGTACGTCGACAATATGCATATATTGTCCGACAACTCCAGCAGCCATACCTTTTGTCCCCCATGCATATCCAGTGACAATTCCAGTACTAGCTGCGTCGCCTGCTCCAATTTGTGTATGCCATTTCCAACCATTGATTTTCACTCGTTTGAGAAAATCTTTAACAATAGTATGAACTTCTTGAAGCTTTTTTATCAGTTCACCAATGCTGTCAAGTTGCGCCATAATTTTATTATCGAGTCCGCCGTCTTCTTCAGCTTTTTCGATTTTCTGTCCTGTCTTTTTCTGCTGTTTTTCAATTCTTTCCAACACATCAAATGTATATCGAATCATCCATATTTTCACTTGAAGCAAACATTGCTTTTCCATTTCTGAATATAAAAATGTCACCTTAAGCTTTATTTTCGACAATAGTATAAACAAAATAAAAAGAAGAAGAATTATTATTCCAATTACGAGCCACTTCATACGTATCATCCTTTCACTCCGTACCCATTATCGACAAGTTTATTCATCGTTAAACAGAGTTTTATAAGATTGAATATAAAAATTTTTCTAAAAATAAAAAGGTATTTTGACAATTTATATCGAAATATATTATTTGAACATATCATCAGGGAACGGACTCTAATGATATGTAGCACGAAAAACAGAAAATTTAACTGCAGTGGAGGGATACATAATGGCAGATCGTCGCAATTTATTTTTCTTTTATGGTGATGACAAAGCAACGCTCGTTGAAAAAATGAAACCAATCTATCGTATTTTAGAAGAGAATGGATTTACCATATTAGATCATCCAAAAAATGCAAACGCTATCGTCAGTGTTGGAGATGATGCAACCTTCTTACAAGCCGTTCGTAAAACTGGTTTTAGAGAAGATTGCTTATACGCAGGGATTTCTACGAAAGATGAAATTTCTTTCTACTGCGATTTCCATATTGATCACGTTGATACAGCCCTTCAAGAAATTACAAAAAATGAAATTGAAGTGCGAAAATATCCAACAATTCAAGTAGATGTAGATCACAGTACATCTTTCCATTGTTTAAATGAGTTCTCATTACGTTCTAGCATTATTAAAACATTCGTTGTAGATGTTCACGTTGATGATTTATATTTCGAAACATTTAGAGGGGACGGTTTAGTAGTTTCTACCCCAACAGGAAGTACTGCTTACAATAAATCATTGCATGGTGCAGTTGTTGACCCGCTTATCCCATGTTTCCAAGTAAGCGAACTAGCATCTTTAAACAACAACACTTACCGTACGCTCGGTTCACCTTTCATTTTAAATCACGAACGTACATTAACTTTAAAACTAAGACCAGACGGTAACGATTATCCTGTTATCGGCATGGATAACGAAGCGCTTAGCATTAAACAAGTGGAAAAAGCTGTTGTACGCTTAAGCGATAAACAAATTAAAACAGTTAAATTAAAAAACAATTCTTTCTGGGAAAAAGTACAGAGAACGTTTTTATAAGATTAAAATAACCGCAGAATTATGAAATTCCATAATTCTGCGGTTATTTATTTCCCCCGATTGACGCGAACAATACTCTCTTACTATCCGGCCGTTATTCTTGTCAGTTTTTGTCGGTAATTCGATATATTCCGAAAACCGCTCATATATTTTTACACATCTTTTCTATAGACAACTTGGCCATCTATTACGGTCATTTCTGCTTGTACTTCTTTTATTTCTTCTGCCTCAATTTCAAAAATATTGCGGTCTAATATTGTAAAGTCTGCTTCATATCCTTTTGTAATTTGCCCTCGCTTCGCTTCTTTTCCAATTGCATAGGCACTTCCTGTTGTAAATAAAGAAACAGCCTCATATACCGTTAATCTTTCCTCAGGCATATAGCATATACCGTCAATAAAACTTCTACGTGTAACAGCGCTATATATGCCTAGAAACGGATTTACTTGTTCAATGGGAGCGTCTGAGCCACCGTTGCAGTGTAATCCTGCTTCCAGTAACGTCTTCCAAGCGTACGCATAACGAAGACGGTGCTCGCCTAGTTTTTCAATGACTGACGGAAAATCTGATGAAAGAAAGACTGGCTGTATATCGATAATGGCTTGCAAGTTTTTCATTCTTTCTATCAACTCTTCACGAGCAAGCTGACAATGAATAATGCGGTCACGTAACCCTTCTGCTGGTGGATATAATTCGAGTGCATCAATGACATATTCAAGCGATAAGTCACCGATAGTATGAATCGCAACTGGCATATGTAAATCTCGTGCTTTCTTTACTAATTCCGCAAGTTCTTCACGTGAGAAAATCGCAACTCCATTTGTTTCCTTCGCATCTTCATACGGTTCACTTAATAATGCTGTTCTTCCGCCAAAAGAACCGTCAGAGAAAATTTTCATTGCTCCAAATTCAATACAATGTTCATTTTCATATTCTTTTCGTTCATGTGCTACTTCATGGTGAACGAGCAAATGGGCTTTAAATGGCATTTCTTTTATAACGTGAGAAAACGCATTATATGTTTTTCTAAAACCACCATAATAATTTAAATCTTCCGTATGCCCGCCAACAAGTCCGTATTTCCAGCAATCTTTAATCGCTGTTTGCAGAGCTCTTTGTAAATAAGCTTCATCAATTTCTGGCTGAACATGTTTAATTAATTCTTGCCCTTGTTCATATAAAAGCCCTGTTAACTTATTTGATGAATCCCTACCAATTTTCCCGCCTTTTGGATCTTCTGTCGCTGCTGTTATATTCGCTTCTTGCAGTATGTATGCATTCACCCATGTAACGTGACGACAAACTCTCTTTAGTAAAATGGGATGTTCTTTCGAAATTTCATCTAAATCACGCGCGTGAACATCTTTCGTATCTGTAAAGTTATTTTCATTCCATCCTTCTCCAATAATCCAAGAGCCCTTTGGAGCTTCTTCCACTCGCTTCTGAACAAGAGTAAGCACTTCGCCATAAGATGTGCAATTTGATAAATCTAAACGAAGCAATCTCTCCCCATGCCCAATAAGGTGCATGTGGCTATCAACGAGACCTGGAATCATCGTTTTGCCTTTTAAATCGTGCAATGTAACTGCGGCATATTGGTTTTCTAACTCTTCTTTACTTCCAACATCAACGATCGTACCGTTTTCAATGTAAACAGCGTCCACTTTTTCATTTTCTTCTCTCATTGTGTAAATGGTGCCGCCATACCAAATTTCTCCCATATATCCCATCTCCTTTATTTTTTATTGTATAAAAAAAAGCACCATTTCAAAACATGGTGCTTTTCTAAAAATTACTTTTGTTCAGTAGTAGATGTTGTAACTTGCCATTCAATATTAAATTTATCTTTTACTTGTCCGTATGCTGGGCTCCAGAATGTTTCTTGAAGTGGCATGATAACTTCTCCACCTTCTTGTAACTTATCGAATACTTCTTTTGCTTTTTCTGCATTACTAATTTGAATTGCGATTGTTACTTGAGATCCGATTGCATGCCCTTGACCTGGGAATGTATCAGAAATCATAAGATCCGTATTACCAACTTTTAAAGTAGCGTGTAAAACGCGCTCTTTCGCTTCAGCTGGAATCGGGTATTCTGGATTTTCAGGCATGTCACCAAAAGTTTGCATAACTTCTACTTTTGCATCTAAAGCCTCTTTATAAAACTGTACAGCTTCTTGCCCACTACCATCTAAAACTAAGTACGGATTAATACCTAAAATCATACGGACACCTCTTTTTTAAGTTTATAAAATCGAACTTGTGTTCGTTTTTATTTTATCATTGATTTACATTTCATTCAACTATTTACTTCACTGTTTTCAAAATTATTTTGACGGAATCTCCATCTCTTGTTTTCTAAGTTCAATACGGCGAATTTTTCCAGAAATCGTTTTTGGTAGTTCATCTACAAATTCAATTTTGCGAGGGTATTTATATGGTGCAGTGAGTTCTTTGACGTGTTGTTGGAGTGTTGGAATTAATGTTTCTTCGTTCTTTTCTATATTCTCTCTTAATACGATAAATGCCTTCACGACACTTCCACGAATTTCATCAGGACTTGCGACAACTGCACATTCTCTTACGTACGGATGTTTTACAAGAGCATCCTCTACTTCAAACGGCCCGATTGTATAACCAGAACTAATAATGATATCATCACCGCGCCCTTCAAACCAGAAGTAGCCGTCTTCATCTTTCTTCGCTTTATCCCCTGTAATATAATAATCACCGCGGAATTGCATCGCTGTACGTTCATCGTCTTTGTAATATTGTTTAAAGAGGGCTGGCGTTTCAATGTGAACTGCAATATCACCAACTTCGCCTACTTTAACTGGAGTACCTTCCTCATTTACGATATCGACGTGGTTACCTGGCGTTGGTTTCCCCATTGATCCTGGTCTAATATCCATCCCTTTCATTACACCAACAAGTAATGTATTTTCCGTTTGCCCATAGCCGTCTCTTACTGTAATATGAAAGTGCTTTTGGAATGTTTCAATGACTTCTCTATTTAACGGTTCTCCTGCCGATACAGCGCTATGTAATGCCTCTAAATTGTACTGACTTAAATCTTCTACCTTTGCCATTAATCTATACTCAGTCGGTGTACAACAAAGCACATTCACCTTATTATCGTCTAATAAATTCAGGTACGTTTTCGGTTCAAACTTACCGTGATATACAAACCCTGTTGCCCCTGATCCTAAAGTTGCTAAAAACGGGCTCCAAATCCACTTTTGCCAGCCTGGACTAGCTGTTGCCCATACAATATCATTCTCTTCAATTCCGAGCCAATTTGGAGCGCTCGTACGTAAATGAGCGTATGCCCACGCATGTGTATGAACGACACCTTTTGGATTTCCTGTCGTTCCTGACGTGTAAGATAAAAAGACCATATCTTCTTTATCTGTCTTCGCCATTTCTAACATGTCACTCTCTGTTTCTAACGCTGTTTTTAAATTAACCCATCCATCTACTGACTGCTCGCTCAGGACAAATTTTCGAAGAGATTCCATCGCTTCTATATCATCAAACTGCCTAATATACGGCTCATAGCTTACTATCGCTTTTACTTCTCCATGTCCAATTCGATATTCTATATCTTTTTTACGTAACATTTCCGAGCTTGGAATTACGACAAATCCTGCTTTAATAGCAGCAATATACGTCATGTACGCTTCAATTAAACGCGGCATCATAATGAGAAGCTTGTCCCCTTTTTGCAAACCACTTTTTATAAAAGCGTTTCCAATTTTATTCGCACCTTGCATTAATTCAGCGTATGTAACTTCCCTTCGATTCCCTTTATCATCTTGCCAAATTAAAGCTAACTTCCCTTTATCACCTGTATATTTCTCTATTTCAGAAACTAAATTATAAGACGGTGGCGCCAACAATTCTTCTCGCTTCATAAAATATCCTCCCTTTTCTTTATGCCTCCTTTATATAATAAAGAATTTTCTGTTAATTTTGAACCCTCTTCTTTTGACAAATTTTTCAGTTCTGTCGAATTAGTAAACGAAATTACATCGACTTACCGACAAATAGCGACACAACACAAAAAAAGAAAGAGCGGGAGAACCCGCTCTTTCTAAGCCATCATATGGGATTATTTTTGGAAACCGCCTAATTGTTGCTCAGCTAGTGAAACTAGACGTTTAGTGATTTCACCACCAACAGAACCGTTAGCGCGAGCTGTTGCATCAGCTCCAAGTTGAACACCAAACTCTTGAGCGATTTCGTATTTCATTTGGTCTAATGCTGATTCAGCACCAGGAACCGCTAATTTATTTGTGCTACGTGACATGTTATATCACCTCCTTGTGAGTATAGAGTGTGATAAATAACATGACTTCATACACGTTTTAGATATGGTAATTTATGGTTTTAGAAAAGTTCTTCGAATTTTTCTTCTTCCGCCACTACTTCTACCGTTTGTAATACCATTGTTTCTTTGTTCGCTACAGCTTCATCGATTAATGGTGTGAAATCATATTTCGCTTCAAAACGATTTGCTTTTTCACGCTTCGGCTTCGTCGCTGGGCTTGCTGGTGTGAATACAGTACAGCAATCTTCATATGGACGAATTGAAATATCATACGTGCCGATTTCTTCAGCGATTTTAATAATCTCTAATTTATCCATCGTAATAAGCGGACGAATAACTGGGTAGTTTGTTACTTCGTTAATCGTATGCATACTATCTAACGTTTGGCTTGCTACTTGTCCAAGACTTTCACCAGTCGTAATTGCAAGTGCGTTACGCTCCTCAGCAATACGTTCTGTAATACGCATCATCATACGGCGCATAACCGTCATTGAATAGCTAGATGGGATTTCTTTATTAATCGTTTTTTGCACTTCTGTAAACGGAACAAGGTGAAGCGTTACTCGTTTACAATACTTCGTTAACTCTTGCGCTAAATCGATTACTTTTTGTTTTGCACGCTCACTTGTGAAAGGTGGACTATGGAAGTGAACTGCTTCCACAGATACGCCGCGTTTCATCGTTAAGTAAGCTGCTACTGGGCTATCAATACCACCAGAAAGAAGTACCATTACTTTTCCGCCAACGCCAACTGGTAAACCGCCAGCTCCCATACGCTCATCGCACATGATATAGCTATAGCCACTGCGGATCTCTACGCGTACATTTACATCTGGATTATGAACATCTACTGTAATATCTTCTGTGTTTTCTAGAATGTGTCCGCCAATCTCAGGTAATAATTCCATCGTTCTCATTGGGAAATGCTTATAAGAACGGTGTACAGTAATTTTAAATGTTTTCACATCACCTTTTACTTGTAAGAAAGCTGCTAATGCACCTTCTTTAATGTCTTCTAATTCTGATGGTACTTTCATCGCTAAGTTAAACTTATGAATACCAAATACATCCTTCAATCTTTCAGAGACTGCTTCATGATCTTCACCATTTAACTGGATGTACATACGATCGTGTGTTGCATCGATTTTAATATTTGGGAATTTTTTCAGTTTGAACTTCACGTTATCTTTTAATGTGCTTACAAACTTAGAACGGTTCTTACCTTTTGTCGTCATTTCTCCGTAACGCACTAAAATATATTCATATTTCAACATAATTTCTTTACCTCATCACTTCATATAATTTTGGCATCGTCTCTTTTACAATACCTTCAAATTGTTTTACTTCTTCCATTGTGTTTTCTGGTGCCAAACTAATACGAATAGCGCTTGCAGCTGCTGCATGCGGTACTCCCATTGACACTAACACTCTGCTCACTTCATTTGCTTTTGAAGAACAAGCAGATTTCGTTGACACATATACACCGTGTTCTTCTAAAGCATGAACGACTACTTCTGGTTTTAAACCAACAAATGATACATTTAAAATGTGCGGTGCTGCATATGCAAGCGACGTGTTAATCGTTACATCTTCCATCTCTTTAAAGAAACGAACAAGCTCTGCTTGTAAACTTTGCAAATGAGCTACCTTTTCTTTCACTTGTTCCATTGTCATGCGAAGTGCTTTCACCATCGCTACAATGCCAGGTAAATTCTCTGTACCAGAGCGATACTTAAGCTCTTGTTGACCACCTGATAAAATCGGATCTAACCTTACACCATCGCGTACATATAGAAGACCCGTTCCTTTTACACTGTGGAATTTATGTCCAGATATTGAGCAAAGATCAATATGAGACGCATATAAATCAAGCGGTACTTTCCCTATCCCTTGTACATGATCTACATGGAATCTTATTTTCGGATGATTCGATAATAACGTTCCAATTTCAGCAACGGGCTGAATTGCTCCAGTTTCGTTGTTCACATGAATAATTGACACAAGAATCGTATCTTCACGAAGTGCTCGTTTCACATCTTCTACCGACACAACACCATGCTCGTTAACCGGTAAATATGTTACATCAAACCCGAGTTCTTCTAATTGCTTATATGCCTCAAACACAGACGCGTGTTCAATATTTGTTGTAATGATATGTTTGCCGCGCGAACGATTCCTCATCGCTATCCCTTTAATCGCAAGGTTATTCCCTTCTGTTCCACCTGATGTGAAAATAATTTCAGAAGGTTTAACACGAAGAAGCTGCGCTGCAATCGTTCTTGATCGTGTTAATAGACGCTCTGCCTCTCCTCCAAGCGAATGAATAGAAGAAGGATTACCAAAATATTTCCCAGCAACCGTCACGTACGATTGAAGAGCTTCTGGATATGGCTTCGTCGTCGCACTATTATCAAAATAGATCATCGTTCTTCCCCTTTCAGCGCTATCACATCGTATAATCATATCATAAATACGTGTCATTACGCTAAGACTACGCAAAGGTTCCGTTTTATCTCGATTGGTGAAGGCTAATAATTGTCGAGGATGCCCTCCTATTACAGTTTCACTTTATCCCGCATGAACGGGCAATAAGACTCTCACCTCAAAATCCAGTTAGAGCAAAGAAGTTAGGTAGGAGTCGGGCTGTCCGTAAATGCCCGATTGGTGAAGGCTAGTAATCAATGGGGATGAATCCTCCTACTGATTACAGTTTCACTTTATTTTGAAACGAATAACCTTGCTGTATTCCGCTATTCATTATAGCAACATCGTCTGCAAAATTACACAAAAAAACAAACCCTTTTATGAAAGGGTTTGTTCATTGTCTACATATTCAGCTATTTTTTGAACAACGCCAGGTTCAAGTTGCTCTAATACTGAAGCCGCTTGTTCTAAAGCTGCATCATATTGATATTCACGGAATAATTTCTCAGCATAATTTAAACTTTCTGCTAGGTTTTCATCATGACTACGGTAACGGTTACCGTACTGAATTAATTTTTCCACTAAATATGCTTGTCCAATTAACTCTTCTGTCATTTCAGCCACACCGTTCACAGTTGTGTATGCTTCTTCTAAACTGCTATTTACAGCGTTCATATTTAACGGCTTCACTTCTAATTGTTCATATACAGCTTGCATTGCCATTTGCCCTCTTTTTAAATCTTCCATAATACTCTCTGGAAGACCTGGCAAATTCGACTTTTGCATAAAGCGTTTCGTTTCGAAAATAGTATTTCGCATTTCTTGTAACTTCTCACGTGCTTCAAATTCTTCTTTGCGCATCGCTTGCAGCATTTCTTTATATTCTGCATGAAGTACTTTTAACGTTTCACATTGCTCATAAACCTCTTCTAGTTCCTCACGAATAATAGAGAAGGCAATATCTTGTTCTGCAACGCGTAATTGTAGCATTTCAAAACGTTTCGTTAAAATGTGCATTTGCTTTTCAATTACTTTTTGAGACTCAATGTCTTTATCTTGTAACTGATAGCTTTGTTTCACAAGTTGTGTTTCTGTTTTCGTTTCAATCGTTTCGATACGCATTTCTTCTAAGTCATCGTAAACAGAAAGTGTTTTTTGCTCCACATAATGTCTCGCATGTACTTCTTGTTCCAATTGATCGTAGAAGCCATCTAAACGTGTTTTTAAGTTTTCTACTTTTTCAGCCGCTTCTGTTATATGAAGCTCCTGTATATCCATTAAACATGTTTGTAGTTGTTTCGTCATATCGCGAACTTCTTTAGGGACTTCCAAATAATCTAATACATAACCTTGTCTTACCATATCATTATGTCCGTGTAATAAATCTTCCAGCTGAACTGGTAACGTCGCTTGACACTCTACCAATAAATCTGGAATTTGGTGAATAATGATTTCTAAATCTGCTAAACCTTCTTCCAAACTAATAACAATTTCTCTCGCTTTTAAATAGTCGCCATTGTTTGTTGCTTCTTCAAAGGTTTTAAATTTCTCAGATTCAGCGTCTAGCATCTCTTCGATTTTCTGCTCTGCTGCTCCATACATATGTCTATGAGCAAGAACACTCTTTTTCATACTACGATATGTATCACGTAACCCTTCAATTTCCGAGCTATTTTTCTCATGGCTTTCTAACAATTGCTGTAATTCATTTAAAATGTCCGTAATACGATTATCAGCGTCATCTAAACCACTTATGGATTCGTTCATCGCATGCTTTGCTTTTCGGAAGGAGAATTGCGAGGCGAATTTTCGCGCTTGCGCTAAATCTTTGTCAGCTTTCGGAAGGGTTGTTGATACAATTTCATCCCATTCTTCACGCCATTTACCAAACAGTTCTTCTGTTTGACCCGTCATGTTTAAATCTTTTACCCGTTTTAGTTCATCTGCCACAGGTTTATCTTTTATCTCTTGTTTCCACTGCTCCAGTGCTTCAATATCTTTATATGAACGATTTCTTATCACAAGCTCTATCATGAGCAGCACTAGAATAGAGCTTACTACAATGATAACGATCGTCAGGATAGAATCCATGCAAAAAAGCCTCCTAGTTATATCTCTTTTTTTGTCCGTTCCGTTTATGAAATGGAAGGCATTATGTATAAAAAGGGAATTCCCCTATATTTAACAACTAACAATGTACTAATCATACCATGTAATGGTTTGTTTTTGACCTAGTTTTTTTTAAAATTTCATGTTTCTTTCAATGTGATTGTAATCTTTCTCAATATTCCGCCTACCTCACTCCCTATCCTCAAATGATTGTAATAACAAACAATCTTTCGTATGGGATACGAAATAAATTTTCCGCATGAGTGGTGGTTCAACAGAAATTACATGTACATTTCCTTGCCTTACAGACTGCTCTACTGCCCTTTCTGGAAGTAACGTGATACCAAGGCCAGCTTTTACCATTGCAAGCATCGGTTCTGCGTAAGATGTTTCCACAGCTATAGTTGGTTTTACACCTATTTCATGAAACATGTTCATAATCATTTTCCTTACATCACATATTTCTGGATATACAATTAATTTTTCATTGTGCAGCTCTTCTATTTGAATGACTATCTTCTCTTTGTACGGATGATTATTTGAAACGGCACAAACAATTTTCTCTTGTTGCACTTCTTTTATATACGTAGCACCTTCTACTACTGAATCGATGAACATCGCGTCAATCTCCCGCGCTTTAAATAAATCTCTTAATACTTCCGTATGCCCGATTTGCCATTCCACTTCGAACTCATCACCTAATATATTTTTACATTCTGATATGTAATGCTCCGCTAAACTCGGTAGTATACCAATTGAAAACTTCCGGTTCTCTTGATACCCCCTCATTTCTGTTTTCACTTCATTTATTTGCTCCAAAATCGGTAACATTCTTTTTATAAATAACTCTCCTGCCTCCGTTAACTCTACTCCTTGCGCAGAACGTTTAAGTAAAGTAACCTCTAAATCCGCTTCTAACTTTTGAATTTGTTTACTAAGCGCTGGTTGTGATATATGTAAAATCTTACTTGCCTTTGATAAACTTCGCGTATGCTTCACTTCAATAAACGATCGTACTGCCTCCAAATCCATCGTACACACCTCTAACCAAAAGTTATAACCGTTATAAGAAATCGATATTTCCTCCTATAAACAATTACTCTTTATACTTATTTCATCAACTTACTATAACGAAATGTAAAGGGGAAAGATACTCTTGAACAAAAAACAAATGCTACTCGGATCCTTTCTATGCTTACTCGCCGTCACTGCCTGGGGATTTATGTTTCCTGTAATGGCAAGTGCTCTGCAATTTATCGATCCATTCTTCTTCACAACGCTTCGCTATGGATCAGCAGCTATTATTTTTCTTATTTTGCTATTAATTACTGAAGGAAAGACTTCACTCCGCTTAGAAAAAAGAACACTTTCTCTATTCTTTTACGGGACAGTCGGTTTCGCGGGGTATGGTTTTCTCGTTTTCTACGGACAGCAACTTGCCGGACCTTCCGGAGCAATCCATGCAGCTATGATTCAATCCCTTATGCCACTGATTGCCTTATCACTGCAATGGATAACCCAAAATCGCCGCCCACAAAACTATACATTCCTTTGTATGTTCGTTGCATTACTTGGCGTTATGCTTGTCATTTCAAAAGGAAATATTGAATTACTATTTGGAACTGCAAGCCACTTATCAACAAATATATTGATGCTATGCGGCGTTACTTGCTGGGTCATTTATACAAACGGAGGTGCTCGTTTTCAATCTTGGTCACCACTTAGGTACACGACATTAACTTGTTTATTTGGCTCCATTTCACTCATCGTTATTGTTACTTTCTTAACGTACACAAATATAGTTACTATGCCGTCACTGCGTACAGTTGTGAGCGTTCGTTTTGAGCTCTTTTATATGTCGATTATCGCAGGCGTTATCGCTGTATTTTGCTGGAATATGGGAAATCGCTATATTTCATCTATTAACGGCATATTATTTATGAATTTAGTTCCTATCCTTGCACTCATTGGTTCTATCTTTCGAGGTTATACAGTCGATAAAATTGAAATCGCTGGAGCTGCATTAACAATTATCGCGCTATTATGTAACAATTTATGGCAAAGAAAAGTAAACATAAAAATCCCCACCTCAGTTCGTTAGGTGGGGATTCTTCACATATGAACAGCTCTTGGCCATTCATGGTACATATTCGCTTTACATAATGCTTGTTCCATCCATTGCTCAATCTCTTTCGTATACATTTCTATGAAAAATGTCTCAGACGGGAAAGAATGGAGTACTTCTGATATATATTGTGGATATAAAAACGGCATACTTATCATACCTTTTAATTGCGTCATAAACATTGTAAATGATACTTTCTGAAATTCTTGTTTCATTTGTCCTTGTCTAATCATTTGTTCTATATAATATCTTTCTTTAGAAAAATAAACGGTCATCACTTCACGAATTAATGTCGTATCAAGCGAAAGCTCTCGGTAGAAGAAACGTGTTAGTTCTCTATTTTCAAATTGATATCGTAAAATCCCGCGCACCATTTGCACCATCACATCTTTAGCCGACAAATACTCTCTCTGTTCAAACGACATTTCAATCACATGAATATATCCTTCTAAAAAATCAGTAATAAGCTGTTCTAATAAACCTTGCTTCCCAGCAAAATAATATGAAATATTCGCTACATTCACATCCGCTCGCTTTGCAATGTCTCGCACCGATGTTCCATCATACCCTTTCGTATTAAACAACGATATTGCCGCATCAATTACTTTTTGTTTCGTCTGCTTCATGCGCTCACTTCCCCTCACTGAACAGCTATAGTTTAAATTTCTTGACTTTTAAGACAAATTCCTTTAATTTTCTATCGACAAAGTCATGTGAAATACATCGTATTTTGCTAATATTTTACACATCTCGATAAAAAAGGAGCTGTTTCCATGTTTACTAAAGAAAGTTATGCAGGATCTCGCGTGCAGCAATATGAGACAGTAATTAAACAACTGGATGCGTTATTAACTGGCGAATCAAACGTAGTCGCAAACTTATCAAATGCGTCCGCATTATTAAACCAATTTTTAGATCGCGTTAATTGGGTTGGCTTTTACGTAACAGAAGGAAATCAGCTTGTCCTTGGACCGTTCCAAGGAATGCCTGCTTGCGTACGCATTCCATTTGGACGAGGCGTTTGCGGCGTAGCAGCTGAAACGAAAACAACACAGCTTGTAGCAGACGTTCACCAATTCCCAGGTCACATCGCTTGCGATAGTGCTTCTAATTCAGAAATCGTTGTACCGATTGTGAAAGAAGGAGCTGTCATTGGTGTACTTGACATTGATAGTCCTGAAAAGAATCGTTTTGATGAAGTAGATCAGCGCTATTTAGAAAAGTTTGTGGAAACACTCCTAAAACATATGTAAAAAGAAAAGAGCGAGTTATCGATTTAGTACGCCCTGTACAAAACCGATAGCTCACTCTTTTTTCATTGATTTACAGTAGATATTTTCTTTAATGCCTGCTCTAAATCAGAAACGATATCCTCCCACGATTCTAAACCGACTGATAAGCGTATTAAATTATCGAAAATGCCCATTTCTTTTCTTAGTTCAGCTGGAATCGCAGCGTGCGTCATCGTTGCTGGATGCTGAATTAACGTTTCTGTATCTCCTAAACTCACCGCAATTGTAATAAAGTGAAGATCATTAATAAACGCTTGCGTCTCTTCTTTTCCGCCTTTTACTGAAAAAGAAATAACACCGCCCCCGCGTTTCATTTGACGAGATGCTAACTCCCCTTCTGGATACCAAACACCTTCTACCGCATCATGTTTTCTTAGGAACGATACAATTTTTTCTGCATTATCACAATGACGATCCATTCTTACTGCTAACGTCTTTAACCCGCGTAATAATAACCACGCATCAAACGGTGCCATAATACCGCCGATATCCTTTCGCATCGGGCGAATCTTTTCAGCTAATGCTTTCGTTTTACAAATTGTTACGCCCGCTACAACGTCACCGTGACCACCAATATATTTTGTCGCACTATGCACAACAGCGTCACAGCCAAGCTCAAGCGGTCTTTGTAAATAAGGTGAACAAAATGTATTATCAACAATAACAAGTAAGCCATTTCGCTTTGCAACCCGAATCACTTGTTTTAAATCAATTAATTTCATTGTCGGATTAATCGGTGTTTCAACGAAAATAAGCTTTGTATTTGGGCAAATTTTATTTTCAATATCAACCTCTGTCTCCATATCACAAAACGAATGCGTAATCATAAATTTTTCTTCTAACACTTCTAAAAAACCGTACGTGCATCCGTATAATCCATTTGAACAAATAATATGATCTCCAGCCTTTAAAAAACCGATTAAAGTCGCTGAAATAGCTGCCATACCAGATCCGAAGGCAAGTGCTTCTTCTCCTCCTTCTAACACCACCATACGTTCTTCAAATAATTTCACAGTCGGATTTCCAAGCCGTGAGTAAATATAAGATGGATCCACTCCCGCAAAACTCGCCTCTCCTTGCTGCGCAGTCTCAAATGTAAATGTAGAAGTTTGAAATAAAGGTGGTGTTAAACTTCCTTTATGTTCCTTAGGTGTATAACCGTGATGAATTAACGCTGTCTCCATATGCTTCTTTTTCATAAAAACATCCCCCTTATGTTTTTATTGCCGCATATTCATCCATAAAAATTTGATGAACGTTTTCCTTCATTTTATGTAAGCGTTTTATTTGTGTTTCTATCTCTTCTTCTATATTGTTTTAAATTCCTTCTTATATTAACTTCCAAAATTTATATGCATAAAACAAAAACGTACTCGCTTGACGAAACTCTGGGTAAAAGATATAATAGCGTTTGTGTAAAATAAAAAGGCAGCCTTGTAATGTGAGTTTATCGTTTGTATTTTGTTCCTCTACGGAGGTGTATCTCGTAACTCCCTGCTGCTGGAGCGAAGGTACATGAAAACAAAATGCCCGTAAATATCGATTACGTCTGTTTTTATTTTACGTAAATAAAAACATTTTTAAAGGAGGAGTCAACTATGGCTCGTTATACAGGTCCAGCTTGGAAACTGTCTCGTCGTCTTGGAATCTCTCTAAGCGGCACAGGAAAAGAATTAGAAAAACGCCCTTACGCACCAGGTCCTCACGGTCCTAACCAACGTAAGAAACTTTCAGAATACGGTTTACAATTACAAGAGAAACAAAAACTTCGTCACATGTACGGCATGACTGAGCGTCAATTCCGTCGCACATTTGACCAAGCAGGTAAAATGCCTGGTAAGCACGGCGAAAACTTCATGATCCTTCTTGAAGCTCGTCTTGACAACTTAGTTTACCGTATGGGCTTAGCTCGCACTCGTCGTGCAGCTCGCCAATTAGTAAACCACGGTCACATCATGGTTGATGGCGCTCGCGTAGATATCCCATCTTACCGTGTAAAACCTGGTCAAACTATCAGCGTTCGCGAAAAATCTAACAGCCTTGTTGTTGTTAAAGAAGCGATCGAAGTTAACAACTTCGTACCAGAATATTTAACTTTCGATGCTGACAAATTAGAAGCTACTTACACTCGTCACGCTGAGCGTTCTGAGTTACCAGCTGAAATCAACGAAGCATTAATCGTAGAGTTCTACTCTCGTTAATCTCGGTACTCTGCAAAGAGTATTATTAAAAGCCTTAGGAACCTTGTTTATCAAGGGGCCTGGGCTTTTTTTATTGAATATAGCCGATTATATGTATAGAAACAGACTAATGTAATAAAATAAAAAAGAACTGCAAGTCTATAGTTAATAAAACTTAACCCTCTCTCTAGAATTTCATTTGTTTTTTATCCACATTAATAAAAACCTCTCCCTTCTTCTAACACTTAAAAACACTACATTCTATCCCATAACTCATTTTTCTTTGCTGTACTCTCCTTTTGTTAACATGATTTTTACAACGTATTTATTTGCACATAATCTATACCTTCCCTTTTTCTATTTACATTCAACCTTAAAAACCTCTTCATCACCCGAGCATCCGAATGAGATTAAAAAACTTAATGAACAAGTTTTTGTTTTCCGAATAATTAGAACATCACATTTACAACCTCTTCCTTAAATTGGTATTATTTTTTTTGTAAGGGGGAGGGAAAGATCATGTCTTTAAATATGTATCTCGGTGAAGTACAAGCTCAAACAGAAAGTATGAACTCTTTCTGTACCGCTACTATTCAAGGTATGGAACAAATTATTCATTCTATTGACGCTTTTGCATTGGATACTGTTCTACAAGGACAAACATATAGCAGTGCAAAAGCATATTTCTTACAAACCTTTCGTCCGTTAGCACAAGGAATCATTTACTTATGCGAAGAATTAATCCGTCAAAATGATGCTTTTCCAAGAGACTTTCAATCACAGGTAGCTTCTACAGATGTTATCGAACAAGAAATATTAGAACAAATTCGAGAAATTGACCGAATGATAGCAAGTACGGAAGCGCTCAACCAAACTATGCCGATCCCAGGTATGGACGCTATGGTAAATCTTTTTACTGTCATGAGGCAAAAAATGCAAGAAAAATTAGAACATCTATATAAATTTAATTATACTTCTAGTAATAATTATGATACTGCACTCCAACTAGCCGCTAGCATTGCGACAGGTTTGGCGGAAGTTCAAAGTGGAAAAGGTTTTAGTCCTGCAAGTGGTACATTTAGTACACAAGGGTTGAATATGGAGTGGACGGGTCCTATTCAAGCAATTACAGAAAGTAAAACTCGTAAAGCACAAATTGAAAAAGCAATTGCTTTACGAGAACAAGAAGCCAATAGACCATGGTATGAAAAAACAGCTATCAGTACTTGGGAATTTATGAAAGAATTTTTTCAAGGCGCTGGCAGCGCGGCTTTCGAAAGCGTTACTGGACTAGAATCACCTGATAATGATGAATTAGAAAGCAAGTTAACTTATCAAGCGGGAAGGTTCACGGGAAATGTTATAGCAGGAGCGGCTTCCATTATAGAAATTCTAGAAGGCCTTACCGTCATAGGCGGCTCTAATTTTTTAACTCTAGTCGCAACAGTAGGAACTGGTGGATTAGCATCACCAATTGCTATTACGTTTGATGCAGCTGCTACAACGGCTGGAGTTAGTCTTGTTGGACATGGTGTATTTGTTGGGCGTAATGCAATTCAAAATGGTAAGGATACTCTTCAAAAGTTCCACTCTTCTTCTAATGGGACTAGTGGTAGAATAAAGGAGAAAGCCGATGCTAACAACCTTCAAAAATCCCAGTCTTCTAGCGAGGTTGGTAATAGTGTTAAGAATACAGAAAAAATACGGATTGTTGATGGAAAAAAACAATATAATGTAAACGGAAAATGGTTAACAGATAAACAATTTTCCGCTCTTCGCCAGAAAGCTGTTCGCCACGCATGGAGACAAGAGAAAGAATTAATTAAAAAAACTGGAAAAGGAACGAGAGATTGGACCCCTGCAGAAAAACTAGAGTTATTACAAACAGGAAAAGTGAAAGGCTACGAGGGACAGCATATGAAATCCGCTAATGAATACCCTGATTTTGCTGGTGAACCAGATAACATTCAATTTTTAAAGGGAAGGAATATGGATGTAAACGAACATCTTGACGCCCATCGTGGGAATTATCACAATCCTACAAATGGCTACTATACTCCTAAGAATGATAGTATGACTGACTTTGGAGACGTTGTGCCTTGGAAACATGAATAGAGGGAGATGGTTTTATGCTAAGAAAATATTATTCAAAAAACAATCATTTACAACCATTTTTTGAGGAAGTTAATAAATATGTAGATGGTATTCATAACCTAAATAATGGAATCAGCTTAGAAGATATAACAAGCCTTCAAAATGAACTTAACATTCAAATTCCTGATATATATAAAGATTTTCTCCAAGTGTGTAATGGCGGAGAATTATTTATACCTGGAACAGTCCTGTCAGAAATTCATAAAGCTGCTCAGGGCCCAAAACAGCGTGGTGGCTCTTATCTAAATGATTCGTTTAAAAAAGAACGAAGACCGACAAAGATGCCAGACACGTATTTAATCATCGCAGATTTAAACTATGGTGACTCGATATGTATAGACTTAGAATCAAGCAATGGATACGATGCAACGGTAATACAATGGGATAGGGAGACTCACAGCGTTTCTAGATCATGGAATGGTTTGGTGGAATGGTTAATGGATACCTTAGACGAAGGATCATTACTAGTAGATTATGATGGTAATGAAAAAGATTTAGACTTTTAACATGAATAGTAAAAGTGGAGCCACAAGAATTAATTCCTATCTATTCATAATTTTATATTAAAGAAAAACAATATTATTTTAAATATAAAAAAAGAAAATCCGACTCACAAGAGCCGGATTTCTTCATTTAACTAAAATTTATACCGTTCTATTCGATTTCGAACGTTTAATTGCGCAAGATAGACTAACACAACACCTCATTGGAAAAAACTCGCTCTAAAGTGGACAAAAAGAGATAATGAGTATTTGATAAAAGACGAAATACCAAAAGACTATTTCAAAATTCATGAATAAGAAGGTGCAAATATGAAATTATACTTTAAAGATACTGAAATAGGTGAAATTAGAGACATTTTTGCAGAAACACCATGGATGTATGGAACAATACATTTAAATGATAATAGTAAACCCTATCAAGAATATTTTCGTGAAATGGTAGACGAAGACAGTACTTTTGACTTTGAAACTATTGATCCTGAATTTCTAGATGATGAAAATTGGTCCGTTTTCGATGAAAACGAAGGGAAATATTTAGGAATCGACATTCCAGCAATCCACATTGAAGATACAACGATTGCATGGCGATGGAGATAAAAATCACACAAAGGAGAACACCTGATTAATATTTAAACTAACGTTTACGCTAGCTTTTCCTTTGTTTCGAATCAAATACCATGGAAAAGGAATATTTGATTTTACTGGTGAAAATATTATAACTAGGATACTACAAAGACTATGTAAAAACAGAAAAAGGACAAAGACCGCCAAATGTTACTCCTAAAGGAGCTAAGAGAGCAAGCGGTATTCCTGTTAATGAATAGCCAACTAAGGTTACACCAGCTGTAGATAAAAGAGGGAATCCTATCCCTGGAAAAGACTATCATTTCAAAAATGGTAAGATTATAAGAGAGCATTCAGGCGGTCATACTTATCCAGATGATCCATCTCAAAATAAAGGATCACATTTCAATGATGTACATGGGAATCATTATGACTATTAAAATTGAGGTGGTAAAATGAAGTGTTGGAATGAAGTAGAAGAAGATGCATTCTCATACTACAAATGGTTTAGTCAGGATGAAGCAATCAAAAGAGTCGGTAATTTACCAAATTTAAGTTTATTCAGTGTTAATGGCTCCATGTTATTTAGCTCAGATGAAAAAAATCAATTCAAAGAAGTATGTGGCACTGAAATCAAGCAAGTATTTATAAAACATGATTTGACTAATGTCTACAAATTCTACTTGCTTGCAGCTATTGAAATCAAAGACAAAAACTCTAAAATTGAAAAATACCGAAAGGTATGGAAAGCTCTTCAAACCAAATGGAAACTTGAGGGGTTTAATAAAGGTCCAGAAGTTGAAATGGAAGTTGGAGGAACAACTTTCTACTCAAGTATTGCAGAGTTTTGTCTCGAGAAACTTCCAAATGCCATTGAAATAGTTTCTAGTAATCCTAAAAGATTTACAATCATTGCAAGTAAAAATAATGATATAATTGCGGAAGAAAATGTTAGAAAAATCTTCAAAAAAGCATTTAATGAATATAACAAATGGAAAGATGAAATAGATTATTTTAACCTTTCCATTCATCTCTGCCCAAAAGATAATATAGTTTTTAGATGGGGAGATTCATTAGAGGAAGCGGAAATAGCTGCTATATTTAAAGGAGATATACTTACACTTTTAAATAGCTAACTGCAAAATCTTGCTAAAAATAACTACATTTCAATTAACAATCATAATATTTTAATAGAATTAAACTAAGAAAAATCCGACTCACAAAAGGCGGATTTCTTCATGTATCTAAAATGTATACTGCTTTATTTGATCTAATACTAAAAATTAGGGAGGAGTAATTTTTGGCGTATTCATTAAAACCTGAAATACAAGCCAGTCTTACAAAAATTGATTTTATTAAGAGATATAAAGCCTTATCAGAAAAATTTTCTGATAGAGAAAATACATTTGAAAACTATGAAAATGAAAAAGCAATTGAAATATTTGAGTCTCTTGGCTATAAAGCTCGTTTTATGAAAAAAGAAAACTTTTTTAGAGTAGGAGAAGTAAAAAACAAAGATATCTATACTTTCAGGTTCAATATTAGCTTGAAATATAGACTCGTTGAATTTATTTGGGAGGCATGGCACACTGGTGAAGTTAGAACTGGAACATCTTGGGCTATGTTTGTAGACGTATTATCCAATGATACAGAAAAAATACTTCGTCCATGCTTCCACAGTTACGATGAACTCAAAGAAATCATGAAAATTGCCTTTGAAATGTACGAAGATTTCAAGCGAGAATTAATTCCTATTTATTCATAATTCAAAAAGCTACCGAAGACGCCAAAACAGTTACTTCGAGTAGCTTTTATTTATATATATTAAAGTTATTTATTTTCCTCTTTTTGAACATATACATAAGCATCTTTCTGCTCTTTATGTATATCAACCTTCGAATTCTCTGCAAGTTGACCCGCGTTTAGCAAAGAAAAAATAATCAACGCTTCTAGTGACATTTCGTTTTACCACTCCTTTCTAATTGTTATACGTTTATCATACCGCTTACATGTGATTTCCGTATGAACTCGAAAAGGAGATTAAAACAAAAAAGCTTTGAGGAATTTCCTCAAAGCTTTTTATTTATTAGTAACGAATTAAGAAATATTTCTTTTTACCGCGGCGAATGATTGTGAATTTACCTTCGATGCGATCGTTTTCTGTTACAACGTAGTCTAATGCTTGTGTACGCTCACCGTTCACATAGATTGCGCCGTTCGTTACATCTTCACGTGCTTGACGTTTTGATGGAGAGATTTTGCTTTCTACAAGTAAGTCGATTAATACTGTATCTTCTGCAGTACGTTCTACAGATGGTACGTCTTTGAATCCTTGCTCGATTTCGCTTGCAGTTAGTTCTGCTACAGAACCGCTGAATAATGCAGCTGAAATTTTAATCGCTTGCTCTAATGCTTCTTCACCATGAACAAGTTTTGTCATTTCAGAACCTAACGCTTTTTGTGCTGCACGTTTTTCTGGTGCTTCAGCTACTTGTTTCTCAAGCTCAAGAATTTCTTCATGAGATAAGAATGTAAAGTATTTTAAGTATTTAACAACATCACGGTCATCTGTGTTAATCCAGAATTGGTAGAACTCGTAAGGAGTTGTTTTCTCTGGGTCTAACCAAATTGCGCCACCTTCTGTTTTACCAAACTTCGTACCGTCAGATTTAGTAACTAGTGGAATTGTTAAACCGAATGCTTTCGCATCTTCTTCTGATTTACGGATTAATTCAAGACCAGCTGTAATGTTACCCCATTGGTCACTACCACCGATTTGTAGGCGGCACTTATGGTGTTGGTATAAGTTTAGGAAGTCGTATGATTGTAAAATCATATAACTAAACTCAGTAAATGAAATACCAGTTTCTAAACGAGATGCTACTGTATCTTTTGCTAACATATAGTTTAAACCGAAGTTTTTACCGATATCGCGTAAGAATGAAATGACATCTAAGTTACCAAGCCAGTCATAGTTGTTAGCCATTGTTGCTGGGTTGTCCACGTTTTCGAACTCTAAGAAGTTTGAAAGTTGGTTTTTAATGCTTTCTGTGTAGTAAGCAACTGTATCTTTCGTATTTAATGTACGCTCTGCTTTTTTACCACTTGGGTCACCGATCATACCAGTACCACCGCCAACAAGTGCGATTGGTTGGTGACCAGCTAATTGGAAACGACGTAACATTAATACTGGTAACATATGACCGATGTGTAAGCTATCCGCTGTCGGGTCGAAACCACAGTATAATTTAACGCTTTCTTTTTCTAATAATTGCTCAAGGCCCTCAGCGTCTGTTTGCTGATTAATTAGACCGCGAAATTCAAGATCTTGTAAAATACCCATATCCTACATACTCTCCTTTAAGTTCATTACTGGCGTGAAGGTTAAAAACATAAAAAAATCGCCCCTTCAAATAAGGGACGATTTTGATTATCGCGTTACCACCCTAGTTGCAGACCAAAAAAAGCCTACCACCTTATTTACATAACGGCTTAGCACCGTCTCTTCCCTTTTGAATACAATTCAATCGAAAAAAGATGCTCTAGGGGCGTAATTCGCGATCATCTATGTGCTGATTTTCACCGGCCATCAGCTCTCTAAAACAGGGAAATGATCACTACTTCTCCCTTTCCACGCTCAATTATTCATATACTTTTCTTTATACCATCATTTATATAGGCGTGTCAAATAAGGTCGGGTTTCTCTTCTTGTCAATCCTTTACAACGTCGCAAGAAGTAATTTATTAGACATATAAAAGCCTCCCTCATCTATTCTTTTATAACTGTATACAGACGAGGAAGGCACTTCGTTCAAATATTATTTTAGTTTTTTTATAATCTTTGCAGGATTCCCGCCAACTACTACATTATTAGGCACATCTTTCGTTACGACAGCACCAGATGCGATCACCGCATTGTCTCCAATTGTTACACCTGGATTAATAATTGCTCTTCCGCCAATCCATACGTTATCGCCAATTGTAACTGGTTTTCCGTATTCTGATCCGCTTATACGCTCTACTGGATCAAGCGGGTGCGTTGCTGTATAAATGTGAACACCTGGAGCTAACATACAGTTCACTCCGATTGTTACCGGGCATACGTCTAAAATCGTACAGTCAAAGTTCGCGTAAAAATTTTCACCGACATGAATGTTATAGCCGTAATCACACCTAAAAGAAGATTCAAGATGAATATTATCTCCTGTCGTTCCGAATAATTCTTTTACGATTTCGCTACGCTCTTTTAATTGTTCTTCTGGCGTATCATTTAATTTTCTCGTTAATATACGTGCTTGCTCTCTTTCTTGTACTAAAACTGGATCAGCCGGTATGTACATTTCTCCTAGTATCATCTTTTCCTTTTCTGTTTTCATCATACTATCCCCTTTAACTTATATATACAAGTTAATGATATCATAAAAAAGAAAGGCCTGAACATTTTTCGTTCAGACCTTTCTCTCTTAATCTTCCATCGTTGATAAGTCACCTGTTGGTAAATTCAGCTCCCACGCTTTTAATACGCGGCGCATAATTTTACCACTTCTCGTTTTCGGTAATTTATCTCTAAATTCAATTTGTCGTGGCGCTGCATGAGCTGCTAGGCCTTTCTTTACAAATTGACGAATTTCTTCTTTTAATTCATCAGATGGTTCGTATCCTGCTCGAAGTGCGATAAATGCTTTAATAATTTCGCCGCGCACCGGATCAGGAATACCAATTACACCAGCTTCTGCAACAGCAGCGTGCTCAATTAATTTACTTTCTACTTCAAACGGACCAACGCGCTCACCTGACGTCATAATTACATCGTCAATACGCCCTTGGAACCAGAAGTATCCATCTTCATCCATATAGGCAGAGTCACCTGATACGTACCAATCTCCCGGCATGAAATAAGATTCATATTTTTGCTGGTTATTCCAGATCCCGCGCATCATAGATGGCCAACCTTTCGCAATTGCTAAGTTACCCATTGTGTAAGGAGGCACTTCATTTCCTTCATTATCAACAATCGCTGCTTTCACACCTGGAATTGGTTTACCCATTGAGCCTGGACGGATTTCCATACAAGGGTAGTTACAAATAACTTGTCCACCTGTTTCTGTCATCCACCACGTATCATGAATACGAAGTCCAAATGCGTTCATACCCCAGCGAATTACTTCTGGATTTAACGGCTCACCAACGCTTAATACGTGGCGCACTTGTGATAAGTCATATTTTTTAATTGCGTCTTGTCCAGCTCCCATTAACATACGGAATGCTGTTGGTGCGCTGTACCAAACCGTCACACCGTAATCTTGCAGTGCTTCATACCAAGCTTCTGGACTAAAGCGTCCACCTAAAATAACGTTTGACGCTCCAACTAACCACGGTGCGAAAATACCGTAAGCTGTTCCAGTTACCCAGCCCGGGTCAGCAGTACACCAATATACATCGTCTTCTTTTAAATCTAATACCCACTTCGCCGTTTGATAGTGCTGAACCATTGCGTTTTGCGCATGAAGCACACCTTTTGGCTTACCAGTAGAACCAGACGTGTAATGTAGAATCAAGCCGTCTTCACGGCCTAACCATTCAATATGTAATTCTTTTGAAGCTTGTTCAAATAAAGGATTGAACGCTACCGTTTTACCGCCTTCTTCTACATTATCTCCAACAAGGAAAACTGTTTTTAAAGCCGGTAAATCATTTAATGGTACGCGCTCTAACAATTCAGGCGTTGTAATTAACACCTTTGCTTCGCTATCTTCTAAGCGATCGCGAACTGCGCCTTCCATAAATGCTTCAAATAGCGGTCCAACAATTGCTCCTAATTTCACTGCACCTAAAAGTGCGAAATATAACTCTGGAGAACGTGGCATAAAAATAAAAACGCGATCGCCTTTTTCTACATCGCCATAATTCTTAAGGACGTTTCCTGCTTTATTAGAAAAATCCTTCATTTCCTTAAATGTATATTTCTCTTTTCGCGATCCATCTTGATAATAAAGAGCTACTTTATTCTTTCGATCGGATTTCGCATGCTTATCAATTGCCTCATACGCCATATTTACTCGGCCTGTTTCATTCCAAGTAAAGTTTTTATTAACCTCTTCCCAGTTAAAATTCGCGTATGCCTCATCATAATTCGGCAAATTATTTTCTCCTTTAATGACAGGAAGCGTTTCTACTTTCATACTTTACATCCCCCTCCTATGTATTCTATTATCTATTATAATGACATTATTTAAAATTTTCAGTATATTTGTTGATTTTTAGACAAATTTTTAATGACAAATTTCGATTCACATCGCATATATTATAAAGTACGATATTAATAGATTCACAAACCCTCAAGGTGGTGAGCAATACATTGATTCATAAAAAAATATATAATGCTAGAAACTTAAAAACAGCGAAAGGCACTTTAATTATTGAAGGTCCTGTCTCTACACATAACTTAGAAATGTATGAGTTTCATCCAGACTTAATTGCGTTTCGTCCTGCCGAGCAACAATATAAAGCAATTGTCGAAATTTCTAAATTACCAGAAGCTCGTCTCATTATTGCTAGACATGACCAAACAATTGTTGGATATGTTACATACTTGTATCCTGATCCACTTGAACGATGGTCAGAAGGAAAAATGGAAAACTTAATTGAGCTTGGGGCAATTGAAGTAGTCCCAGCCTTCCGCGGGAGTTCTGTCGGAAAGAACTTACTAGAGGTTTCTATGATGGACGATTATATGGAAGATTACATTATATTGACGACTGAATATTATTGGCACTGGGATTTGAAACAAACAGGATTGAATGTGTGGGAATACCGAAAAGTAATGGAGAAGATGATGAATGCTGGCGGGTTACAATGGATGGCTACAGACGATCCTGAAATTTGTTCACATCCTGCCAACTGTTTAATGGTCCGCATCGGTAAACGCGTTGATACGGATTCTATTCAAGCTTTTGATCGTCTACGTTTTCACAATCGTTTTATGTATTAATAAAGGGGGCAACTGGAATGATTGTAGAAGAAATTATGAATCAAAATGTAGTTACATTACATCCAAACGATACAATCGAAACAGCAATCCGAACGATACGCACGAAAGGCATTCGGCACATTCCAATTGTCGATCAAAATAATCACGTCGTAGGCATTATTTCTGATCGGGATGTAAGAGATGCAAGTCCGTCTATTCTAGATGAACAAGTTTCACTCGATATGCTACAGCAACCGCTCGAACTTATTATGAAACATCCTGTTATGACTTGCCATCCTCTCGATTTCGTTGAGGAAATTGCTACTTTATTTTTTGAAAATAAAATTGGCTGTCTTCCTGTTACAAAGGCCGGAAAGTTAGTTGGAATCATTTCTGAATCTACAGTACTGCACACGTTAGTAAAATTAACAGGAGCACATCAACCAAGTTCGCAAATTGAAATTCAAGTAAAAAATGAACCTGGTATTCTTGGAAAAGTCGTTGCTATTTTTAGTGATTTACAAATAAATATCGTGAGCGTTCTCGTCTACCCAGCAAAAGATGAGAATGATAAAGTACTCGTTTTCCGCATTCAAACGATGAATCCTCTAAAAGTGATTGATGCACTTGAAGCAGAAGGCTACCGCGTACTATGGCCAAACATCATGGGGATGCAAGCATGAGTAGCGCGTTTATTTATTCGGATGACTTTCGGGGCTATTCATTTAGCCCTGATCATCCTTTTAACCAACTGCGCGTCACACTTACGTATGATTTATTACAAAAGGGCGGTTTCATCTCTCCCTCTCAAATCATCTCACCACGGATGGCTACAGATGAAGAGATCGCCTACGTTCATACAGAGGAGTACATAAATGCGGTAAAACGTGCTGGAGAAGGAAAGTTAGAAAAATCAATTGCGATGACATATGGACTCGGAACAGAAGATACACCAATGTTCCCAAATATGCACGAAGCAAGCGCATTGCTCGTCGGCGGTACGTTAACAGCTGTCGATGCTGTTCTCTCTGGGAAAGTAAAACATGCACTTAATTTGGGCGGCGGCTTACATCACGGCTTTCGCGGCAAAGCATCTGGCTTTTGTATTTATAACGACAGTTCTATCGCAATGAAATATATTCAAAAGAAATACGGTTTACGCGTCTTATATATTGATACAGATGCTCATCACGGTGATGGCGTACAGTGGTCGTTTTATGATGACCCTAACGTATGCACAATTTCATTACATGAAACTGGTCGCTATTTATTTCCTGGAACTGGCGCTGTAAATGAACGCGGACAAGGTAATGGCTATAGTTATTCTTTTAACGTTCCACTCGATGCTTTTACAGAAGATGAATCGTTCTTAGAATCATATCGAACTGTTGTAAAAGAAGTTGCAGCGTACTTTAAACCGGATATTATTTTAACGCAAAATGGTGCTGACGCACATTATTATGACCCACTTACGCATCTTTGTGCGACAATGAATATTTACCGCGAAATACCGAAGCTCGCTCGTGAAATTGCTAATGAATATTGCGACGGTCGCTGGATCGCTGTCGGTGGCGGTGGCTATGATCACTGGCGCGTCGTTCCAAGAGCTTGGGCACTCATTTGGCTCGAAATGAACAACATCCAAAACATCTCAGGTTATCTCCCTCCAGAATGGATTGAAGCTTGGAAAGGACAAGCAGAAACAGAACTTCCCCTCACATGGGAAGATCCAGACAACATGTATAAACCTATCCCCCGTAAACCAGAAATTGAAGAAAAGAATGCATTAACTGTAGCGAAATCCCTTGAAATTATTCGGAATAATATGACAAAATCTTTATACTAAACGAAAAGGAGGCTCGTTTTTGAATAGCCTCCTTTTATTTAAAGCTCGCTATTATTGTCGATTCCTGTCGGCAAGTCGATATATTTTAATAATCGCTGATATATTTCAAGTTGCGCCGATATATTTGGAAAATCGCTGATATATTTCGAGATGCGCCGATATATTCTAATAATCGCTGATATATTTTTATGTACTAATGGATTTTATGAGGAAAGGTCGTGATATTATGTGGATACAACAAATGATCCACACGAAACGTGGTACATTTGAACTCTTTACAAAAGGAGATGGCGAATCGCTTTGTATTACACATCACTATTCACAATTTAATGAAACTGGTGATTACTTTGCGGATGTTTTTACTGCTACGCATCGTGTATTTCTCATTAATTTACGAGACGCTGGTAACTCGTTAAAAGCCAATTCAGAAAAAGAATTAAGCATGATTGAAACAATCCACGACTTGGAAGCCATACGAGAAGCATTACAACTTCCAACATGGCATTTCGCTGGCCATTCAACAGGTGGTATGCTTGGACTTTTATATGCAATTACATATCCACATTCCTTACAATCATTAGTCGTAGCAGGAGCTGCAGCAAGTAACTATACCGAAACACCATTTTGCATTTATCACCCAGCACATCCACAGTTTCATTATATGCAAAAACTCATCGAAAACTTAAAAAGCCCTCACCTTACAAATGAAGAACGAAAAGAACTAGCTACTAAGAGAACAAAATTATCATTGTATAAACCAGAAAACTACAACTCTTATTTTTGTAAACCAATCAATAAAACAATGTCCATTAGCCGGATGAATGCTTTCGCCAATGAATATCCTTCATTTGATTTAAGAGAGTATTTATCTTCCATCCAAACAAAGACACTTATTATATGCGGAAGATATGATGTGCAGTGCCCGATTCAATATTCTATCGAGATACATGATGGAATACGTAATTCTATCTTCATTCCATTCGAAAATAGCAACCATTATCCTTTTTTAGAAGAAGCTGCTCAGTTTACTTCTACTACTCAAACATTTTATAAATCGTTAGTACCATTATTATTAAGAAAACCTAAACACTGACAAAAAGCTCACAGCCTCTATAAGACTATGAGCTTTTTTCAAAAGAAATATTTCACACTAAAAACAACTAAAAAAACAAAAGAAATAACAACTAAACCCACATCAAATAATACCGACTTTTTATCTCTATCTTTTAAACTTACCTTAGAGCTAGAAATGCTTTTAATTACCCAAAAGATCGCAAAAAAGAACCAACCGAAATGATTATTCGTAGAATCTTCATCATAAAACATTTGTATTGCACCAATAATCAATAAGATAAGTACGATATTAGTTCCAATCTTTAAAGTCTTATTTGATTTATTATCTTTTAATATATCCCCCAACATATAGCTCGCTCCCTATGCTCTCCTCTGTTTTGTTTCTCTTTACATTTTAACATAAATTACCTATTCCTTCCTTTTCATTCGAATAACATACAAAAAACCTGCCAATTACTCGGCAGGTTCCCTACACATTAAAACGATAACCAGCTCCCCACACTGTTTCAATATATTGCGGGTGAGCAGGATCTCTTTCAATTTTTTCACGTAGCTTTCTAATGTGGACGACAACAGTGGCTAAATCACCAGCGGAATCTAATCCCCAAATGCGTTCAAATAACTGTTCTTTATTTAATACTTGGTTTGGATGTGTTACAAAGAATGTTAATAAATCAAATTCCTTCGTTGTAAATGCCACTTCTTCATTGTTTATAAAAACTTTCCTCGCTCGTTGATCGATAGAAATTCCGTGAATATATAACGTATCGCGTTGCTTACTTACATTTCCTAATAATCTTTCATAACGAGAAATATGTGCTTTTACTCTTGCGACTAATTCACTCGGGCTAAACGGCTTCGTTATATAATCATCCGCTCCTAATCCGAGTCCGCGAATTTTATCTATATCTTCTTTTTTTGCTGAAACAAGTAGAATCGGAATATCTTTTACAGCACGTATTTGTTTACAAATTTCGAATCCGTTCATTTTCGGAAGCATAATATCTAAAATAATTAAATCATAGTCTTCTTGCAAGGCTGTTTGTAAACCTATTTCTCCTGAATGCTCTACATCAACTTGGAAATCATTAATTTCTAAATAATCTCGCTGTAATTCTGCAATACTTACTTCATCTTCTATTAGTAAAATTCTTTTCAATTTACTCACCACATTCCTCTACTTTTTCCAATGAGAAGAAAATGCTTGTGCCTTTACCAAGCTCGCTTTCCGCCCAAATTTCCCCGCCATGTTCTTCAACAATTTGCTTCGCTATTGCTAAACCAAGTCCACTTCCACCTGTGCTAGAATTCCGCGATTGTTCTGCACGATAAAAACGTTCAAAGATATAAGGTAGCGTATCAGATTCTATACCTGATCCATTATCCATTACTTTCACAATAACTTTATTATTATCACTCGATACTGTTACAGTAATTTTCTTCTCTTCTTTATCCATGTATTTCACACTATTATGAATTAAATTTGATATAACTCTATTGATTTTTTCGCAATCAGCCGTTACATATAGTGGTGATGCATGTAATTGTAAGTTAACTTCTATACCTTCTTTACTTAAATCCATTTGCATCTCTTCGATTAACTCTTGCATAAACGTATTCAATTCAACCGTTTCAAACTGAAAGGGAACTCGATTCAAATCGAGCTTTGAGAATAAAAATAATTCATCAATAAGTGTATCCATATGTCTTGCTTTCGTATGGATAGTTGTTAAATACTTATCCATTTTTTCTGGCGTATTTGCTACCCCGTCCTTTATTCCTTCTACATATCCGATAATTGATGTAATCGGTGTTTTTAAGTCATGAGAGATGTTTGAAATAAGCTCTTTTCTATTTTCTTCATACTGTGTTTGCATCTCTATCGATTCTTTTAATCTCTTCCTCATTTCCTCAAATCCTTGATTTAATTGCCCTATTTCATCGTGTGATGTAACTGGTATTTGAAAATCTAAATTTCCTTCTTTAATTTTCTCCGTTGCGCCTTTCAATACAAAAATTGGTTTTATTACACTTCTTGAAACGAGGTAACTTAATAATCCAATGAGTAAAATGGCTAGTAGTAAGAGAGATACAAATAAGATTGGAAATAATTTTTGTGTAAGATCTACAAATGAACTTTGCTTTTTTAATACAAATATACTTCCCTCTTCTTCCTGAGAAAAATAAAAATCAAACTTTACATATCGATAAAATGTATCGCCTAGTTCCGTTGTACCACGACTATTAATATTTGCTGATTCAAATTTCGGAAGGGCTTCTTTTAAAGATACACTTTCAAATACGTTTGAAGCATATGAAAGTGTTTCTCCTTTTCTTACTACTATTTTCACACCCTCTTTTTCTATTGCTGAGACAAACGACTCATCTAGCAATTGAGATTGATGCTGTTTGGCTGCTGACTTCAACTCAAGATAGGCATTCTCTTCTTCTGGTGTAAGCGGCTTTTGAATGTAAGAACTTTTATAGAAATTTTTCACTGCTTCCAAGTCACCTGTTATCGAAAAAACGATTAAAAATCCCGCGACTAATATAAGCGTAATGGAAACGAGGATAACAGCAATATAAGAAAATAAAAACCTTGTTTTAATAGACATATCTTAAATCCTCACTTTACCCCGCATTAACGGGCAGTAAGATCCCCACCTCAAAATTCAGAGAAAGCAAAGAAGTTAAGTGGGGGATCAACTGCCCATAAAAGCCCGATTGGTTCAACTAATAATCAGTGGGGGATGAACACCCCCCCACTGATTAAAGTTTCACTTTATCAAACCTTATTATTTACAAGCATAAAAATATATGATCAAATACTCAAGCGATTTTATAGTAATTTTAGCGTCAGTTTATAAAAATTTAATGTTCCTATTTTACAGTTGAAATTAGGAGGTTGAAATTCCATGTTCAAAAAAACATTCAGTATGATATGTTGCGTAATTTTTTTACAAGGATGCTCACAAGAACAAGAAGTAAAAAAGGAGATGATAAACATGGAGACTGCACTACTAGCAGCCACTGAAAAAAATGAAACGAATACTGTTATATCTTTACTAAAACAAGGCGCAAATATAAATACGACGGATAGTCAAGGACGCACTCCGCTTATGATTGCTACATACAAAAATGATGTAAAAACCGCAAAGGCACTTATCGAAGCTGGTGCTGACGTAAATATCCAAGATGACATGAAAAATAATCCCTTTCTATACGCCGGTGCGGAAGGTTACTTAGACATTTTAAAATTAACAATTGATGCTGGTGCAGATCCTACGATTACAAATCGTTACGGCGGAACAGCTCTTATCCCAGCCTCAGAACATGGCTATATTGACGTTATAAAGGAACTCCTCACTCGAACAAATATTGATGTAAATCATGTAAATAACCTGGGATGGACAGCTTTAATGGAAGCCATCGTACTAAGTAACGGAAACGAAACACAGCAACAAGTCATTCGCCTTCTTATTGAGCACGGTGCAGATGTAAATATTCCAGACAATGATGGTGTTACCCCGTTAGAGCATGCTCGCGCTCATCACTTTGAAGAGATAGAGAAGATTTTGTTAGAAGGCCGTAAGTAAAAAGCTAATTTTTGCCTTCCTCCCCCACCCTATGCTACATTTAAGCCGTTACATTACTATTAATAGGGGGGGAATAAACATGAACAAACCTAAAATTGGGATGATTGGACTTGGAAGTATTGCGCAAAAGGCCTATCTTCCAACACTTACAAAAGAAACTGATTGGAATTTTGTAGGGGCGTTTACACCTAACGTAGAGAAAAGAAAACAAGTTTGCCAGCAATACCGAATTCAAGACTTTCATTCTATTGAAATGTTAGCTTCGGAATGCAATGCAATCTTCGTTCATAGTTCAACTGCATCGCATTATGAAATCGTTTCTGAACTTCTAAAAAAAGGGATCGACGTTTATGTTGATAAACCGCTAGCAGCTACAGTGGAACAAGCTGAGCAACTAGTCGAGTTGAGCGAGAAGTATAACCGAAAATTAATGGTCGGATTTAATCGCAGATTCGTTCCTATGTATGTCGCTGCCAAAGAACAGGCTAATGATATTTCATGGATTCGAATTGAAAAGCATCGTACAAATAAAGTCGGGCCATATACGTACGACTTCACTATGTTAGATGATTATTTACACATTGTAGATACCGCTCGCTGGTTAGCTAATGATGACCTTAACGCCGTTCACAATATGATACAAATCAATGAAAAGAATGAACTTCTTTACGGACATCATACATATACAACTCCAAGTGGACTGTTACTTTCTACTGCAATGCATCGCCATGCCGGTACAAATTTAGAACAAATTGAACTTGTAACGCCAGGGAAAATCATTCGCGTAAAAAATATGAATACATTTGAAATTGAACAGGAAAACTCAGTTTCACAAAGTGGTTCCCCATCATGGGATACGACGTTAAAACAACGTGGTTTTGAAGATGCTGTTCATCATTTTATTGAGTGTGTACAAGGCGATACAAAGCCTGTTGTAGATGGATTAGAAGGATTAAAAACGCAGCAAATGCTACAATCTTTACTAGATGATGTAAACAAAAATTAAAACGGATACATTTTTCAGAATTTACTTTCATTCCCATTCCCTCTTTATTTCTCTCGTAAATTTCTATAGAATATGTTGATAGGAATTATAAATTTCATAATGAATCGTGGAAAGGATGGGATTAACACATGTGGAACGAGTTTAAAAAATTCGCTTTCAAAGGGAATGTCGTTGATTTAGCTGTCGGGGTTGTAATCGGTGCTGCATTCGGTAAAATCGTTAGTTCTTTAGTAAAAGATATCATCACACCATTACTTGGTATGGTATTAGGTGGCGTTGACTTTACAAGTTTACACTTTGGATACGGTAAATCTGCTGTTATGTATGGTAACTTCATCCAAACAATTTTTGACTTCTTAATTATCGCAGCTTCTATCTTTATGTTTGTTAAAGTTTTCAACAAACTAACATCTAAAAAAGAAGAAGAAAAAGAGGAAGAAATTTCAGAACCAACAAAAGAAGAAGAACTTCTTGGCGAAATTCGCGACTTACTAAAACAGCAAAACTCTTCTAAAGATAGAGCATAATTGAACGGATAAAAAGGCATGTCCCCTCGGGATATGCCTTTTCTATATGCTATAACGTTTCCGAATTCATATGAATAAATAAAATAATACCAGCAACCATAAGTACCATAATGCTACCTGCAAATAGTGTAATACCAATAAACATTAAACTTGTGCTCATATCTACTGATACACTTTCAATAAAAATAGAAATTACATACGTGATAAGGGCAATTCCTGCAAGAATACTTCCTGGAACAAATCGCTTTAAACCATTTTGTTTTAACGTCATATATGCAAAAATAGCAGTCATACAAAGCGTAATTATCCAAAGAACGATCATCTCTTTTCCCCCCTCACAAGCCTTTTCTTTCTATTATACATGACATTGCCCTATAATAGTTAAATTTGCACTTATGTGACATATAACAAGGAATAGCCCCATCTATAGCGAAGGCATTATAACATACACTTATACAATAAGGAGGCTTTCATTTGGAATATACTACTACATATAAATTAGAGCTATCCGAACGATTCGATTATGTTACGATTGACTTAGACAAACAGTTTTTTTACATCGAAGTTGTAAATTTACAAAGTAATATAACTGTACTAAAAATATCAATTAACTTGCAAAAAGACGAAACGATGGTAGAGGGAAATATAATTCATTATGATACTTTTCACGTAGATGCATTATTACAAGGATTGAAATATGTTGCTCGAACATGTATTAATCACAATTTAAAAAACCAAAAGGAACTGTTTGCATTTTTAGAAGAAAATTAGCTCCAACAAAAAAATGGTTATTTTTTCTTTTTATTGATATAATTGTTATATAGAAATATTCTTTATAAGGGAGTGTTCATAATGATTTGGATTTCACTAATCGTATTAGCTTATTTTATCATTCTCGTCCCAATACAGTACAACTACATTAAAATGCTCAAAGAAAAACAGAAAAAAATGAGTGTCTCACAAAACGAACTATATGACAACATGTCTTATGAAGAATCCCAAGTACATTACCATTATCAAAGTAACGTATTTACAATACCTGCTTCGCTTGTCGCAAGTATTATTTATAAAGTGAACCATGCAGCATAATATGTACGCTGTAAAATTATTGTTTGAGTCTGTTCATTCTAGTGAGCCTGATTCTACGAAAATTGATGAGCATTATGAAGAGAATCACGATACACTTTTTGAAGAAAGTATTATTCTTGTTAAAGCAAACAGTTTGGAAGAAGCTCATGCACTAGGTAAACAAATCGCTATACAGTCTGAGCATACGTACGATAATATGTACGGCGAGCAAATAACATGGACGTTTCGAAAACTATTGCATGTGTTTGAATTAGACGATACCCCATTTGAAACTGGAAAAGAATTGTATGCAAGATTTTTACACGTTAAGAAAGACGAAATGGTAAATGCAGTCGTACAAAAATACTATCCTGAATACGAATAAAAGCTCACAGCAATCGCTGTGAGCTTTTTTATACTTACTTCGTTGAATCTCTAAATTGGATACGGTGAGGTAAGATAACAGTGTGATCTTCCACTTTTTCTTTGTTCATATACTTTGTTAATAGACGCATTGCTACTGCACCGATATCATACATCGGTTGAACAACTGTTGAAAGCTGCGGACGAACCATTAATGCAAGGCGTGTATTATCGAAACCAAGTACTTCTACGTCAGTTGGTACGTTTAATCCAGCGTCTTGTGCTGCATGGATTACACCTAGTGCCATTTCATCAGAAGATACGAAGATTGCTGTTGGCTTTTCATCATTGCTCCAAAGCTTTTCGAATGCTTCGATACCTGAGTCATATGTGTAATCTCCATCGATTACAAGATTTTCATCATATGAAATACCTGCTTCTTCTAAAGCTTTTTTGTAACCTTGTAACTTCTTCGCGCTTCCCGCTTTATCAATGAAAGGACCAGAGACGAAACCGATACGTTTATGTCCTTGCTCGATAAAGTGCTTCATTGCATCATAAGCTGCTTGTGTATAATCAATATTTACTGATGGCGTTTCATTTTGCTCATCAAATGATGCTGCTAATACAATTGGTACTGGAGATTTTTTAAATTCTTCAATGTGAATGTCTGTAATATCTTCACCCATGAAAACAATTCCGTCCACTTGTTTTCCAAGCATCGTATTTAATAAATGGAACTCTTTCTCTTTGTTTTGGTCAGAGTTACTTAAAATGATGTTATATTTGTACATTGTTGCGATATCTTCAATTCCACGAGCTAGTTCTGCATAAAACGTATTTGAGATATCAGGAATAATAACACCTACTGTAGTTGTCTTCTTACTTGCTAGTCCACGTGCTACCGCATTTGGGCGGTATCCTAAACGATCAATTGCTTCTAATACTTTCTTTCTTGTTGTAGGCTTTACATTTGGGTTACCGTTCACAACGCGTGATACGGTAGCCATTGAAACGTTCGCTTCACGCGCTACATCATATATTGTTACGTTCATCTCATCGCACACTCCTTCTATTTTTGTTATCTATTTTTATGTATCGGTTACTTGAATGAAAAAAAGACATCAACTCTATTTGCAGATGCCACCAATCGTCCCGAGTTCTTCCTTTTACTAATGATACGATAAAAACGCAGGCTCATACAATATTTTCCCGCAAAAGTTTCGAAAAAATTCGCTTCTTTTCTCGTATTTTCGTATTTTTTATGAAAAAAGGGCATTTTTTGTAAAAAAATAGATGTTTCCTTAGTAGAAATCTTATTTTAAGCAGTACGATAGTAAATGAAATTTATATCGGCGATTTTTCGAATATATCGACTGTAACTCGAAATATATCAGCGATTTTCCAAATATATCGACCGCAACTCTAATTATATCAGCGATTTTTTAAATATATCAACTTACCAACAAAAATCGACAATGACAGTCGCTATACAATAGGAGAAAGCTGTTCCAAAATGCCTTTTTGGAACAGCTCATTAAAAGTTTTTATAATTTACTTCCAAATGATTTTAATTCATTCATAAAATCATTGAACTGCGGTATATTCATTTGTTGCGCTGCATCAGATAAAGCTACAGCTGGATCTGGATGTACTTCAGCCATAATTGCGTCTGCACCAATTGCCATCGCTGCTTTTGCAGTTGGTAAGAGAAGGTCACGTCGCCCTGTAGAATGCGTTACATCGACAACGACAGGTAAATGTGTTTCTTTCTTTAAAATCGGCACAGCGGAAATATCAAGCGTATTACGCGTCGCTCTTTCATACGTGCGAATACCTCGTTCACATAAAATAATGTTCCCATTTCCCTTTGCCATAATATATTCTGCCGCATTAATGAATTCTTCAATCGTTGCTGATAGACCACGTTTTAATAATACTGGTTTATTCACAGCACCAGCTGCCCTTAGCAAATCAAAGTTTTGCATATTGCGAGCGCCAATTTGAATAACATCAACGTAATCTAATGACATCTCAATATCATTCGGATTTAAAATTTCACTAATAACAGCCAAATCATATTCATCTGCTACCTGGCGCAAAATTTGTAATCCCTCTAATCCAAGACCTTGAAAATCATACGGTGAAGTACGTGGTTTAAACGCACCACCACGCATTAATTTCAGACCTTGCCCTTTCATTGCTTCAGCAACTTGACGTACTTGTTCATAACTTTCCACTGCACACGGTCCCATAATAAAATGCTGATTTCCGTCACCAATTTTTTCACCATTAATTTCAACAATCGTATCTTCTGTTTTTTTCTTACGAGAAACAAGTAATGCTTTACGATGATCGTCTTCTTGTAATTCTAAACCAGCTTGAAAAATTTGTTTGAAAATATGTTGTAAAGTCGAAGTTTCAAATGGACCATTATTATTCTCTGCAATTAAATCCAGCATATTTCTTTCACGTACAGGATCAAAACGTTTCACACCTTGTACTTCTTTTAAATTACCAACTTCTTGTACGAGACGACCTCTTTCGTTTAGTAACTCTAATATTTGTAAATTAAGTTGATCAATTTCAGAACGTAAACGACCTAATTGTTGTGATGCCATAAGAAAGCCACCTCTTTCAAATTCCTATATGTTACTTTTTTAAGATAATTTATTATAGCTGATACATATACGATTGTCACACGATATACAGCAAGGAATTACTATCAAAAAACATTATATATTTTCATTTAAAATAAAAAAAAGACAGTTTACATACTGTCTTTTTTTACAAGAAGGAAACAAACGGTTTATCACTGTTTTTCTCTTTTATAATAACGGCCTCAATTTTACTCTCGGACTTGATCTGTAATTGTACTTTCGCATCTTTAGGCAATTTGTCTAACATGCCTTGAGCAGCCAATTGGGTAAGAGCCATTAATTCTGTTTTACCGTTATATTTAATAACAATATTCATATTTAATGTATCCATTTGATCTTTCTTATAAGAAACTTTAGCGTTGACTGGAATAAAATCTCCATTAGAAAAACCTTTTATTTCCTTAGCAAAGTTATTTATTTTTGTATTATCTTCTCCATGTGCTTGTGTAAATTCATCAGAAGGATATGAATACGACTTTTCATCGATCGTACTCCAATTTCCAAGGTTCGTATCATTCTTTTGAACAGTAGCACTAGCAATATACGTACCATTTTTTAAAGAACTTGTACTTTCTTGCTTAAAGATAGCAAACGTAATTGGAGATTTGTTATATTTATCATTTTTGTTAATAGCTTCAATAAGTTGTTTAGCAACTTCAGTCCCTTTAGACATAGCCTCTTCATTCGATACACTTGAAGACATAGCTAAGCCAATCATAACACCAGATAAACTTAATTCATTTGAATTCTGTTTTCCGAAATAATCTTGTTCTATAATATTTGTCAAAACTGGCGCTTCTACTTTCGCAACTAGTTCATCAATTAGTTTCTCTGGAATATACTGGTTTAATTGCAGTACGTGACTCTCTGTATCAAATTGCTGCGTTGCAATATTTATTAAACCATTTTCATACTCTGCTAAATCTAATTTAGAATTTGTTTTTATATTAGCTGTATTAATAACCTTTTGTTCTTTTAAAGGAATAACAGTTCTATAATAATCTTTAGAAACAGCAGTTCTCGGAATCATACTTTTTTCTTTTGTATCTTTTTGTATAACTTCATCCTTCTTACTAATCGTATTACTATTGTTACTACAAGCTCCCAGTAATAAACTTACGACTGCGAAGGATAATGCCATTTTCTTCATTACTTAAAACCTACTTTCAACAATCTAGTTATTTAGTTTGAACTATTAATAGTGTACCACTAAATATATTTCAACAAAAACAAAAAAAAAGAAGCAAGCACCTTTAGCTTGCTTCTTTTTACTTTATATTCTCTTCTAAAGCATCTTTTTTAATATTCCAATGAGATGTATTCCATACTACCATCCCATCTTTTATGTATAACACTTGTGGTGATTCATGTCTAATACTGTATTGTTCTGCAACACGATTTGACACATCTCTCGCATCTTGTACGTATAAGTAATACGCTGGTACTTCTCTTTCTTCGCTGCAATACGCTTGAAATTCTGTGTATGCACCGTGACTAATTGGGCATGTCGTACTGTGTTTAAAAAGAACATACGGCTCGTTCTTTTCTACTAAGACTTCAAGCTCTTCAATTGTTTCAAGTTTTGTCATATTCATCACGATTCACCTCTCATACGAAATCTAGAGCGTTTCTCTTTCTTTTCAGCTTTTTTCTCAATTCTTTCTAATTTACGCTCTTCTTTTTCAACCTTCTTCTCTTGTCTCGACGCACGGTAATGATTGTATACTTCAATCGCCGCACTGCTCCACTGTACAACTTGCGCTACTTTATCAGCGTTATTTTCAATTTCGTCCGTTACAGAGTCTGATACATTACGAAGCTTCGTATTTAAAGATTGGATTGTCGTTCCAATCCCATCTACACCCGCTACCACTTTATTTAATGACTGTGACTTCTGTTGAATATCATCAGCTAACGCATTCGTTTTATGTAATAATTGCTCTGTCTCTACGCTAATTCCTTGCATTTGTTTTTCTAAACCTTCTAACGTGCTTGCAACGTTTTCTAACGTCTTCTGAACCGATAACAACGTTCTGCATACATACACTACTAATACTGCGAAAGCAACCGCGATAATAGCCGCACTTACATATAAAAGAACTTGCATTTCATCACTTCCTTTATCTTTTTCATACTTTCCCCTATTATACAATCATTTTCCGTTTCATTCTAATCCCTATCTCATCATTAGAATTTTCATACTTATTCGTTAACTGTAACATAAATCATTCAACAAATTCCACTAAGTAGGTTACAATAGGAGAGGATACATAATTAGTAGGGAGGCTTTACATATGAAAGATCCACGTATTGAAAAGTTAGCATACAATTTAATTAACTACTCTATCCGCTTACAAAAAGGTGAAAAAGTATTAATTGAAAACTTTGGCTTACAAAAAGAACTTGTAACTGCACTTGTAAAAGAAGCATATGCAGCTGGTGGTTTCCCATTCGTCTCTTTAAAAGATCATCAAGTAGATCGCTCTTTATTAATGGGTGCTACTGAAGAACATTTCGAACAAATCGCTGCATATGAAGCAAGCGTAATGAAAGACATGGACGCTTATATCGGCCTTCGCTCTGGCGATAATATTAATGAACAAGCTGACGTTCCAAGTGAGCGTATGAAAGTTCATGGCCAAACAGTTGGTAAAAAAGTTCATAGAGACATTCGCGTTCCAAAAACACGCTGGGTTGTTCTTCGCTACCCAAATGCTTCTATGGCACAGCTTGCTAAAATGAGTACAGAAGCTTTCGAAGACTTCTACTTTGAAGTATGTAACTTAGACTACGGTAAAATGGATAAGGCGATGGACAGCCTTGTTACATTAATGAATAAAACAGATAAAGTTCGTTTAACTGGTCCTGGAACTGACTTAACATTCTCTATTAAAGACATTCCAGCAATTAAATGCTCCGGTCATTTAAACATTCCAGACGGTGAAGTATACTCTGCACCAGTTCGTGATTCTGTTAACGGTACAGTTTCTTACAACACACCATCTCCTTACAACGGTTATACATTTGAAAATGTACAACTTAAGTTCGAGAACGGCCAAATCGTTGAAGCAACTGCAAACGATTCAGAACGCATTAACAAAATCTTCGATACAGACGAAGGCGCACGCTACGTTGGTGAGTTCGCAATCGGCGTAAACCCATACATCTTACATCCAATGGGAGACATCCTATTCGATGAAAAAATCGATGGCAGCTTCCACTTCACTCCTGGACAAGCTTACGACGATGCATGGAACGGTAACAACTCGAACATCCATTGGGACTTAGTATGTATCCAACGCCCTGAATACGGCGGCGGCGAAATTTACTTCGACGACGTACTAATCCGTAAAGACGGACGCTTCGTTGTAGCTGAATTAGAAGCTTTAAATCCAGAGAACTTAAAATAATGAAAAATGCTCGGAATTATATCCGAGCGTTTTTTTTATTATCCTCACTCTATATCGAGCTACTGTTCTTACTTTTGTTTGCTGAAAATGAAAATAATATAAAAGTGCCACTGCGATAGTACCTATTAATATTGGTACATATAAAGGCAGGTTCCATTTCATATTTATCCTAGTGCAGATAGCAAACACCAGCATAATTTCCAAGCAAAAAAAAGGTTTTATATATTTCATTTCTTCCCTACCATTTCTATTTTCACATGTGGATTTTCTTTCTCTATAAGCGCCAAGAATTCATCCATATTTTGCGGCATCGCAACCATATGTACTTTATATGCATTCGTCGTAATTTCAAGAGACTTTCCGACCTGACGTATAATTCTCACATCTTTTAATACAATATCATCATTTAAAATACCGTACTTTAATACGCCATTTTCTACTTTATGTTTTTTAATAAATACTTCCCAAACGAGTGGTACATTTACAATGAAGCATAAACCCATCCCAATCAACGCTGACATCCAATGCGCTTTATTAGTGAAAAGCATGACAATTGGATATATAAACATAAAAACTAACGTAAGGCAAACGAAAATGACTACTGACTTACTTCTTTGAATTGGAAAGTTCATACCTACATCCCCCTAATCCAAATTATACAACTATTTCCATTTTAATTCATAGAAAAAGGCCATTTCTAAATGACCTTTTACACAATGTACCTATAAAATTTCTTATCTACCTGTAGCACCGGAAAGTTTTTCGGCAACTCGTCTATACTCACACTTTGAAAATCATTCTTTTCATAAAAACGATGTGCCGCTAAAAATTTTACTGTTGTTCCTAAGTAAATATCTTTCAATTTTTTATCCTCAGCCCATGAAATTGCTGTTTGAAGCAACATATGTGATGCACCCCATTCTTTTCCGCGAAACTCTTTTTGTACGAACATTTTTCTTAGCGCTACTTGATGATTCTCAATATCTAATAAAGCTACTGTTCCAACTACTTTACCATCATAAATTGCTACCCAAAAGTTTCCGTGATCCTTTTGATAGAATGTTTCTATTTCAAGTAAATCAGGTTGCTCTTCTTTCGTAATTGAAACATTATACTCTTTTTGCTGAATATGAACGATAAGATCTACTACTTCCTCTTGAAACGTACTTTCATATGGAACAATACGAATCTTCTCGTTCATCGAATCTCTTTCCATTCTGAAGCTAGTAAACTATATACAGCGATATCATGAAAATGATCATATAGCCATTCTTCATCTCGTAAAATACCATCTAACTTAAATCCTAAACGTTCTGGAATTGCGCGGCTTTTCGCATTTCCAACACCGCACCGAATTTCAATTTTATTCAGCTTTAAATTTTCAAATGCATAGTGAAGTACAGCCTTTACGCTACGCGTCATAATACCTTTCCCGCCAGCATCTTCTGCAAGATAATACCCAAGACTCGTCGCTTTCTTCCCCCAGCTCACTGGATGAATGCCTACCATCCCAACGAGCTTTCCTTTGTAACGTATACCACTTTCAAAACCGTCTCCCTCTGCAAACTTCTTTAACCACATCGGAAAAATTTCATCATAAGCATCAGCAGATTTTGTCCCATCTACCCAAGGGAGCCATTTCCGTAAATGATTACGGTTTTGATCTAATAATTGATATAATTCCTCTTTATGATGTTTTTCTAGTAATTGTAGTTCGATTTCGTCATCTACTCGGAGTGTGAACATGTTTTTTAGTCCCCTTTTTAGTTTTCTTATTATTCTAACATTTTTAGATGTAAAAAGTTAAATATTAACACTTTCTTTTGATTTTCTTTGTATAAAACCAGAAGAATACGATACTCCCGTAATAACTAATATCATTCCTACAGATTGTGCAGATGTTATATTGACTCCTTCAATAAAAGAAATAAGTATTGTAACAACAGGCACTAGATTAAAAAATAAAGATGTCCTTGCTGCACCAATTTGAGCAATTCCATTATTCCACCATAAGTAACCAAGCACACTCATTCCAATTGCCATAAAGAGAATTGCTCCCCATGCCAACAAAGGAATTTCTAAAACTGGTACTATACTTTTTTGTGTAGAAGATATGATAATAAAGGCAAGTGCACCAATAGTCATCGTATATGTCGTCGTTTGTATTGGATTACCAGTTTTAATAAACCGTCTGCCTAGCACGCCGTATAACGCCCAGCAAATATTCCCTAATAAAATATAAAAATCCCCTTTTGAAAATGATAAATGTTGTAGTATTGTAAACGAACCTTGTGTAAGTACAAAAACAACGCCAATTAGTGCAAGTAACATTCCAATAGCTTGGCGCTTCACAATTTTCTCTCGTAAAATGACACTTGCTAACAGCGTCGTAACGAGAGGATTTGTCGCCATAATAAGTGCACCATTAACAGCTTCTGTATATTTCATTCCTAAAAAGAAAAAGAAGTTAAAGCCGAATACACCAACAATACCTAGGAAAAGATAATAGGTCCTATTCTGCATCCATACTTCCAGATCAAAATCTTTTCGTATTTTTAACAAACATAACATCACAAATGCAGCAATCCCAAAACGCCATGCTGCTATATGAATTGCTTCGAAATACTGCACCGCATATTTCGAAGCATTAAATGTCCCACCAGTAAATATCGCAAAACCTAATAACTGCGTATATACTTTATTTTTCATTGCCGGCCTCCAAGTCCTTTTCTTCTAGAAAACCGTAATAAATTTCTAACTTCTCCTCCGTTAGCTGAACAACTTTTTGCAATTGTTCCTGCTGTTCTTTTAATCGCTCCAAGTGCGTTGTTAAAATGGAAATTCTCTTTTTTACTTTCGCTGGTACTTCCTCTTTCTTCTGCCTAATTTCCTCTATAATGCACCCATCACTTGCAAACTCAGCCATCTCTTCTAATGACATCCCAGTTTGTTTTAATGAATATAAAAATTTTAATAAACGTACATCGCCTTCTGTATATTGACGAATACCGCTATATCGCGTTGGTGGTGGTAATAAACCTAATTTCTCATAGTAGCGCAAAGTGTGAATGCCCATCCCTGTTAATTCTGCTACTTCACCGATTTTATACATGTTCTCTCCCCCTTGTTTTTACATTTTCATCTTACAACCTAGAGTTAGCTCTAGGTCAATACATAAATAAAAGTTGAACACAACAAAAAAGACGCACAGCCAAGCTATGCGTCTTTTCTATTATTTCTCTGCAACTTGAACTTCTTTTACGTAAGCCGCTTCGAATTTTTGGATGTCACCTGCGCCCATGAAAATTAGAACGCCGTTTTTATGTTTCTTTAATACATCCGTTGTTGTATCTGTAATTAATTCTGCACCGTCAATACGCTTTTGCAGATCTTCGATTGTTAATTCACCTTTGTTTTCACGTGCTGATCCGAAAATATCACATAAGTATACTTGGTCAGCTTTGCTTAGGCTTTCTGCGAACTCATCTAAGAACTTTTCTGTACGTGAGAATGTATGCGGCTGGAATACAGCGACAATTTCACGCTCTGGATGTTTTTGACGAGCTGCTTCAATCGTTGCATTAATTTCTGTCGGATGGTGCGCGTAGTCATCGATGATTACTTGCTCTCCCATCGGCTTTTCATTAAAGCGACGTTTTACGCCTTCAAAAGTTGTTAATTGATGTTTTACTGCTTCTACATCAACATTTTCATAATGGCAAAGCGCGATTACTGCTAACGCATTTAATACGCTGTGATTGCCGTATCCTGTAATTTTGAACGTATCATAGTACGTGTTACGAACGAATACATCAAATATCGTACCATCTGTTCTCTTTTGAATGTTGCGTGCTTGGAAATCATTATCTTCTCCAAATCCATAGAAAATAACAGGTACTTTCGCTTGAATTTTTTGAAGTTCTTCATCATCTCCACATGCAATAATGCCTTTTTTCACTTGCAATGCCATCTCTTGGAATGCACTGAATACATCATTGATGTCTGCAAAATAATCTGGATGATCAAAATCAATATTCGTCATAATTGCATAGTCTGGATTATAAGACAAGAAATGACGACGATACTCACAAGCTTCAAATACAAAATACTTACTATTTTCTACCCCATGCCCTGTTCCATCTCCAATAAGGTAAGATGTTGGGTGTGCACCTTGCATTACATGGGCTAACAAACCTGTTGTTGATGTTTTTCCGTGTGCACCAGTTACAGCAACACTTGTGTATTGGCTCATCAGGTCACCTAAGAAATGATGGTAACGATGGACTGGGATGTTTAATTCTTTTGCTGCTACGATTTCTTCATGCGTATCAGGAAATGCATTTCCTGCAATAATCACTTGTCCTTCTTCTACATTATTCTTATCAAAAGGAAGGATCGAGATACTACGCTTTTCCAACGCTGTTTGTGTAAAGAAACGCTTTTCATAATCAGACCCTTGAACAGTATGCTTCATATCATGAAGAATTTGCGCTAATGAACTCATTCCTGTTCCTTTAATTCCTACAAAATGGTAAACTGTCATCTTAAAGAACCTCCAACATTTCGAACTAATACAACGGCCTATCTATAAGACAGTATATGAATCTTTTCTTATTTTGGTAATCATCATACATTTTTGATGTAGTGAAGTTATTCTTTCCCTTCACTTATCAGGATAAACTCGTACGTACTTCTTTATATGTCCATAATAAGTCCATTATAGCAAAAAAGAAGCCGCTATACTATGATAACAGAAAAACTGATAGGGTCAATCACCTATCAGTTTTTCTCTCTTTTACATCTCTTCTCTTTTTTCTAATTGAACACGCTCTAAACGTGGGTTTGGACGATATTTACGACCAGCTTTTGCTTCTGGTTTCCCATTTAGTTCTACATTATCACCAGTAAAGCCAATATTCATTTTTAATAAGCTACTTCCTACCCCGTATATGTCAACAGGTACGTTTTGAGCTTCAAATTCACGAATACGCTTCTCATCAAATCCACCAGTTACAACGATGTCTACATGCTGGAATCCTTCTTCATCAAGTGCTTTACGAAGTGCGAATACAAGCGATGGGTTTACACCACGTGGATCGAATGTTCCAAGTACTTCTGGGTGGCGAATAAAGTATTGATCAATCATCGTGCGGGACGTATCTACACGTACACCTTTTAATGTTGATCCAAATTCACGCGCTACGCGAAGTGCATCTGTAATAACATCATTATTGTAATCAATTAGTACAACTAATTCATCTTCTGGGAATTTCTTATGATATGCTTTTGCCGCTTCCACAACATCACCATTAAACATTTGAATTAATGCGTGAGGCATCGTCCCCATACCACTTTTGCCCCACCATTCATTCATCGCATGCGTCGCTTGTGCGCTCATACCTCCGATGTATGCTGCATAACCGTCACCAGCTTGTTGTGTATAATGATCATCACGGTCTCCCATGAAAATAACTGGTTTTTCTTTATCTACGCTACGCGCAGCTTGGACAACGTTATATACGTTTGTCGCAACCGATGTACGACGAGCTAAAATCCCATCAATGACACCTTCTAAAAATCCGAAATTTTCATAAGGACCATGAATTGTTAACACTGTTTCAAATGGACTAATTTTATCGCCATCTTTTAAAGAGTTAATTTCAAGTTCCTCAGGATTTTTAGCGAATGTTTGTAGCAATGCAATTACTTCATCCGTTCCGCAAAGAACTGCATTTTCCTTTTGGAAAAATTGCATCGTTACAACACTTTTCGGGCGAAATTCTTCGATGATTTCTCTAGTTTTTAAAAAGTAAACGGCAGAGAACCAACCTTCTCCAACACGTTCGTCAAATTTAAATGTTTTATTTGTTAGTCTATTTATTTCACCTTTTAATTTTAATTCAATTTCTTTCATGTCGCTTTACTCCCTACTTTACTATCCAACATTTTCTCTTAGTATACAGCAAAACCGTTTACTATACATTTGTTTCCTGCATAGCGGCAAATTCATCCTCAGAAATAAGGACATCTCTCGGTTTCGTTCCTCTACCTTCAGAAATAATTCCTTGCGATTCCATCTCTTCAATGAGACGTGCCGCGCGATTATAACCGATGCGGAATTTTCGCTGTACAGAAGATGTGGACGCTCCCCCTTGTTCTACAACAAATTGACATGCATCAAGGAACAATTCGTCTTCCGACTCAGCTTGTTCTGTTTTCGCTAATAAATCCTCTTGCTTAAATAAGTAATTCGGCTTCATTTGCTTTTTCACATGATCAACTGTTTTTTCAATCTCATCATCCGATACGTATACACCTTGTACACGAACTGGTTTAGATGTACCGTTCCCTAAGAATAACATATCACCACGGCCAAGTAATTTCTCCGCGCCCCCAATATCAATAATCGTACGCGAATCAACTTGAGATGATACAGTAAACGCAATACGCGTTGGAATGTTTGACTTAATTAAACCTGTAATAACATCTACAGATGGACGCTGCGTCGCTACTAATAAATGAATACCACAAGCACGTGCTTTTTGCGCAATACGACAAATCGCTTCCTCAACATCACCAGGTGCTACCATCATTAAATCGGCTAACTCGTCAATGACAATAACGATATAAGGTAATGTCTCTCCTGGAATTTCTCGCTCACTTACAATCGTATTGTAGCGAGTTAAATCACGAGCACCTGCGTGTGCAAACAATTCATAACGGCGTTCCATTTCCTCAACTGCCCATTTTAATGCAGCTGTCGCTGCTTTTACATCCGTAATAACAGGTGCTACAAGATGCGGAACAGAATTGTATGGTGCAAGCTCAACCATCTTCGGATCAATTAACATTAACTTCACTTCATGTGGTTTCGCTTTATATAAAATACTCGTTAAAATCGCGTTAATACACACACTTTTACCTGAACCCGTTGCACCCGCAATAAGTCCGTGCGGCATTTTTCGAATATCCGTTACAATTGGGTCCCCTGAAATATCAAGTCCAAGCGCAACAGTAAGCGGTGATTCACTCTTTGTGAATACAGGACTTCTTAAAATTTCGCGAAGAAATACTGGCTTGCTTTCTTTATTTGGAACTTCAATTCCAATTGCACTCTTCCCTGGAATCGGCGCTTCAATACGAATATCTTTCGCAGCTAAACTTAACTTAATATCATCACTTAAGTTTGTAATTTTATTTACTTTCACACCTGGGTCTGGCTGTACTTCAAAACGAGTTACCGCTGGCCCTTGCGATACATTAATAACATGTGCGCCAACGTGAAAATTATTAAACGTTGTATCTAATAATTCTTTCTGCTCCTCTAACCATTCTGTATTATCTAACGCTGATTGCTGTGGAATCGACAACAGCGCTAATGGTGGAACAGTATATGTCGGTGGTGTATGCAATACATTTCGCATATCGTTCTCTCTTTGATTTACAACATATGCTTTCTCTTGTACTTCCGTACTTGAAATTGGCTTTTGTACTTGCTCTACCACTACTTGCTGCATTGGTTGCTCTTCCACTTGTGGTTCTGCTACTACTTGCTGCACTGGGCGTTCTTCCACTTGTGGTTCTGCTACTTGCTGCACTGGGCGTTCTTCCACTTGTGGTTCTGCTACCACCTGCTGCATTGGGTTTTCTTCCACTTGTGGTTCTGCTACTACTTGCTGCACTGGGCGTTCTTCCACTTGTGGTTCTGCTACCTCTTGTTGTACTGGCTTATTCTCTACTCGTACATTAGCAGAAGGCTGCATTGCATTTGCTCTAGCTGCATGTCTTTCCATTAATCGTGTTCTATCTTGTTTCAACATAACAACATTAAATGGTACATGGCGCTTTTTCTCACGTTTTGGTTCTTCTTTTTGTACAACTGGTTGCTCTTCTGCGATTGGTGTTTCTTCTACAACTCGTTGCTCTTCTACGACTGGCGCTTCTTCTACAACTCGTTGCTCTTCTACGACTGGCGCTTCTTCTACAACTCGTTGCTCTTCTGCGACCTGTGCTTCTTCTACAACTCGTCTATTTTCCTCTGTTTCTGCAATTAAAACATTCGCAAAGCTTTGAACATCTTTCTTCGTTTGTTCATCAGCCTCAGCAACATGTATGAATTCACTCTTTTGTTCAATTGCTTCATCTTCTTGCTGAATTTCCTCAAGTGCTACAAATGTCTCTACTACAGGCGCTTTTGTTTCTGCAATCACTTCTGTTTCTTCTGCTTCCGCAATTACTTCCACTTCTTCTGACTCTTCTGTCTCTGTAATTACTTCCACTTCTTCTAGCTCTTTCGCTTCCGCAATTACTTCCACTTCTTCTGACTCTTTCGCTTCCGCAATTACTTCCACTTCTTCTGACTCTTTCGCTTCCGCAATTACTTCCACTTCTTCTGACTCTTCTGTTTCTGCAATCACTTCTACTTCTTCTGCTTCCGCAATTACTTCCACTTCTTCCGTTTCCGCAATTACTTCCACTTCTTCTGACCCTTCTGCTTCCACTTCTTCAGGTGCCTCTGTTTCCATAACTACTTCTTCTAGCTCTTCCGTTTTTGCAATTACTTCTACTTTTGACACTTCTTCTGGTATTTCCACAATGATTGTTTCTTCAAGTTTTTCTTCTGCTTTGACAATCACTGATTCTTCTGGAGCTTGCTTTTCTACTTCAATAGTAGGTTGTTTTATTTCTGTATTACCTTTAATTTCTTCTGATAATATTGTATCCTCGTGCTCTACTTTAGAAGCTACTAATTCTTCTTGTAGATTGTTTTCGTTTAACACCACTACATCTTTTTCTAGCTTAGCACTTTCCATCTGCTCAGCTACTGTTTTATGAAGTAATTCATCCGCTGAAACTTCCTGCGGTGTACTCATTTCTTGAATCACTTCTTTTTCTTCTACTAAAGGCACTTGGCGTTCGATTTCATAACCGTTTTTCTCTAGCCATTGATCAACTACTGACTTTTCTTCCTTTTTATTCTCTTCATATTGTTGCTCTCCTTGCTGGTTAGCAGCTCTATGACTAGAAGAAGTTGGTGCTTGTCCTTCTGAGAAATCAGATAATTTATATCCTTTTTTCTCTAACCATGCATCAACGACTGATTTACCCTCTACAGATATTTCAAGGTCTTCTCTTTCCTTTACTTCCTCCTGCTTTTCTTCCTTTTTCTCTACTGAAGGACGATTATATCCATAAATTGGCGAAATCATTTCTGTTGGACGAAATGGTCTACGGTTACTCTCTTGCGAAGGTGCAGATGCCTTTTTAACGACAGACTCCCGCACCGGTTCATATTGCACTTCCGGCTCTTCATATGTAGAAACTACCTTTTCCACATACGGTCGTCTGCTTCTTTCCACCTTTATTCCTCTTTGGGCAGTAGGTTCTTCATATGTTACTCCTTGAACAGGTTGTTCTTCGAAGCGATTTACTTCGCTTTCATCCTCTTCATCGAACCCATTATCCGGTATTAAAGGAAAACGGCATTTACCTGCATTCCTACTTGCCATTTGTGCTTCTCTTGCTTCAGTGTAGTGGTTTACACGAGGAATTTTCGGCTGACTTTCAATTTGCTTTGGTACTTCTTTATTCATCGCTGTTTGTTCTTCCTCTTTGTTAAACAGCTTTTTCATCCAATCTAACATGCTTACCACTCTTTCTACTAAATAGTAACATCCTTTATTGTATCAGCATTCGGCAAAAAGTGCAGGTAAAATTAAGCATGTCATATTTATCCACAATATTCTAATTTACGAGTGTTTCATATGGAAAAACGCAGCCTTTCATGTAAGACTGCGCTTAAGCTTTACTCTTCCGATATGCATCTATACTATCCGTTACACTTTGCAATAAAGAATTTACATACTGCGGGTCAGATAATTTTTTATCTTCTTCATGGTTTGACATAAACCCAAGTTCTAATAGTACGCCAGGTACTTTGGACCAATTAAATCCAGAAAGATCATCCCGAAATTTAATTCCATTTACTTTTACTTGCTGGTTCTCCCTCATTTTATTTACAATCATTTGAGAGATTTGAAGACTTTCCGCATAAATCTCTTTCGTATACGGACTTCCTTCTGCCGGCGTCAATACAGCAAATCCACTTTCGTTTGGATTTTCAGAACCATCTGCATGAAGACGTAAAAATAAATTCGCCTTATGATTATTTGCGAATGTCGCCCGTTCTTTATTACTTATATCAACGTCTTGTGATGTTCTCGTCATTAATACTTGTATCCCTTTTGCTTCAAGCTTTTCTTTTAATAAAAAAGCCATTTCTAATACAAGTACAGCCTCTCTCTTTTTCGTCACAACACCTGTTGTACCGTCTGTCACTTTATATTTTTGCGTTGTTGCCCCTGGTCCAATTGGCTCTAAATTTAAATTCGCTTTTTGTTGATGTCCTGGATCAATAACGACGAGAAACTTCTCTTGTTTTTCATTACCCTCTACTTTTTGTTCATTATTTTGCACTGGTTGCTCAGTTGGCTGTACTGGCGTAGTTTCTTCTTTCTTTTCCTCAGATGATACTTCCTCTTGCTTATGTTCTACTTGTTCATTCGTTTGAATTGCTTGTGACTCTTCATTCTTTTCTTGTTCTTGCTGCTTTTCTACCGGTGCGTCTTCTTTGGTATCTTTGTTTTTCTCTTGTATAGAAGATGTAGTTTCTTTTTTCGGCTGCTCTTGTGAACAACCGGCCATATATATTCCAATGAATGCAATCATGCTCATTATTTTTATATACTTCATACTTCTCTCCCATCACTTTGCACCGGATTCAAAGTTTTTCTTATAATTGCCCTATAATCTCATCCATATTTCCAATATAAACTGGCTGCCATTTTTCTGTACCACGTTCTGCAGTATAAACCGGATAAGCGTCATCATCTATATTTACGAAAACTGGATCGCCCATATCCGTTTCATATCCAATTGTAATCCATCCTTCTTGCCACTTTCCGTTTTCTTCACTTATTAATGAATTTTTATGTTTATCGTATCGGTAACCGATTTGTCCTTTTTCTAATTCACTTTCACTAAACACATATATTTCATAAGTACCTAGCTCAATATCTTGCTGTTTTGAAGTTTCAATTCGTTTTAGAAGTTCTGCGATTTTTATTTGTTGTTTCATACGTCTATCCCCTTCTATTTTTCTAAATTTTAACTAGTTTGTTTATAAAATACAATATAGATTTTAAGAAAAAAGGTGACATCCTTATAATATGAATGATTTTTTGAATATATCTGTCACAACTCTACATATATCAACGATTTTTCAAATATATCTATCGTAACTCTACATATATCAACGATTTTTCAAATATATCTATCGTAACTCTACATATATCAACGATTTTTCAAATATATCTATCGTAACTCTACATATATCAACGATTCGACACGGAATATCGACTTACCAACAAAAAATGACAAAACAAAAAGAGAGGCTGCCCAAAAGGACAACCTCTCTCTTCTTATATCAATTAAAATTTAAACTCTTGTCCAACTTCAAAGCTATCTTCTAATACAAGAATACCTTTTTCTTGTGGAGCATCTGGAAGCTCTAATTCACGTGCAGAGCAGATCATTCCAGAAGAAGGAACACCGCGAAGTTCTGCTGGTTTAATTAACATACCACTTGGCATTACAGCACCAATTTTTGCAACGACAACTTTTTGTCCTGCATCAACGTTTGGTGCACCACATACGATTTGTAATGTTTCTGTACCGATTTCTACTTTACAGATGTTTAGCTTGTCAGCATTTGGATGCTTTTCTTTTTCAGCTACATAGCCTACAACAAATTTCGGAGAAAGATCTGCTTCTACTGTTTCTTCAAAGCCATTCTTCGCTAAAATTCCGTTGATTTTCTCTACAAGCTCTTTCGTTAATGTAAGGTTGCCTGTTTCTTTTACTTCTAAGTAAGAAGATGCATTAAAGATGTTGAATCCTGCTGTTACATTGCTTTCACGATCATATACGCGTGCAACATCTCCTTTGCGATCAAAAGTACGGTTCTCTAAAGTAATATCTTGTAAGGCAACAATTAAAGTGTCACCAATTCCTTCAAGGTTGTAAAAAACGTTCACTTCGTTCATCCTTTCTCTTTTCCATCTGTCTTCTTCCGATTTTTCGCTAAAATAAAGATTGGTTCAAATTCTCCATCTTCATATACGAATGAAAGTGATGTAATCGGAACATGCCCTTCGGCAAAAAATTTCATTGTCATTTGTGCAATAATATCATAACCGATTTCGTTGACGATATCAGCAATAATTAATACATCTTGGTGAGGAACAGCAACAACCATGTCACCAGAAATCTTTTCACGCATCGATTGTAGTAACGATTCGTTTAAAATACGAGTCGCGTCATACCCATCATTTGTGTTTAAAAAGTAGAATGTATTACCCGCTACTGTGTCTTGTTTAAATTCATAACCTAATGAGCGTGCGTTGAATAATGCCATTTCACGCACTTGCTGTTCTGTAAGTTCTAATTTTTGTAATAGACGCTCATCAATTAGTCGATACGTTTTATTCGAATCTAGCGCGTAGTAAATACGTGTTTCCGCCGTATGATCCGTCATAATAAACGGATTTCCTTCTTCTGCTTGTTTCGGGAAAGAAGTAGAGCGAATAACAGGTAAAATTTTCGCTCCGCTATTTTCTTCTTTATGCATCGCAATTAGCGCTTCTTGTACGTAATAAGCAACTTCTTCAATTGCCTTTTCCTTGTTCACTTCCCATTTTGCCACAACTCCTGGAAGCGATACGTTAATACCTTTTTTGGAGTCTTTTTGTTCAATACGTAAAACTTCTTTCTCACTATCATACTGAAAGTCCCATTCTGGGCGAGATAATTTCTTTATTAACTCATCTTTCATCTTTTTACTTGTCATCTTCATCTCTTTTTTCCTCCCTTCCAAAAAAATAACCTCCCCCGCGAAGGTAGAGGTTGTTTTACAATTCAATTGGCAAATTGCCTTATTTTAAACCTTCAATGAACTCTTCGATTTGTTCTTGTGTTTTACGATCTTTGTTTACATAGCGACCAGTTTCTTCACCTTTATTGTACGCTACAAAGCTCGGAATGCCAAATACGTCTAATTTTACACATAGATCAATAAACTCATCACGATCTACATAGTAAAATGAGAAATCACTATATTTCTCTTCTACTTCTGGCATAAATGGATCTACAAAGCGGCAGTCTGGGCACCATTCTGCTGAGAACATAAAGACTACATTCTCTTCATTTTTTAACTGTTGGAATTGCTCCATGCTTTCTAATGACTTCATCTATATTTCCTCCTCTAACGGGTGCATTTTTCATGTTATAATCTTTCTTTTATACTACCATACATCGCGCACGGTGCAAGGTTTATGCTTGCTTTTTGTCATACTTATATTGCCCAACTAACAACTTAACAACGTGTACAAATAATTCCGTGCGGTCGACATAATCATCTGTAAAAATACCGATAGCACCTTCGTGACTACGAATATCTTTTCGCTGCACAAACTCTTCCATCACTTCGCTTAATTCCTTACCATCTTCAAGAGGTGCTAAAAAATCGTCTGGTAACGTAATACGCGCTCCTCCGGCCACAAATACTTTCCCATCCATTGTTGCTAGGGCGCCCCAGTTACACATAAATAAACCGTGCTCCGTTTTCATTACGCCGCCTTCTAGCCCAATACCAATTGGAGCTTCTCCTTCCTCTAGCGCTCGCTTCGCTCTATTAATCGCTCCTTGCATCGTCTCTTCATCTGAGAAAGGCTGAGCTGATACTCCTGACGGAACAGAAAGAGATGTAATTTCAGCATCTTTCCAAACCTTCTCCACAGCGCCAACCTTCGTTTTATTCTTTGATCCTACTACTACTTTCATTTCGTTCACCTCTATAAAAATTCATCATTCTATTCTAATATCCCTATCAGATACGAATTAAGCATCAACCACTACCACATATCACCAAGTCATCTATTCAGCCTAAAAAAGAAGGTTTTTTCTAGCAACATTACCGTCTTCGAAAACAAAAACAGCCTTCCTCTCACTTCCTACTTGGGGTCTTCATACATCATTCGAACACCAATTAAGCACTGACCACTACCACTCATCGCTGGGTCATCTATTCAATCTAAAAAAGAAGGTTTTTTCTAACAACATTACCGTCTTCAAAAACAAAAACAGCCTTCCTCTCACTTCCTACTTGGAGTCTTCATACATCATTCGAACACCAATTAAGCACTGACCGCTCCCACTCATCGCTGGGTCATCTATTCAATCTAAAAAAGAAGGTTTTTTCTAACAACATTACCGTCTTCAAAAACAAAAACAGCCTTCCTCTCTTTTCCTATCCAGGGTCTTAATACACCATTCGAGCACCAATCAGGCGCTGACCGCTCCCACTCATGGATGGGTCATCTATTCAAGCCAAAAAAAGAAAGGCTCTTCAGCCCTTCTTCCTCTCTACGCGTTATTCTTAATTGTCTCTAACGTCGTTTTATCTGTTGTTCTTACAAGCTTCGTAATTAATTCTTTCGCCGCTGCATAATCATCAACATGTAAAATTGAAGCATGTGTATGAATGTAGCGTGCACAAACACCAATTACTGCTGATGGGATACCAGAGTTACTTGTATGTACACGACCAGCATCTGTACCACCTTGTGAAATAAAGTATTGGTACGGAATGTTGTTTGTTTCTGCTGTATCTAAAATGAATTCGCGCATTCCTCTATGTGTTACCATCGTGCGATCGTAAATACGAAGAAGGGCACCTTTTCCTAATTGACCGAACTGCGTTTTGTCACCAGATGCATCGTTTGCTGGACTTGCATCAAGCGCATAGAAAATGTCTGGTTGAATCATATTTGCAGCTGTTTGCGCTCCGCGGAGGCCTACTTCTTCTTGTACAGTAGCACCAGAGTATAAAGTGTTTGGTAATGTTTCATCTTTTAATTCTTTTAACAATTCGATTGCAAGACCACATCCGTAACGGTTGTCCCAAGCTTTCGCCATAATTTTCTTCTCATTTGCCATCGGTGTAAACGGGCAGATCGGCACGATTTGTTGTCCTGGTTTTACACCAATTTCAATCGCATCTTCATAACTATCTGCACCTATATCAATTAACATATTTTTTATATCCATCGGTTTTGCACGTTGCGCGTCACTTAATAAATGAGGAGGAATAGAACCAACAACCCCAATAACAGGACCATTCTTCGTCATAACTTGTACACGCTGTGCTAATAAAACTTGGCTCCACCAGCCGCCTAACGTTTGAAAACGAAGCATTCCGTTTTTCGTAATTTGCGTAACCATGAAACCTACTTCATCCATATGACCTGCTACAAGAACACGTGGGCCAGTTTCGTCCCCTTTTTTCAGACCAAATACGCTACCTAAACCGTCTTGTACAATTTCATCAGCATATTTGCTTAATTCTTGCTTCATAAAACGGCGTACATCATGTTCGAAACCTGATGCACCTTGTAATTCTGTTAACGTACGAAATAATTGTAATGTCTCTTTATTCACGAAGTCCCCTTCTTTCAAACCTTAGTAGAATACCTCTTTTATTGTAACGAAATTTTCGAAATGTTTCTAGTTTCTTCTTTTTTAGCTGTATTTGCTTTATAATTATTATCGGTACACTATTTTTATTTTATAGAATTGAGGTGAATATATGAGCTGGAAAGGTTTAGTAGCAGGTCTTGGCGTTGGGTTCGCAGCTGGTTATCTCGTTGCAAACAAAGTACAAGAACAATCCCATATTTCTTCAGAAAAAGCATTGAAAATGGTGAAACAAGCATTAAGTCATAAAGGTGAAATTACTGGCTCTTGGGTACATATGGTTCCAGAGACATTTGAAAAATATGATGTCGCATATGAAGTTTATCGCGGCGGTCTTACAACAATGTTAGATGATATACAAGAACGATTTGAATTTTTAGTTGATGCTAAAACAGGTACTGTTTTAGAGGTTATAGCAGCATAAAACGGAGGGTTCCCATTAGGTGAACCTCTTATTTTTTTGAAATTGCGGGTATTGATTAAAATTATATCAGCGATTTTTTAAATATATCGACTTACCGGCAAAATTCTATAATAAAAAAGAAGCTGCTCCAATAAATATAATGGAACAACCTCCTATTTTTATGCTTCTATACTCGTTTTCCGTTCTATTTTTTCTACGATATGCCCTTCCTCATTCCACTTCACAGCACGATAATATGCATCATGATAAAACGTAAACCACGCCTCTTTGTCAGCACCATACTTCATCCATTTTTGTTTATTTTCAATCGAGGTCATCGGATAATCATCGTATGCCATTACCCATAATACATTTTGATGCGCGTGCGTCGGCAAGAGATCTGCTAAATGTAGCATCGTTTCCCCTTGACTCTCCAAAATGATGACTGCATGTCCATCACTATGCCCACCCGTATGTGCCATCTTGATTTCATCTGTAATTTCTATTTCTTGCTGGAACGTAACAACTTGATCTACAATTGGCTCCCAATTTTCCTTCCAATATGTATTACGTGATCTAATGTTTGGATTCCTCATTTCATTCCATTCTGTTTCACTTACGTAAACTTTCGCATGCGGAAATGCCGGTACAAGGTGATCATCTTCCCATTTTGTTAGACCAGATGCATGATCAAAATGAAGATGTGTCATCAAGACGTAGTCGATATCTTCAGGCTTTAATCCTAATTTTTCTAATGATTCATAAACCGATGATTCTTCTGTTACACCTTGATTTCGTTTCATCTTCTCATTCAGCTTACCGTTTCCTATCCCGGAATCAATGAGCATATTTCCGTCTTTCGTTTGCAAAAGTAACGGATCTGTTCGTAAATAAATATGATTTGTGTCATTATGTTTATATTTACGTGACCAAAGTACTTTCGGTACGACTCCAAACATTGCGCCTCCATCTAAATGTGTATTCCCGCCTTTTAACCACGTTACTTTTATATCTCCAATTTGTAACTGTTCCATTACACATCCCCCTTTTTAATTAATCTTAACATAAAATTCTGATTATTTTAGGTGTAAAAAAACCTACGCATTACTGCATAGGCTCTGTACGATATTTTGCTTCAACTCGGTAAATACGATGACCTTTACTAGAAAATTTCTCTTCGTATTCAGTCATGATGTTACCTTCAAAGTCGCTGTTATGAAGATCTAAGCTTAAGTACGTTAGTAACATACCATACTCAGCCATACTCATAAGAGAATATTCAAATAAACCTTGGTTATCTGTTTTGAAATGAATTTCTCCGCCTTCTACTAACACTTCTTCGTAATTACGTAAAAATGTTTTATACGTTAAACGACGCTTCGTATGACGTTTCTTTGGCCATGGATCTGAGAAGTTTAAATAAACGCGATCAATTTCACCTTTCGCAAAGAAAACTGTTAAATCTTCAGCATCTTTATTAATTAACTTTAAGTTTGGTAATTCTTCTTCAATTAATTTATCAAGTGCATCTACAACAACACTTGTGAATTTTTCAATTCCAATATAATTAATATGTGGATTCGCTTTCGCCATATCATACATAAAGCGGCCACGACCTGTACCTACTTCAATGTGAATTGGTTGTTCGTTTCCAAATACTTCTTTCCAGCTACCAGCGCGCTCCTCTGGGTTTCCGATTACGATATGTGAATATTCATTAATTCGATCCATTGCATACGGTTTATGTCTTAAACGCATAGATGTTTCCCTCTCTTTACATAGCTATTTTAAAGGAATAATTCCTTCTTTCTTTTTTAATCAATCTACCAAACAAAAAACCAAGTACGTACGAGCACTCGGTCCGTTTCTTTCAAGTATAAGATGTACCATTTTGATAAAAACTACATACAGCATTAAACATTCCATGACGAAACAGCTTTTTCTCTTATATTTGAAGAGAAAAACAATCGAAAGGATGATCCGTTCATGCCAATTAATCAACAACATCAATTAGAAGTGCTGAAAGATATTTTAGTCAACCACCAAAATGATTGCTGCGGGACAGTTTCAGAATGCGAGCAATTAGAGCGCCTCATTCAATCGTTACTCGCAAACGATAATATAAGTAGTGACGCTAAAACAATGCTAAACGATGTATATTCTTATAGTCAATCGGGTAAATCTTCCTCTAATTTGGACAACCATATTTCCAATAATCAAGAACAACTTACTCAGTGGATTGCTGGAATGGACAATTTTTCTTAAGTATCATTCTGAAGCAAGTAGTTGCTGTAAATATTGATGCCAATATTCAGCTTCTGCTTGCTGTTTTTTTGTTGTATGCCATTGAATAGACAAAATCGTTTGTGCTATCACATACCATCTCATACGCCTAAGCAGCGATTCATCCATTTCAATATCATAGTAACCGAGCCACTCACTCCATTCCTGGCGCGGAATGTACCAATATAATAACATACCGAGGTCTAGAGCTGGGTCAGCAATTACAGCTCCATCCCAATCAATTAAAAACAATTCATCTTCATCCGACAATAGCCAGTTGTTATGATTTACATCACAATGGCATACAACGAATTCATTGTATTCAATAGCTTTTAATGAATCCATTAAATATTGAAGGCCTTGCTGAATTGTTTCATCATCCCTTATATCTCCTCTTAAAACGAGTTGCAGTTGTTGTAATAACTCTTGTGCGTGAAGCGGCTGCTTCCCAAGTCTTTGAATCATCTGTACAAGCGCTTTAGAGGAGTGTATTTTCTTCAAAAGTTTCGCAACACGTTCTAGTTTCATATCCTCTGGCTCTAGCTTCTGTCCCGGAAGCCATTTTTGAGCAGAAATTACATCACCATTCGTTACCCTTCTTGTCCAAAGTAATTTTGGAACAATTCCTTCTGCTGACAATACCGCTAAAAAGGGCGATGTATTCCGCTTTAAAAATAACTTCTGTTGTCCGTTTTGCGCAATATATGCATCGCCCGTTACTCCACCAGCCGGTACAAGACTCCACTCTTTTCCTAATAATTGTTCCAACCATTCCATATTCATTACCCGTTAACAAATCCTTATCTTTTATAGTTATGAAAAGAAAAACCGCAACATTTCTACACATGTTGTGGATTCATATATTTTACTGTAAATGAAAAGAAAAATTAGCCTAAGCCAAAAATCCTCTATTTTATTTTACAAAACCTGTCATAGAATGACAACTTATCAAAATCGTCACCTTTGTCAATTCTACATTTATTACATTCTCATCGTCAAGTAGCGATTTGTCACATTATCGTCAATATATACGTGCTAATTGGAGCGAGCTTAAGTTCCTTTCCTCTAAATGAAGAAATTGGCTCTATTTTCGCTTCGTTTTCGTTTACTAACACATGCCACGTTGCTTCTTTCGGAAGTTGCACAGTTTTAGCTTCTAAACCGCTATTAAATAAGACGATAATCTCTTTCCATGGCCCAAACGTTTCTGCATGCTCTAGGTGATATGCAAGCACTTCTGTAGATGTTTGTAAAAAAGTCATATGTTTTTTTATAAGGTCTGCGCTTTGTAATCGGAATGCCCCATGCTCTTTACGAATCGCAATTAAACCTTTTATATAGTTAACAGTCTCTATCTCTTTCTCTTTTTGATCCCAATCTAATTGATTGATCTCATCATTTGCATTATAACTATTTTCATTTCCTTTCTTCGTACGATAAAACTCTTGCCCTGCGTGTAAGAAAGGAATGCCTTGTGAAAGAATAACCATTGCGCTCGCTAACAGGTGACGTTTTTTCAAAATCGTTTCTGATTCTTCATTACTGCGCACTAGTTTATCCCACATCGTCATATTATCATGACATTCTACATAGTTAATGCTTTGCGCTGGCTCTAGAAACAGCCCTGTTTCTTTCATACTTAAAAGACTTCCTGCTGCAATATACTGCAAATGATTACAGTCTACATGCCCACCAAATGCAAAACCACGCTTATTTATATGAAATGTACTCCCTTTTATCCCATCACGAAATTGATCATTAAACTGCGCGATATGTGGCATTTTCTTCGCATTATTTAACGTTGCTTTTTCTTTGGCAGGAAGCGGTGTTTGTAAATCCCATCCTTCTCCTAATAACAAAGCATCTCGTTTTATGTTTCGCACTTCTTTTTCTATCATATTCATTGTATCAACATCTAAAATTCCCATTAAGTCGAATCGGAATCCATCGACATTGTATTCAGTAAGCCAATATAAAATAGACTCTACAATGAATTTCCTCATCATTTTCCGTTCAGACGCTATATCATTTCCGACTCCCGTCCCATTAGAAGGCATACCATCTTCACCATGACGAAAATAGTATCCTGGAACAAGCTTTTCAAATGATGATAGCTCTCTTTCATAAACATGATTATAGACAACATCTATAATCACCCTAATACCTTGTTCATGAAATGTTTCAATTAGTTGTTTGCACTCAACTATCCTGTTATACGGATCAGAGGGGTTTGTAGCATAATATCCTGTTGGTGCATTGTAATATAATGGATTATATCCCCAATTATAGGCGGACGAAGGATTCGCCTCATCTACACCACCGAAACAATATAAAGGTAATAGTTCAACATGTGTAACACCTAAATCTTTTATATGGGACAACCCTGTTAATGTCCCATTCCGTCCTGTTGTTCCCTCTTCCATCAATCCTTTATATGTTCCCTTTTGAATTACTCCACTATTTGGATGTATAGTCGCATCACGAATATGCAGTTCATACAATATGGCATCTGTCATTGATTGTAATGTTGGTAATCCCTCTCGTCTTGTTACATTCGTTTTTTCTAAATTGATAACAACACCATGTTTTCCATTTACCGTCACCGACTTTGCATAAGGATCCACAGCTTCGTTCCATATTAAATTAATACAAACAAGAAATGTATAGCGTGCTCCGTCTAAATCACCTTGTAATGTTTGAATCCAAACTCCGTTTTCTCCCCTGTACATTTCATGATCGGTATATTCTTTATCGCTCTTATAAATTCTTACTTTCGCAAGCCTTGCAGTTGGGGCCCATACTTTAAATGTCGTTTCTTCTTTTTGATAAACAGCACCTAAATCTGTACCTTCGTAATAATACTTTTCATCGAAACTTTTTGTTCGAATAACAGCACCTATTTGTAAATCAGTTTCTTCATTCCGTTCATCTCGTACTGTATAATACTTCCCCACATCTAGCGGCTCTTCTATAAAGCACTCATACTTCGTTGCATCTGGAAGCGCAATAGTATGAGCAATCGGTAAATCTTTCACATTACTTCCTTCTTGCAAACGAAATGTCCGACTTGTTCCATACGCATGTGGGAGCAAAATTGTAATTTTATTCATTTCATCTAAATAGGCATCAAATGGACGTTTTACTTTCAACATAAAAAAATCACCATCATTCTCAAAGTTAAAATAAAGTGAAACTTTAATGAGCGAGAAAATTTCTCCATCCTCACTTATTATTAGCCTTCACCAATTAGGCGAGATAAAATGAGCTGCAAATGATAAGGCTTTTCTTATCAACAAGACTCTATACAGTAACTCCATTCTTCTCTATAGTATATTCACCTGCATAAAAAACGTTTTCAACATTCTATTTTTGTAATTTTATTTCAGCAATCGATTTATACTTCGGGGTTTCTTTCACGTGGGATTCGTATAAAGTAATTGTATCTGCTTGAAATGATATTTCAGGCACTTCTTTTATACTTTCTAAACGAAACTTTTCTTCTCCTATCCATTTACGAGCAACGGTAATATGCGGGTGATATGGGCGTGTTTCTAGAGCAAATCCATTTTCTTCACAAATGGCATGTATTTGCTTTTGCAACTGAAACAAATCGTGATTCTCACTTACCTTCGCCCAAAAAATACGAGGCTGATCTTCCCTACCAAACGTTGAAAAACCTTGTAATGTGAACAATAGTTCTTTTGTTTCTGCAATTGTTTTTAATCCATTCTTTATTCCCTCTAATTGTTCCCCGGTTGCACTCCCTAAAAATGAAAGGGTAATATGATAGTCTTCTTTATGTACCCATGAACGAAATTGTAATTCCTCTTGCATATCCTCTTTATAGTTAGACAGCATTTCTTTTATATGATTCGGTAACGTAATTGCTACAAAATAATGCAGTTCCATGTACATCTTCTCCTTCTTTTCTATTGTTGCTTTTCTTTCTTATCTCATTCAGGTAAAAAGAAGCCGCTCTCCAAAATAGAGAGCGGACATTATTTATATATCCATTACTTCGCTAATTCATGAATTGCTTGCGCGTAAATTGCTGTTGCTTTCAATAAGTCTTCAATTTCGATATACTCATCTTTTTGATGCGCAAGTTCTTCTTTTCCAGGGAATAGCGGGCCAAATGCCACACCAGCTTTTAATGAACGAGCATAAGTACCGCCGCCGATTGCTAATAGTTCTGCTTTTTCACCTGTTTGTTCTTCATACACACGTTGTAACGTACGGATTAATACGTGATCTTTATCGACGTGATGTGGGCGAGAATTAGAATAGTCAGCCACTTCAAAACCATGCGTACCAACATATTCTTTCAACTTCACAATTGTTTCTTCAAAGTTAGTTGTAACTGGGTAACGTACGTTTAGCCCTAAGTTACCACCGTTTTCTTTCGTATAAGAAATGCGACCGACATTCACTGTTAACGGACCGCTAATTTCATCTTTGTAAGCAATAGTAGCTTTTTCACCAAAAATATCACCAGTAAATGTTTCTGTTGCAAATGTCGCAAATGCAGTTGCTTTTCCATCAAGTGAAACTGTAGTTAAGAAGTTTGCTAATAATAAACCTGCATTTTCTCCTTTTTCAGGAGTAGATCCGTGCGCTGAAATTCCTTCTATTTGCAACGTCACTGTATTTCCTTCTATAGTCGATTTCCCTATTTTTTTAGCAGTTTGTAAATACTCTTCATATGCTACTGTAAGTGCATTTACATCTTCTCCTGTGATAACTGCTTCTGCAAAATCAGGAACCATATTTAAACGGCGCCCTGAATCAAATGAAACAAGTTCATATGTACCTTTTTTCTCTTCACTACCATTTTGCACAACTTGTATATCAGAAATTCCTTTTTCTGCATTAATAATTGGAAAGTCTGCATCCGGTGCAAAACCAATCGTTGGCATTTCTTCATTTTTAAAGTAGTGATCTACACATTTCCAATTGCTTTCCTCATCTGTTCCTATAATCATACGAACACGTTTTGAAAGAGGTAAGCCTAATTCTTTCACAATTTTCATTGCATAATATGCTGCCATCGTTGGGCCTTTATCGTCAATTGCACCACGTGCAAAAATCTTTCCATCGCGAATATCCGCACTATATGCGGGAGTCGTCCAGCCATCTCCTTCTGGTACAACGTCAACGTGACAAAGAATACCTACTAATTCTTCTCCTTGTCCCATTTCAAGATGACCTGCATATCCTTCTAAATTTTTAGAAGCAAAACCTTCAGCTTCTCCTTTATGTAACATGAAAGATAGAGCTTTTTCTACACCTTCACCGAATGGTGCGCCCTCTTTCGCAGATTCTTCTTCCCATACACTTTTAATTTGTAAAAATTGTTGTGTATCACGAATTAAATCATCTTTTCGTTTTGCAACTTCTTCTGTCCAATTAATCGCTGACATCACGCATCCATCCTTCACTATATTGTTTCTTTCATCATAACAAACAGAAATCTCTTATGCCATACACGAAAACTAAATACCGAACAATTGTAATATTTCAGATATTTCTTATTAGTTTTTCTTTTGTTTTTTCAAAAAAATTTGCAGGAATTTGGCGTTTTACGTAGAATTTTATGTGTTAGTTGACTGACCATATATACAATGTCAACTACCAATATTTTTCTATATGAATATTTGTTAAATTTCTGTAAAATTTAAGTAGATTAAAGCATGAATTTTATCATGTAGAGTACAATGGTAGTAACGACCTTCTTTCCTGAATGGGGTCAAAAAAACTAGTAGAGGAGTGGTTTTCTCTTGAAACCTACAACTACTCGTATGCTAACACGCATTAAATCAATTTATATGTACATCAATGAAAACGGAACGGTAACGACGAAAGACCTTGTAGATGAGTTCGGGATCACACCGCGAACGATACAACGTGATCTAAATGTGTTGCAGTTTAATGAACTCGTGTATAGCCCTTGCCGCGGTAAGTGGACAACAACAGGAAAGAAAGTGAGAATGACCTCATAACGAAAAATAATTGTATGGTAAATAAATACATACCCCTTTCTAATAATTAGAAAGGGGTCTTTTCTGCGCCTATAAAGGTACTACTTTTCAGTATCTACTTGATATGTTTTTAACATTTCTACTTCTTCATCTGTTAGCTCTCGGTATTGTCCAAGTTCTAGTTCTTCATCTAATACTAACGGACCCATCTCTGTTCTCTTTAGGTAGACTACTTTTTTTCCTACCGCTTCAAACATACGCTTCACTTGATGGAATTTCCCTTCCGTAATCACAAGCTCAATTTCAGAAATATCATCGCTTTTCAATATTGTAAGTGCACCTGGCTTTGTTTCATAGCCATCGTCTAAAATAACACCTTTAGCAAATTCTTTTACATCCTCTTCTGTTACTACTCCTGCAACGTGTGCATAATATTTTTTCGGCACATGCTTTTTCGGAGATAATAATTGATGTGATAACTTCCCATCATTTGTTATCAATAAGAAGCCTTCCGTATCGATATCAAGTCGTCCAACTGGGAACGGATCAAAGATTGCATCTTCTAATTCTAATAAATCTATTACTGTTTCATGATTATCATCTTCCGTCGCTGAAATAACACCTTGTGGTTTATGCATCATTAAGTAAACAAATTCTTTGTATTCCACAACTTCACCATGAATCATAACTTCTTGCTCTTCTACATTTACATGAACTTTCGCATCTTTTACTGGCGTTCCATCAATTTTCACAACGCCATCTTTCAATAATTTCTTTACTTCTTTTCTACTTCCATATCCCATATTTGCTAATAATTTATCTAATCTCACGTTTTTCACCTTCTTTATTTATCATAGAAAAGGGGACGTAATTACGCCCCTCTTGATTTCAACTTTATTTTAAATCTACTACCAAGTTTACGTTGAATTTTATCTAATGCTTCTCCACCAAATACTCTTTCAAGTACTCCTGTGCGAATTGCTAACAATCCGTAAACAAGACCGCCAATACCTGCACAAATCGCAACTGTTATAAGAGCACCAATACGGCCATCAGGCGAAATCATGAAGGATAGAATCCATTGTGATAGTTTTACAGCAACGACCATTATAAGTGTCAGTACTGCAATTTGGAATGTTCTTTTATATACAACACCGAATGAATAGTGTGCGTATTTTTTAATTTGTTGATTTGTGTACCAAACAGAAGCTAAGAAACCAACTGCTGTCGCTAGAATTGCTCCTACTGTACCGAAATAACGAATAAAGATTACGTTACATACAAATTTCAAAATAACGCCCATTATAAGCGCAATAATCGCATGCTTCTGCTGGTTAATACCTTGCAGGATTGCTGCTGTTACTGTAAATAAAGCGAATAACAACGCAACTGGTGCATACCACATTAATACTTGTCCACCTAGTGGATCTGAATCGTAAAACGCAGTATAAATTGGATATGCAAGTGAAGAAATACCGACAACTGCTGGCAATGTTAAAAACATATTTGCCTGGAATGTTTGTGTAATTTGTAATTTCAAATAGCGGTATTGTTTTTCAGTAAATGATTTTGTGATTGCTGGTACAAGCGTTAAACTAAACGCTGTTGCAAGTGATACAGGAATCATAATTAACTTATGCGTCCACATTGTGAAAATACCGAGAGCTCGCTCTGCGATATCACCTTGACCAATCGCCTGCATAATTGAGTTAAATGTCAATGTATCAATTTGTTGATATAAAGGAATTGTTAACCCAATTACAACGTAAGGAATTGCATATGCGAATAACTCTTTAAACAATTGAACAGTACTTACTGTTGATTCTGGTACAGTTTGTTCAATTAAATATTGATCCAAATATTTTTTACGTTTTAACCAGTACCAAATTAACACACCGAGTGCTCCAACCGCTGAAACGAACGCAGCAAACGTCGCTACTCCAACTGCTGTTGCAACTGTACCGCCAAGTACTTTAATAACGATAAAACTACCAGCTAATAAAAAGACGATACGAATAATTTGTTCAATAATTTGTGAAACGGTAGTTGGTCCCATAGACTGGTGACCTTGGAAATAACCACGAATTAAACTCGCTGCTGGTACAACAATAAGTGCGAAACTTACAAGACGAATGATCGTCGTAACTTCTCCTACATTATTGTGTATACTTTGTTTACCAAGCATCGCTTCTGCAAACAGTGGCGCCGTCATGTACAGTACTAGGAACGAAAGAACTCCTGTTACTATCATCATAACCATTCCCGAGCGGAACATTCTCCGGCTCGTTTTATAATCGCCAAGCGCATTATATTTGGAAACAAATTTTGAAACAGCAAGTGGCACACCTGCCGTTGCGATACTTAAAAAGATCGTATATGGAATGTATCCATATGTATAGAGCGTTCCGCCTTCTGTTCCTACTAATGCATGAAACGGAAAGACGTAAATCATGCCTAAGAACTTTACTAAAAATGTCCCTAGCGTAACAATAAGCGTTCCGCGCAGAAATTTCGAATCGGACATACAAAAATCCTCCTACATCTACATAAAGTGAAACTATAATTAGTTGGAGACTTCTCTCCTACTCCTTATTAGTTGAACCATTCGAGCATTTACAGGCTAACAGACTCCCTATTTACTTCTCCTAAATCTTGAGGTTTTAGTCTTATCGCCTACAAATGGCAGGATAGTGCTGAACTCTAACTTTTGTATTGTACCACAATTCTCTCATTAAGCAGTACTTCACTCTATTTTTCTTTTAAGGGAAAACATGCTATTCTTTTAGGCAGGAAATGTAGAAAATGAGGTCGATATATTATGCATTATGATGTTATTGTCATCGGCGGCGGTCCTTCTGGGCTAATGGCTGCAATTGGTGCTGCAGAAGAAGGCGCAAATGTCTTACTTCTTGATAAAGGAAATAAACTTGGGCGTAAACTTGCAATTTCTGGTGGCGGACGCTGTAACGTAACGAACCGTCTACCACTTGATGAAATTGTTAAACATATACCAGGAAACGGTCGCTTCTTATACAGCGCTTTTTCTATTTTTAATAATGAAGATATTATTACATTCTTCGAAAATCTCGGTGTTAAATTGAAAGAAGAAGACCACGGTCGCATGTTCCCTGTGTCAAACAAAGCGCAATCTGTTGTAGACGCACTTTTAACACGATTAAAAAACTTAGGTGTAAAAATCCGTACAAATACGCCTGTTGAAACGATTGAATATGAAAATGGTCAAACGAAAGCAGTTATACTGCAAACAGGCGAAGTGTTAGAAACAAATCACGTCGTTATCGCTGTTGGCGGAAAATCAGTTCCTCAAACTGGATCTACTGGAGACGGATATGCTTGGGCTGAAAAAGCGGGCCATACAATTACAGAATTATTCCCAACAGAAGTACCTATCCTTTCAAACGAGCCGTTTATACGTGACCGCTCATTACAAGGCCTTGCTTTACGTGATATAAACTTAAGCGTATTAAACCCGAAAGGAAAGGCTATCATTTCTCACAAAATGGACATGCTCTTCACTCATTTCGGCCTATCTGGACCTGCTGCTCTTCGCTGTAGTCAATTCGTCGTGAAAGCACTGAAAAAGTTTAAAACGAATACAATACAAATGAGTATTGATGCATTGCCAGAGGAAAATAGTGAGCAACTATTCCAACGCATGCTGAAACAAATGAAAGAAGATCCGAAAAAAGGAATTAAAAACGTTTTAAAAGGTTATGTCCCTGAACGTTACTTCCTATTCTTATTAGAAAAAAATGAAATTGACGGTAGCGAACAAGCTGGACAAGTTTCTCACGAAAAGATTCGTGCACTTGTGAAAGACTTTAAAGAGTTTACTGTGAATGTAAATGGTACGCAGTCAATTGAAAAAGCATTCGTTACTGGCGGCGGTGTATCCGTGAAAGAAATTAACCCGAAAGAAATGTCTTCTAAATTTACGAACGGCTTATATTTCTGCGGAGAAGTTCTTGATATTCATGGTTATACTGGTGGCTATAATATTACATCTGCTCTCGTTACTGGTAGAATTGCCGGAACGACAGCTGGAGAAAACGCGAAAATGCAATATTAAAAAAAGAAACAGGGATTCCTGTTTCTTTTTTTATAGGTACATGAAATTATATGAGCGATTCCACAAATATATCAGCGATTCTGCAACTTATATCGGCGATTTCCCAAATATATCGACTTACCGACAAGAAACGACAAATATAGGCTCCACTTAACTTCCCATTGCTTTTTTGTTGCTTTATATACCTTAGTACCTTTATATTTTATATTGTTGAATATTTAAAAAAGGGTAAGGGGAAAACAAATGAGAAAAAAAGTCATGATGTCTTTAATGTTAATGACGTTTCTTTCTGCGGTAGAAGGAACGATTGTTAGTACAGCAATCCCTCGTATAACGAGTGATTTGTCAGGCGTCGAACTTGTTAGTTGGGTATATGCAATTTATATGCTTGCAACAGCTGTTTCGACTCCAATATACGGAAAGCTCGCTGATTTATTTGGCCGTAAAAAAGTTTTACTGATCGGAGCTACAATCTTTTTAGTCGGTTCTGCACTTTGCGGAGTCGTTACATCGATGGAACAATTAATCTTCTTCCGCGCGCTTCAAGGTATCGGTGCTGGTGCTGTTATGCCAATCACAATGACGATTATTGGAGACTTATATAGCGAAGCGAAAGACCGCGCGAAAGCACAAGGTTGGATGAGTGCCGTTTGGGGTGTATCCGGTGTTATCGGACCGTTAGTAGGTGGATTTTTAGTTGATTCCCTTTCTTGGCGTTATATTTTCTTCCTAAACGTTCCATTCGGAATTATCGCTTGCTTAATGATTGCAATTTACTACAAAGAATCTATTAAACCTGCTAAGCATCATATCGATTATCTTGGTGCAACAGTCTTCTCATTAAGTACAATCGCTCTACTATATGCATTATTAACAGGTAGCAGTAAGCAAAACTGGGGAGACATGACAATTATCGGCCTATTAATCTTTGCCGCTATTTCATTTATTATTTTCTTATTCATCGAGAAGAAATCTCCGGAACCATTAATTCCGCTAGCACTTTTCTCTAACCGTACATTATCTACGATAAATATATTAACTCTTATTGCTGGCGCAATGATTATTAGTATTACAATGTACCTTCCAATTTGGAGCCAAGGTGTATTAGGGAAAAACGCTACAGAAGCTGGACTTATTTTAATGCCAATTCCTGTTATGTGGACATTTGGCGCTATTTTCTCTGGTAACTTAGTAGGCAAATTAAAAACGAAACAAATCATTTTACTTGGAGCTAGCATTTTATCAGTCGCTACGTTCTTATTATTTACACTATCAACAAATTCACCATCGTTCCTTATTTATGTAGCAGTCGGATTATTCGGCTTAGGCATGGGGCTTGTGACACCGATTTACATGGTAACAATTCAAGCAGCCGTACCAGCTCATACACGCGGAACAGCTGTTGGTTTAAACACATTTATTAATACATTTAGTCAAACGTTAGGTGCTGCAATATTCGGTACAATCTTCAATACGATGATTCACGCACGTGGTATTAAAAATCTTGATCTTGTATCTGGTGGACATGGCGGTACTACAGCAAACGTAGTAACCGAATCGCAATCTGCATTAGCATCAAGCGTACACGTCATTTATATGAGCACTTTCGTATTAGCAGTATTTACATTAATTATCGCTTGGCTCTTATTAAAGCCAGCTACACAAACAAGTGAGCAACAATAAAAAGGATGACCATTTTGGTCATCCTTTTTATTCTTCATTCTCCACAATATGTTTCAGCATGGATAATTTATTATCCCAAAAACGTTCATAATACGAGAGCCATTGTTGTAATTCTTCTAATGGTTCTGGATGCAAACGATATATCTTCTCTCTTCCGCTTTTTCTTCCACTTACTAAATTCGCTTCTGAAAGAATATGAAGGTGCTTTACAACCGCAGTACGACTCATCGGAAAATGATCCGTTATTTTGGAAATCGGTAACTCTTTGTCACTTAATAACCGTATTACTTCTCGGCGGGTTGGATCAGCAATTGCTTGAAATACATCATATTTCGCTGCTGACGAGGACACTTAGCCTTCGACAACCTTTTTCAGTTTTTCATTTACAATCGCTACCCAACCACCGCTCATTCTATCGCGAATAATAGAGCTCTTCGCATTTGCTTTCGGAAGAATTTCATCAGGATGTTTCCAGCCGCCGTGAATTAACGTAAATTCTGTTTTGTTATCTCCTAAGTCTTTCAAATCAAATGAAACAACCCAGCCATCTGTATCCCATGAGAAAGATAAATGGTTTGGCTCATCAATTTCTAACACTTTACATGGTGATGGCCCAAATGGTGATTGCACATGAAATTCATGCCCTACCTCTAATACAAAATCATTTGGCATAAACCATGACGCAATCCCTTCTGCAGTTGATACTACACTCCATACCTTTTGAATAGACGCGTTAAAAACGATTGTTTGTTTAATATCATTTAATGTATTTTGTTGTTCCATTTTCATTCTCCTTTACTCGGCACTCAAATATAACACCTTTTGGTTTCATTTGTATAATATAACACCTTTTAGTTTCATGTCAACGCTAACTCTTTTTTACTGTTGAGAAATTCTCAACATTTTTTCAACAGGACAAACACCCTCTGAGCATTTCCTCATAATATACTCACAAAGGCAATACAAAATAAAAACTTCTCTCAACATGAAACTCCATCATTCATCTTGAAAGAAGCGCCTTACTTATATCATGCGTACTTCGTCTCTCCTCCTTCCCTCAAGGGACAATACGCGAGATATGACAAATCAGAAGGAATATGCCCACCATTTGAGTAGGTAGTTATTTCTCTTCTCCTCAACATTTCCTTAGGAGCGAAATGACTACCGACTCACTTTTTTCAAACAAAATAAAAAGGGGTTGAACGCTATGTTCTATTGCATTAACTGCTCTGATATTCACCATGAAAAACATCCAAATGATAAAGTATTCAAAAACGGTTTTTATATTGATCCATTTTTAGGTGATCGTTATCACCTTGGTATGTGTAAAGATGCCCAAAACCATGAAACAGGGGAGCCTCTTTTAACGACAAAGAAATTAGGCACAACCCAATCTATTATGAACGTATTACCGACACATGTTGTCCCAACATAAAACATAAAAAAGAGCTGGGTGAGCCAGCTCTTTTTTATGCTTTATAAACGATCATTGCTGAAAAACAATAAATTTGGTTTTCATCGTCGTTAATAGAAACACCAACTTGATACTTAATGTCTACAAAGTTACTATCATCAATCTTTTTCAAAAAAACATTTACAGCGTCTTCTAAGTCTTTTTCGTGACTTTCATCAAACACTTTTACACGAATCATGTTAACACCATCCTAGATCGCAGCCCTCCGCCGCTTGATTATTGCCACGGTGCGTATCTATGATGCGATAAAACTTTCCCTCTTCATATATATATCCGTCTTCTAACACATATTGTTTACCTTCAGTATAGACATAAAACTTACCTATCATAAATTTACTCGTATATAATTCCAAATAATCTGGTCTAAATTTAGCTACCACTTTATTTGTAATATCAATTTTTATTGTGCGTCCCACCTTCTCTCCCTCCTTTGCAAAGAACGGATTTAGGTATATTGTATTAGCGATTTTACATTTTATGCTTAAAAATAAGTGGATATGCCTCCTTTCTCCACCTGTACTATTTTTCTAAAAAAATCACTATAAATAAAACCCGAAAAAAATACAAAAAAAGCACTTTACCTTATTGACTCTAATGTAAATATTATGTTATTATATAAAATTTGACATTTTTATATACGTATGCTATCATTAAAAGTGGTTACCACATATGGAGGTGGATGATTTGTTTCAAATTGGTGATAAAATCGTTTATCCAATGCACGGTGCAGGAATCATTGAAGCAATTGAAGAGAAAGAAATATTAGGTACTTCACGTCAATATTGTGTGATACGCATCATTAGTAAAGATATGCAAGTAATGCTTCCGATGGATCAATTAAAAAAATCAGGTATTCGTTATATCGTTGATCGAGGTACGTTAGATGATATACTTCTTGAATTTCAAAACGGGGAGTCAGACACATCACTCTCATGGAAACAAAGATATACAATGAATATGGAAAAAATGAAAAATGGCAATTTACAAGATAGCGCAGAAGTTGTTCGGGATTTACTTCGCCGCAATAAAGAGAGAACATTAAATGCGAGCGAAAAACAAATGCTAGATAATGCACGAAAAATGATGATTAGCGAAGTCGCGCTCGTACAAAATGTTACTGAACATCAAGCAACAGAATTTCTTCAAGATACAATTAATCATTAAATTTAAAATAGCCGAACGCTATTTTTTTTTTTGTAAAAAAAGGACAAAGAGATGAACTCTTTGTCCTTTTCTATTACCCACGCCCAGCTTGAAACGATGGATATAACGTCATTCCACCATCTGCAAATAGCGTAATGCCCGTTACGTAACTCGCCTCTGAAGAAGCGAGCCAAGTTGCTACTGCTGCGATTTCTTCAGGTTTTCCAATATAGCCCATCGGTATCATACTTTCTACGTCAGCCCGTTTTTTAGGATTAGCAAACTTTTCTGCATTGATCGGCGTATTAATTGCACCTGGTCCAATATTGTTTACTCGAATACCTTTTGGCGCATATTCTAACGCTAACGTTTCTGTCATCAGTTTAATGCCACCCTTACTTGCTGCATAGTGTACAAATAGTGGCCACGGAATTTTCTCATGAACACTAGACATATTAATGACAGACCCTTTAATATCATGTTCTACAAAATATTTAATCGCTTCACGACTTCCTAAAAAAGCACCTGTTAAATTTGTATTAATTACCCTATTCCAATCTTCAAGCGGCATTTCATGCGACGGTACCGCGTTTTCTATCCCTGCATTATTAATCATAACGTCAAGCGTACCAAACTCTTTCACAGCAGATTGAATGAGATTCACAACATCTGATTCGACGGTTACATCACCTTTTACAGCAATCGCTTCGCCGCCTACTTTTTTAATTTCTTCTAACACATCATTCGCTTCTGATTCTCGTGAGCGATAATTAATAACCACTTTCGCTTTTTCCTTAGCAAACCTCACTCCCATCGCTCTTCCGAGACCAGTTGCTGATCCTGTAATAACGACAACTTTCCCTGCTAAATCACTATACATTTCCATACCTCCTTTAACTTTTGGCTATACCTAACATAATTCCGGCTGCGATAATAAAAACGATACCGACAACGATACCCGTTAATTGACGTTTCGTTTTCTTTTCACCTAATATAAGGATTCCACCAAGCGTGGAAATAATAATTCCCATTTGCGATAGCGAGAAACTTGTTGCGACTCCAACACGCGGCTGCGAAATGAATAAAAACATATTTCCAGCTGCCCAAATTAATCCTGGAATAATATTTCGAATTGCATATTTATTAAATGGATGATGTTTAAAGGTAAGCAAAATCCCGCCTAACACCATACCAACTGCTTGTGGCAACAAAGCCGACCAACCATCTACGTTAAATAACCTAATCACTACTACGTAAACTAAATAGCCGACTGTTGAAATTAATAAAATTACGATACCTCTTTTAAAGTTTGCTGCTTGCTCTGCATTCTTTTCTTCTTCACTTTGAAGCGATGTTAAAATAACACCGATAATAATACAAACGAGCGCTAAAATCCCAAGGACGACCGATATTGTCGTGGACCATTCATGAAATACGATAACGCCAAATAAAGTCGTCGCGACTAATTGAAGTCCTGTTGAAATTGGCATCGTCCTCGAAACACCCATTAAATCAATACTTTTCAATTGATTTGCCTGACCAAGCGCCCAAAATAAACCTGACACAACTCCAACTCCGATAACGGTAGGTGTTAATACTGGCTTCATAAAAATATAAACAACAATTGAGAAAATAAGTGCTCCAAACGTTGTTCCGAGCGTTTGACTATACGGTCCCCCGCCCAGTTTTACGTTAAATAGCACAATACTTCCCCAAAATATAGCTGGTAAAATCGCTAAAAATATATCCATCACTCATTACCTTTCTTTACTAAATGCATAGGTTATCACTCTAAGTCATTAGAGTGAGCTTTTATTTTTTCTTTTTCCCGTTCACAAACTTTTTCTGCAATAGCGTCAGAAACATTCTTTTCTCGCTCCACTTTCTTTATCTTTACGTGATCTAAATGGTCTTCCAAAGTAAGCGTAACTTTATCGTTCGGGGGATTATGCGCTCCTTGAAATGTAAGAAATTGTAGCTTCACTTCATACCTAGGAACAAATTCATCTTTCTTGCCGAGACGCTTTATATTTATAACTGAAGCACATTCATATTGATCTTCTGTCACTTGTCTAATAACTGAATAGTACCTATTTGATAATGCACTCTCTAAAAGCTGTTCTCTTGATTCTTTCGCGAAAGAATCACTTGGAGAAGAGAAAAAAGACGCACATAGCATTGTCATAACTACACATATTTTTTTCATAATTCCCTCCTTGTTCTATAGATTAGTGTTCTCAAAACTGCCATAAAAAAACGACTTTCCCTATATAGGAAAGTCGTTTTAATGAATCCAATATTAACCACCGCTCACTGGTGGGATTAGTGCAACAACATCACCAGATTGGACCCTGTCATCTTCATTTGCATATTCTTCATTAATCGCAACCATAATTGGCTCTGAAACTGGTACATTATATTCGTTCGCAACAACATCTTTTAACTGTGCAACCGTAATATTTTCTTTCTCTATTTGTAATTCACTTGTCCCTGCTTCTTCTTGCAAGTGCGCAAATAACAATACTCGAATCATACTTATAGCTCCTTCCCAGGCTCTCCCGCCGGATATGGTGTTTTTTCTAATTGATCACCAATCCATGAGTCACCATCTTCCCAAAACTCCTTTTTCCAAATCGGAACAATTTGTTTTATGCGTTCCATAATATATTCGTTCGCTTCATAAGCCGCTTTACGGTGTGGTGTTGAAACAGCAACAACAACCGCTATATCAGAAATTTGCAACGTACCGATGCGATGTGTAATCGCAACGTGTGTACCTGGCCATTTCTCTTTCACTTCTAATCCGATTTTCTCTAGCATCTTTTCTGCCATCGTTTTATAAGCGACATATTCTAAGTATAATGTACGACGCCCTTTCGTAAACTCTCTAACCGTTCCAATAAATGTTGTAACAGCACCGCATTCACGTCGAATTACTTTCTTCGTTACCTCTTCAATCGAGATTTCTGTATCAATTACTTCATAATATGTATTTGTCATTTCGCACTCCTAACCGTTTGTAAAAACCAGTCTATGTACAACTCTTCTTCTGTTATATGAAATACTTTATATTCTTCTCGTATATTTACTGGGACATCATACCACGTAATAACCGCCACTATATTTTCTACTTTATGTAAAAGCTCAGCATCTTCCGCAGAACGAAGTAACACTACTTTCGGGTAGTTCTCTTTTTTATAGCCCTCTATTAAAATTGTATCCACTTTAAAAAACTCATATAAGCGAATAATTTCTTGCAAGGACCATTTCTTTCTTAGTGAAGAAAGTGAAAGTAATCCAGCACCTTCTACACTACTTACGACAGCACCAGCTTTACGGTGTCTTTCGCTATCTTTTTGCGCTACTTCTGGAAAACCTCCGTGCCCGTGATGTTTAATTGTAGCAACTTTCATTTCGCTTTCGGCTAATGCATGCACAATTTTCTCTACAAGTGTCGTTTTTCCGCTATTTTGATACCCTACTATTTGTAAGATTGAAGAGGCTTCGCCCATGGCCACTCACATCCCTCAGAGTGCTCTAACAATAATACGGATACTTTCATTCCGGTCTCAAATCCTCTCGTTCCTCCGGGTAACACGATAAAAGCATTCGCATCTGCAAGTGAAGATACCGCACTCGATTTATCTAAACCAACCGGCATCGCTTGTAACGCCCCATCCACAATTGTTACGTTCGCTCTTACGAAACGAGTAAATGGATTTGGCTTCGGAAAATCTTTTTGTAAAATAGCATCCGCTCTATATACGTGAGGTTCCTTCGCATACAAATACGTTTTTATAATTGGATGCACAAATAATTCAAAGCCTACATAACAAGCAGACGGATTTCCTGATAAACCAAAGAGTAACTTTCCATCAACTTCAGCTACTGTCGTTACACTTCCGGGCCTCATGGCTATCTTATTAAAGAGTACATTTGCCTGTAATCTTTCATAAATAGCTGGTAAGTAGTCATAATCTCCTACTGATACACCGCCTGTTGTAATTAAAATGTCGACCTCATCCATCGCTGATTGAACAGCTGTAAAACATGCATCTAACTCATCCGCGAGTTGACCATAATAACGAACTTTCCCGCCAGCTTTCATAATTTGAGCTGCGATCATATACGAGTTACTATTTCTAATTTTCCCCGGTTCTAACGGCTCATGTACTTCTAATAATTCACTTCCTGTCGTTACAATACCGACAACAGGCTGTTTTACAACTTTCACCGTGCTATATCCAAACGTTGCTAGTAAGGCCGCAACACCTGGATTAATTGCAACACCTTTCTTAACGAGAACTTGATTTTGTTTTATATCTTCTCCTTTAAACGACACATTGTCACCGTTATTAAAAGGACGTTTTAACTTCATATATGTTTTCCCGTTCTTCTCAAACCCTTCTGTCAGCTCTAGCATTACGACTGCATTGCAATCTTCTGGAATAGCTGCTCCTGTCATAATACGAATTGCTTCAAAAGCTCCTACTTCCTCTAAAAAAACGGAACCCGCCCCGATTTCTCCTATTACTTCAAATTCAACTGGATTCTCTCGAGTTGCTTCTTTCGTATCTTCTGCTCGAATGGCGAAACCATCGTAAGGGGAACGATCAAAATGAGGAACGTCATGATCTGAGACAACATCTTCCCCGAGAATTCTCCCGTAACTTTCCGTAATAGAAATTTCTTCTACTTCACCATGCTTCGCATATTTCATTACCCGTTCTACTGCCTCAGCAACTTGAATTGGAATTCGTTTTTCTACCATCGTTTCTCACCTCATATTTGCAATTTTTTTTATCTCGATTAAACTTTATATATTCAATAGAAATTACTTCAAGGAGGAATTCCATGTCTTCATTTACACATTTCAATGACCAAGGACGCGCAAAAATGGTTGATATAAGCGACAAAAAAGCAACCGTTCGAACAGCAATTGCGTGCTCTAGCATTGTCGTTACGAAAGAAATTTACGATAAAATCTCTCACAATGAAATTGGGAAAGGTGACGTATTAGCAGTTGCGCAAATCGCAGGCATTATGGCCGCGAAACGTACTTCTGATATTATCCCAATGTGCCACCCTTTATTATTAAAAGGTGTTGACGTTTCTTTCGATTGGAAACAATCAGAAGAACAATATCGTTTACTCATTGAAGTAAAAGTTAAAACAGAAGGTAGCACCGGTGTTGAAATGGAAGCTTTAACAGCTGCTTCCGCTACCGCTCTTACTGTGTATGATATGTGTAAAGCTGTCGATAAAGGTATGATTATCGGCGAAACGTACTTACTTGAAAAAACAGGTGGAAAAAGTGGAGATTATATGAGAAATTCATAATCCTCTCTCCGTTGAGCCTAAAGGGTTTCCTTTAGGTTCAACCTATATATCTTGCATATAAACTTTTCGCTACATTCATATCATTCGTCCCATGAATGAACGCCCTGCCATCTGTAAATAAAACAAAACGATATTCTTCTACCGGAAATGATAATAAATAAGGTGTCGCCTTTATCTCTACGCTTCTTTGTAAGCGTTTTTTAATTTCTTCTAAATTAAAATTCTTCCGCACACCCGGGCGAATTTGTACTGTATTCCGCCCACATAACACTTCTGTTTTCGTTTGTCCTTCAAATGTTAAACTCGGATATGTACGTAACCTTCCGCAAGATAAACAAGTATCTTTTTTCTGCCTATTCACTTTAAATGCCATCTGTTGATTATTCCAAAGATCAAACGATAACATCGTTTCACGAAGCGCACCAAAGTCTTCTACTAATATTTTCAGCGCTTCCGTAATTTGATGCGCAACTACTAATTGTACTGCCGGTTGTATAATACCAGCTGTGTCACATGTTGCACCGCTCGCTGGATGCTCCATTAAACAGCGAAAACACGGTGTTTTCCCTGGTAAAATTGTATACGTTACTCCGTAGCTTCCGACACACCCACCATATATCCACGGAATATTATACTTTTGTGAAATATCATTAATAAGAAGACGCGTTTCAAAATTATCTGTCGCATCTAATATTAAATCTACATCATTCACTAATTCTTCCATTTCTTGCACCGTTACATCCGTCACAACCGGATTTATTTCCACCTCAGAATTAATCGCTTTTAAATGTTCTGCAGCCGCTATCGCCTTCGGTTTATACTGCTTTGCATCTTCTTCTGTATATAGTTGTTGTCTTTGTAAATTACTCCATTCTACATAATCACGGTCAGCAATCGTTACTTTTCCAACACCTGCTCTAACAATCGCTTCTGCATTTGCCGCACCGAGAGCACCAGCACCAATAATAAGCACATGCTTCTCTCTTATTTTTCTCTGTCCTTCTTCTCCAACACCAGAAAATAATATTTGTCTTGAATATCGCTCCTGCATGCGATAGCCCCCTTTCTTATCCTCCTATATAAGACATTTCGATTTTCGGACGATTTTTTGCACTTTCTTCTGTTCGTTCATCCGAATACCTATCTTTTCTATTCATCCATACATCTTGTATAACACTTAATAACTCCTCATCCGAAAGATTTCCTCTAAGAAGTTCTCTTACATCCAAACCCTCTGTCGCAAATAAGCACGTATAAAACTTTCCATCTGCCGAAATTCTCGCCCTCGTACAAGAGACACAAAATGACTCAGAAACAGATGTAATAAAACCAACTTCAACATTTGTTCCAACGTACCGATATCGCTTCGCAACTTCACCAAAGTAATGCGCTTCAGCTGGCTCAAGTGGATCCATCTTATGAATCATCTCAATCAATTCTCGTTTTGTAACGACTTGATCAAAATTCCACCCATTTGTACTACCAACATCCATAAACTCAATAAACCGAAGCGTGATTCCTTGCTCTTTAAAATACGCAGCCATCGGAAGTACTTGATGATCGTTCATCCCTTTTTTCACAACCATATTTACCTTTACTTCCAGCCCCGCCTCTTTAGCTGCTATAATTCCCTTAATTACCGGTTTCGTATTAATATTTCGACCATTAATATTCTTAAATATGTCGTCATCTATTGCATCTAAACTAACATTCACTCTATGTAATCCAGCTTCTTTTAATGCCTTCGCTTGTTTCGTTAAATGTACGGCATTTGTCGTTAACCCTATATCTATTAGCCCATCAATTTTCACAAGACGTGCAATAAGTTTTGTTAAATCTTTACGAAGTAGTGGCTCACCGCCAGTAATTCTAATTTTTCGTACACCAATGTTAACAAATAATTTTGCCAAACGCTCAATTTCATCAAAAGTTAGTAAAAACTCATCTTTCAAAAAAGCATAATCTGACCCAAATATTTCCGCTGGCATACAATATGTACATCTAAAATTGCAACGATCAATGACAGATATACGTAAATCTTGAAGTGGGCGTCCAAAAAAATCTTTAACCATCTCCTGCATCGCCACCCTCCCTTTCTGCCAAATTTCTTTCTTTTCATTCTATTATAATATATTTTCGAACTGCGATGTTTTTGCTCAAGAGAATAATGTGAAACTTTAAATAATTAGAGGGGATCCACTCCCCTGGTTAACGAGGTTTACTTACAAATACAAAGATAAAAAAACCTTGAAACATAAAAGTTTCAAGGTTTTCTGCTTATTAACTTAATCTAATAATAGTTAGGGTAGCCCCTGGCGTTGCTGTAGATAATGTAGCTACTGCAACTACTCCAAATAACTGTAAGCTAACAGCGGCTCCAGCAGGCAAGTTAGCGATTATTGTTGCACTAAATGAACCAGTAGCCACTGTCGGGGAGTTTATCGTTCCCGCAAGCGGACTGCCATTTACAGTTATACGAGAACTTACAAGTAATCCTGCCGTTAAATTAATTGTATAGGCTATATAATAGTTTCCTGCATTCGCAACTGTAAATACAGTATTTCCACCACTAACGGTTATTCCTGGTCCAATATTTTGATTGTTTGGTAACGGAATATTCGTGCCACCTAACAAAACAGAAATAACACTTCCTGATGTATTATTCGCAAACGCATACGTTGCAGTTGTACTGACTCCGGTCACCCCGGTCGCTCCTGTGGCTCCGGTTGCTCCAGCTCCGGTTGGACCAGTTGGACCTTGGATTCCTTGTGAGCCGGTTGGACCTGTATCTCCAGTTGGACCTTGTGAACCGGTTGCTCCTGTAGCCCCCGTTGGACCTTGGATTCCTTGCGGGCCTTGAATTCCTTGGGGACCTTGAATCCCTTGTGGACCTTGAATTCCTTGGGGACCTTGAATCCCTTGTGGACCTGTCGCTCCGGTTGCTCCTGTAGCTCCCGTTGGACCTTGAATTCCTTGCGGGCCTTGAATTCCTTGTGGGCCTTGTGGGCCGGTCGGACCTATCTCTCCTTGCGGACCTTGGATTCCCTGTGGGCCTTGTGCCCCGGTTGCCCCTGTCGCTCCTTGGATTCCTTGAGGACCTTGTGGACCTTGAATTCCTTGGGAGCCGGTTGGACCTATGTCGCCTTGTGGGCCTTGAATTCCTTGGGGACCTTGTGCTCCGGTTGCCCCCGTTACTCCTTGGATTCCTTGGGGACCTTGAATACCCTGTGGACCGGTTGGACCTATCTCTCCTTGAACACCTTGGATTCCTTGCGGGCCCTGTAAACCCGTCACTCCGGTTGCTCCCGTTGCTCCTGTTGCTCCTGTCACTCCAGTTGAGCCTGTCGCCCCGGTATCTCCTGTTACTCCTGTCGCACCTGTTGCTCCTGTCGGGCCAGGTGGTCCACCTGATGGACCTGTCACTCCTGCCGGACCTGATGGCCCCGTTGGGCCGGTCGGTCCTGCTGGTCCTCCTGACGGGCCAGTCACCCCTGTTGGACCGGTTACTCCTGTTGGACCGGTAGTTCCTTCTCCCGTCGCTCCGGTTGCCCCCGTATCTCCTGTTGCTCCCGTCGGACCTTGCACTCCTTGAATTCCTTGTGGTCCTTGCACTCCTTGTGCACCTGTTGCTCCTTGAATCCCTTGTATTCCCTGCACTCCTTGTGCGCCCATCGGACCTGTTGGACCAATCGCCCCTTGTATTCCTTGCACTCCTTGGGGCCCCTCTGGACCGGTTGCTCCTATTTCCCCTTGTATCCCTTGAATTCCAGTTGCTCCTTGTGCTCCAGTTGCTCCCGTTATCCCTTGCACACCTTGTATTCCCTGTATTCCTTGTGGACCTTGTGGGCCGGTTGCTCCTTGCACTCCTTGAATGCCTTGTATTCCCTGAGGACCCTCTGGACCCGTTGCTCCAACTGGCCCTTGAACACCTTGTATTCCTTGCGGGCCCTGCAGTCCCTCTGGGCCTTCTGGGCCGGTTGGACCTATCTCTCCTTGTATCCCTTGGATTCCAGTTGGACCTTGTGACCCAGTCGGACCTATGTCACCTTGCGGACCTTGGATTCCCTGTGGGCCTTGTGCTCCTGTTCCCCCTGTCGCTCCTTGGATTCCTTGAGAACCTTGTGGGCCTTGAATTCCTTGTGGGCCAGTTGGACCTATGTCGCCTTGTGGGCCTTGAATCCCTTGCGGACCTTGATCTCCTGTGGCCCCCGTTACTCCTTGAATTCCTTGGGGACCTTGAACACCTTGTGGCCCTGTTGGACCTATCTCTCCCTGCACACCTTGGATTCCTTGCGGACCCTGTAAACCCGTCACTCCGGTTGCTCCCGTTTCTCCTGTCGCTCCTGTCACTCCAGTTGAGCCTGTCGCCCCAGTATCTCCTGTTACTCCTGTCGCCCCGGTTGCTCCTGTCGGGCCAGGTGGTCCACCAGATGGACCAGTTACTCCCGCCGGACCTGATGGCCCCGTTGGGCCGGTCGGTCCTGCTGGTCCTCCAGACGGGCCTGTTACCCCTGTTGGACCAGTTACTCCTGTTGGGCCTGTAGTGCCTTCCCCTGTCGCCCCAGTTGCTCCCATATCTCCTGTTGCCCCCGTCGGACCTTGGATTCCTTGAATTCCTTGTGGACCTTGCACTCCTTGTGCACCCGTCGCTCCTTGAATTCCTTGTACTCCTTGCACTCCTTGTGGCCCCATCGGACCGGTTGGACCAATCGCCCCTTGAGCACCTTGCACTCCTTGTGGCCCCTCTGGACCCGTTGCTCCTATTTCCCCTTGTATCCCTTGAATTCCAGTTGCTCCTTGTACTCCTGTTGCTCCCGTTATCCCTTGCACACCTTGTATTCCCTGAATTCCTTGTGGGCCTTGTGGGCCTGTTGCTCCTACCGGTCCTTGAATGCCTTGTATCCCCTGTGGACCCTCTGGACCCGTCGCTCCAACTGGCCCTGGCACACCTTGTATTCCTTGCGGGCCCTGCAGTCCCTCTGGGCCTTCTGGACCTGTTGGTCCTATATCACCCATCGGACCTTGTATCCCTTGAACTCCCTGTGGCCCTGTTTCTCCTGATGGCCCTGGTACTCCCTGTATACCTTGTGGACCTTGATCTCCTGTGGCCCCTGTTACCCCTTGTGGCCCTATAACCCCCTGTATACCTTGTGGACCTTGATCTCCTGTTGCTCCCGTTGCCCCTTGAATACCTTGAACTCCTTGTATTCCTTGTTCACCAGTTACTCCCGTCGGACCAGGAATACCTTGAATACCCTGCGAACCTTCTGGACCTGTTGGCCCAATTGGTCCTTGAATCCCTTGGATTCCTTGCAAGCCCTGTGCTCCCGTACTTCCAGTCGGACCTGTACTTCCTGTAGCCCCAGTATTCCCCGTTGCTCCAGTCGCACCTGTACTTCCACTCGGTCCACCACCTGGACCTGTCGCACCAGTCGGCCCCGTCGGACCAGGAGGTCCTCCAGATGGTCCAGTTATTCCAGTTGGACCTGTTATTCCAGTCGGGCCTGTTATCCCCTGACCAGTTGCTCCAGTTGCACCTGTATTTCCAATCGGTCCTGGTGTTCCTTGTATCCCTTGTGCTCCTTGTATTCCTTGTGGACCAGTTGCACCCGGTAACCCTTGGACGCCTTGAATTCCTTGAGATCCCTCAGGTCCCGTCGCTCCAATTGGCCCCTGTAATCCCTGTATCCCTTGTATACCTTGTGCCCCAGTCGCTCCCGTTGGACCAATCGGACCTTGTAGCCCTTGCACACCCCCCGGTCCTGTCGCTCCAGTTTCTCCTTGTGGTCCTCTCAATCCTTGTGACCCCTGCTGTCCTTCTGGTCCAGTTGCACCTATTGGACCAACTGATCCTTGTATCCCTTGCACACCTTGAGGTCCTGTCGGGCCCATCTCCCCCATCGGACCTTGTAATCCTCTTGGTCCTTGAGGTCCTGTTGGGCCTTGTGGACCGGTTGGACCAGTAATCCCTATACCTGTAAATCCAGTTGGAACAGGTGGGAAAGTAGGCCCAATAAGTTCTGGTGGAATTCTAAAATTAGAGCTTAACGAATTTTGCTTCCGATTATTATCACGATTCTTCACACTTTCACCACCTACAAACCGTCTTTTTCATAATAAATAAGCCTCTTCTTAATCTATTTACAAAAATAATTTCCAAGACTATTTTTATTTTAAATAATAAAAACTCCCTTAATTCCTTAAGGGAGTCCTGCAATTGAATCCATATTATCTGTATTAGGGACAGCTTGTGCTATACCCGATGTATTTACACTTTGCCCCATATTTGTTCCTGTTACAGTACCAGCAGGAGTGCCTCTTGTATATGTTGTCGTCACCGAATCACCTGGCTGTAAACAAAGCTTCGTCTCCGTCCCTATTACTGTAACAACATCAATCCAAGTGCACCCCATTGAACCACTATATGATTTCGAAGCAGTAAATGAAGTATCACTCAAATTATCACCAGTAAATATATTCCCAGTGTTATTCACAATAACAAATTCTTTTATATGAGCAGGCATAATTACACTCTACCTTTCCTCTATGAACCTAATGTACGTGTACTTGTTGCTAACGGCGGAAGAAACACTGATGTTCTAATGACTGCTTCTGGCTGTCTTTTCCCATTTAAAAAAATAGCCGCACTCGACCCTCCAGCACCTGCATATACTTTTGCTACAGCTAAAGGCGAGATATCATAACAGTCGCCGACATTAACAGCTCCTGTATTATTCATAATTTTTACTTTACGCAAATTAATCCCCATTTACCCCTCCTCCTTTTTATACTGTATGCAAAAGAAAAAAACTTGAAACAGACTCGTTTCAAGTTTTTAACTATTAACTATTTCGTTTCACCTTCATATTGAAGCATACCGCCAACCATATTCACTGTTTTAAATCCTTGCTCATTTAAATAATGACATACATTTTCACTGCGCATTCCTGAACGACAAATAAAGATATATTCATTCTCTTTATTAAAGAAATCTACTTTATGTGGGATATCGCCCATTTTAATATGTACAGCTTCTGGAATCTTTCCTGCCGCTACTTCTTCATCTTCTCTTACGTCTACTAAAAATAACGTTTCTCCATTTTCTAAACGCTCTTGTACCTCTTCTGTAGTAATTGTTTTAACTTCTGTCATATGTAGTTCCTCCTTATATACAATAAAACCTTTAGTTTCTTTTTCACAAACATTCTCTACCAATTTTAGCACGCAAAAGAAAGAACGCAAAGAATCGAAAAACTATTTCTCAATTTTCTCGCAAAACTTATTCTTTACAAACATAACTCTTGCATTGTATCCTCAATATACTTGTCTTATGAAAGGAGCCAATGAAAATGACACTTTCCCTTTTCATAATGGGCATCATTTTCTTAATCGCTGCAATTATTACTCTTAGTATGAAAAATACTAAAAAAATAAAATCACCCCAAGAAATGTCATTCTTATTTCTATTGCTTAGTATCGCATTCTTCGGTATAGCAATTGCCACATATATTTTCCGTCTGCAAATCATGTAAAAAAAGGTGCCTACTACAAACATTGCACCTTTTCCCCATCATTTGTCTTCTAAACAAAACTAGATACTTTCCGATTTAAAAATTCATAAACTTTCTTTTCAAATAAATGAATATCAAATGCTCCCGCCATATGCCCATTTATACTTTCTATCTCATACACTTCCGCATACTTCCCTTGTTTTTGCAAAATATCTACCATTTTATAGTTGTAACGAGACGGCTGAAGCAAATCTTGTTTACACGGAATCATAAGTACATTCGCTTCTATGTTAGAAAGAGATTCTTCTAATGAAGAAAAACCATGTGCAATATCATGCAATAAAACTGCCTTTGCAGTATACATCCATGAATTTGCATCTACTAACTCTATACTTGTATATGTCGCTTTATTTATCTCTTTTTCAAATGATGTTAATGTAGAAAACTTTTCATAAGATTCTATCTCTATACTATTACGAGGAAATGCCATTTCATAAAAATGCTCATCAAACGCGTTCATAAACATCATTCTATTTGCTAAATGAAGCCCCTTTATCGGCTGCTCTTCTCCATATTTTCCACCTTTCCAACTTGGATCCAGTTGAATTGCTTCAATCGCATTTTGCGCTACGTTTACTGACGTAATAATTGGATTTTGTGGGTTCGTAATAACGCCAATCATCCGCTCTACCATATGTGGATAGTGAACCGCCCATTGTTGTGCAATCATTCCCCCTGCCGACGGTCCAATTACAGCGTGTAACCTTGAAATTCCCATACCTTTTATTAACTCATATTGCATACGAGCTACATCAAGAAATGTAAAAACCGGAAAATCCATAGCATATTCTTCTCCAGTTTCTGGATTAATCGATTTCGGTCCTGTTGTAATCACATATGGATTTCCTACCTGCACATTACAAAGATTATCCGTACATATAACAAAATACTTATTTGTATCAATTGCTTTCCCAGGTCCAATGAGCCCATCCCACCAACCAGACTCCTCATCATGCACTGTATATTTTCCTGCCGCATGACTTGTTGCACTAAAATAATGACAAACCAAAATTACATTTGACCTTTCTCTATTTAAAGTGCCATATATCTCGTATCCCATTTGAACAGGAATTTCCCTGCCATTTTCAAACGTAAACTCTTTTAAAACAAACTTCTCCTTTTTTACAATTTGCACAGACTCTTCCTCTCCCCGTTATAGTATGAACTGCTTACTAAAGATTTTTTTCTATGCAAACTAATCTCCTTCTTCTTTTCATAAATAAATGAATAATATACAAAATTAGCCACAAAATAGCACTATATTACAAGATTAAAGAGGGCATACACATGATTTGGAATTGGTTACGTAAGAAAAAAAAATCAAATAAACCAGAAGCAAACGAAACAGATAATCAGGAGCAGCATTCTAACAATGAAGAGGATGATAACAAAGAACAGACTAGAAGTATGAAACATAATAAAGGTAAAAATCACGAACAAAAAGATTCTTCTCAGGATAAGCAACAAAGTACTAAACAAAAAGATTCTTCTCAGGATAAGCAACAAAGTACTAAACAAGAGGATTCCTCTCAGGATAAGCAACAAAGTACTAAACAAGAGGATTCCTCTCAGGATAAGCAACAAAGTGCTAAACAAGAGGATTCCTCTCAGGATAAGCAACAAAACTCTAAACAAGATGACTCTTCTCAGGATAAGCAACAAAACTCTAAACAGGATGATTCCTCTCAAGATAAGCAACAAAGTACTAAACAAGAGGATTCCTCTCAAGATAAACAACAAGGTGCTAAACAAGGTGATTCGTCTCAAGATAAACAACAAAACGCTAAGCAAGGTGAACCTTCTCAAAGTAAGCAACAAAGCTCTGGAGGTAATAGTATTTATGACTTTACAAAACCAGAAAAAGATCGTATTCATTCTTTACAAAATTTAATAGAGAAACTTAAAAAGTCTAGTGATTTTGTTAATTATCACACATCTGACGATGAAACGATGCCTTATTGGATTTCTTATTATCGCCCTTCACTTGATGGGGAGAAATTACAGAAGTATTTAATGCCTACTCTTTTAGAGAGACCTTGTACTTCGCTAGAAGAACTAAAAGAACATATTCCGATGAGTGGCATTACAATTACGAACGACTTACAAAAAATTGAGGACATGGTTTTAAAGGGACATGCAATCATTCAATTAAATCAGCAAGATCAAAAATGTATGCTTGCAAACATTGCAATTGATAATTATCGTGCACCAACTCCTCCTTTAAACGAATCAACTGTTATTGGTCCGCAAGAAGGTTTCGTAGAGGATATTGATACAAACATTAATTTAGTTCGAAAACGTCTTCCTGTTTTAGATTTACAAACAAAAGAAATGATTGTCGGTGAGTTTTCTAAAACGAAAGTTGTCATGATGTATTTAGACAATCTCGCTGAAAAAGATAATGTAGATTTTCTAGAAGAGTCATTACGCGCTCTTGAATATGATCAAATTAATGATAGTGCTTATTTACAAGAATTAATGGGTGAAAAATCGATTTTCCCTCTCTATATCAATACAGAGCGCACTGATAGAGTTACAAAAGCACTAATTGATGGGAAAATTGCAATTTTCGTTGATGGTTCACCAAATGTTCTATTAACGCCCGTATCATATTTCGATTTCTTTATTTCACCAGAAGATTATAATGTCTCTTGGCTATATGCAACATTTTCAAGAGTTTTACGGCTTATCGCTGTCCTTTTCTCAATTTGTGCAGCTCCATTATATGTTGCCGTTTTAAATTATCATTACGAACTCATTCCGAGTGATTTACTTGAAACTTTAATTTTATCAAGGGCGCAAGTACCGTTCCCACCTTTAATTGAAGCACTTTTTTTGGAATTAGTTATCGATTTATTAAGAGAAGCTGGCGCAAGGTTACCGATGAAAGTCGGTCAAACACTCGGTATTGTAGGCGGTATCGTAATCGGACAAGCATCTGTACAAGCAGGTTTAACGAGTAACATTTTATTAATTATCGTTGCACTATCAGCACTCGCTTCCTTTATTACCCCCATTTATAAAATGGGTAATGCGGTTCGATTACTACGCTTCCCGTTTCTCATATTTGCAGAAATAGGTGGACTTTTCGGAATTTCACTTGGATTTATCTTTTTATTTACCCATCTATTTAGACTTACTTCTTTACGTAAGCCATACGCTTTGTTTTATCCGACAAGACAACAATCTGTTAAAGATTCTTGGATTCGTTTTCCTTTAACAATGATTGATACAAGGGATGTGCAAGCAAGGCCACAACATGTAAAAAAAGCAGCGAAAGGAATTTCGACGAAACATAGCTCTGACTTTGATGATTAAGAAATGAGGTGCATTGATGAGTAAAGTTCAAGAAAAATATCAAATATCTCCTATCTTTGTTTTCTTCTTAATTCACAGTGCGCAATTTGGAGCTGGCGTTCTAGGTTTCGCTCGAATTATCGCAAAAGCTGCTGGATACGACGGCTGGATGGGAGTTCTCCTCACAGGAATCATCATTCATACTCTAATTTGGATGATGTATTATTCATTAAAAAATGTAGAGGGAAACTTAATTGATTTACACAAACAACTTTTTGGAAAATGGATTGGAAATGGTATTAATATCATTTTTATGGTTTATTTTTTTATTGTAAGCATTTCTGTTGTTAGAACATATGTCGAAATTATTCAAGTATGGATGTTTCCTAGTGCATCCACCTGGATGCTCACATTCTTTTTATGCTTAATAAGTTATTACATTATTTCATCAGGATTTCGAGTCATTACAGGAATTTGTGTTATTTCCGTTGGTGGAACATTAGGTTATCTTTTTCTAAGTCTTTTCATTTTGAAATTCTCACATTGGGATAACTTACTTCCAATATTTTCACATCCTTTTACCGATATTTTGAAAGCAGCTCAACTATCTATTTATAGTATGACAGGATTTGAAATTTTCCTTATGATTTATCCATTTGTTAAAGAGCCAGAGAAATCCCATAAATTTGCGCAATATGGGGCATTATTTTCCAATATTCTATATTTGTTTAGTACCATTCTCGCTTTTACATTCTTTAGCGAAAAACAACTACTCAAAACAATTTGGTCTCAACTGTCCATGACACAAGTTATCAAACTTCCTTTTATAGAGCGACTTGAGTATATCGCTATTTCTGGTTATGCTCTCGTTATTATTACAAGCTTTATCCTACCTTTATGGGCCGCTACTAGAGGAACTCATGAAATTTTTCGTGTTAAACAACGTGGGATTTTAATTGCCTTGATGCTTATCACCTTAGTTGTTTCACAACTTTTAACGAACAGGCATGATATCAATGATTTTATTAGTAATGTATCTAAAGTTAGTTTTTGGCTTATATATATATACATTCCAATTCTATTTATTATTGTGTGGGTGAAAAGAAAATGGACAAAACAAAAAGAAAGTTAATACTTCTTGTTTGCATCAGTATCTTCAGTCTAACTGGTTGCTTACAAAAAAATATTATTGATGATGTTCAACTCATTCAAGGAACTGCCTTCGATACAGCAAAAGATAATAAAGTAAAAGTTACATTCGTTTGTCCTATACAAAAAAAGGGAAATAAAGTTCAAGTTTATGAAGGAACAGGAAACGCAGTAAAACAAGTAAAGGCAGATACATCTTTAGAATCTTCACAACCTTTCGCAAGCGGTCAAATGCGTGTTGCCTTATTCACAACAAAGATTGCTAAAAAAGGATTATCCAATTCTTTTGACACATTAATTCGTGATGTGAATATTGGTAACTCACTGTATGTTGGACTATTAGAAGGCAGTGGTACTGAACTATTTAAAGGAAAATATAGTACCTCTTACAATGTTGCGATTTATATAAAAAAAATGTTAGAACATAATATGGACACTGGCCCTTTGCCAACTGACAATTTATATTTAGGTGCCTTCAGATACTACCGTGAAGGACAAGATTCCTATATGCCTATCCTCAAAAAACATGGAGATAAAATAAAAATTATTGGTATTGGTCTCTTGAAAAAGGATAAGTTAGTTGGAACAATTAAGTACCACGATATGTTTGTTTTCAAAGGACTGCTAGAAAAGCACCGTTTGGACTCACATGAATTTAAAACCAATCCTGGCTATACAATGATTAATAACATTCGTTCCGTTCCTACCTACGAAGTAAACATAAAAGATGGGAAACCTTCTTTCTATATTCACGTTAAGATGGATGCTCGTATTCAGGAGCTTTCTAGAAAATTTAATTTAGAAAACAAAAAAAACACAACAAAAATAGCCAAATCAATCGAAAAACAATTAGATGCAAAAGCTACAAAACTAATTAAACAGTTTAAATCTCTAAATGTTGATCCTCTTGCACTAGGAGCAAAATATAGACAACATTATCGCCCATTCAAATTAGAAGAGTGGCGACAAATATATAAAGATGTTCCGGTTCATATAAAATACACCGTAAATATTACAAATTCTGGTGTAATTGAATGAGAAATGATTGAACTCCTCTCTCCAGCATGATACAACGGAGAGAGGAGTTTTTATTATCAAATAGAGAGAAGATATTTATGGGGGAGCTTATGTCTAAAAAATTAGTAAAGCCTATTTTAAATGGTATTTTATTTCTCGCCGTCTTTTTATTTGCTCATACATACTTAAAAAATGTTTCCTTCACACGTTACTTGCTTGTCGTTATACCAATGTTACTCCTTGGTATGTTTGGCATCGACCTTATTTTATCCCTTTTAATAAAAAAAGAAGAATAACGAGCGAACATCTTATTTCGATAAGATGTTCTTTTCATTTCATAATCACCTTATGTTACAATGAGATTCGGCACTAAGCGAGAAAGGATGAAACAACATGACAAACGAAAAAGGTTTAGATAAAGGATATGAACTTGTTGCGAAAATGCATGAAGTATTCGGACATCCTGTGACAAATACTCCAACAAAATTAACAGAAGAGCGTGCAAAAATCCGTGCAAGTTTTATGCAGGAAGAACTAGAAGAATTTCTAGAGGCAACGACTGTTGAAGATCAATACGATGCACTGATTGACCTTATTTACTTTGCATTCGGAACGTTTGCAGAAATGGGCGTACGTCCAGATAAAGGATTCGAAATTGTAAACAACGCCAACATGGCAAAACTATTCCCTGATGGGAAGCCTCGATTCCGTGAAGGCGACGGTAAGATTCTAAAGCCAGAAGGCTGGCAAGCACCGGAACCACAACTTCGTGCTGAAATTGAACGTCAGCGTCAAGAAGCTGAAAAAAACTGCTAGGATTTCCTAGCAGTTTTTTATTATGTCTTTTTTTCTGGCAATCATTAATGACCCACGTGTCCCGCATGTCCTGCAGCTCCACTAATGCTAGCCGCTCCTGCTGCTGCCCCCGCTCCTCCTGCTCCAATTCCACCTGTCCAAGGAGAAGATTGTTGTTGTTGATACTGTTGGTATTGTTGGTGTTGTTGGTGTTGTTGGTGTTGTTGGTGTTGTTGGTGTTGTTGGTGTTGTTGGTGTTGTTGGTGTTGTTGGCCTTGGTAACCTTGATGACCATGTTGACCTTGGTGACCGTGGTGGCCTTGATGGCCGTGGTGATGTACTTGTTGTTGATGATGTCCATGATGACCTTGGTGACCTTGGTGGTGATGGTGGCCATGATGACCTTGGTGGCCGTGGTGGCCATGGTGATCTTGATGAATTTGATAAAGGACAGCCTGCGGATGTATATGATGGTGGCCGTGGTGATGTACTTGTTGTTGATGATGTCCATGATGACCGTGGTGACCTTGGTGGTGATGGTGTCCATGATGGCCATGGTGTCCTTGGTGGTGATGGTGTCCATGATGGCCATGGTGTCCTTGGTGGTGATGATGTCCATGATGGCCATGGTGACCTTGATGATGGTGTCCATGATGACCGTCGTGGTGGCCATGGTGACCGTCGTGGTGGCCATGGTGACCGTCGTGGTGGCCATGGTGACCGTCGTGGTGGCCATGGTGACCGTAAAAACCTTGTGGATAACCACCTACTCCTCCAACGAAAGATGGGAATGTAGTTGGTACGCCTACTGGTACTCCTCCCGCTGCTCCGCCTACAAATGTTGGGATTCCTGTTTGCACTCCAGCTACTGATGATGGAAATCCTCCTGTTAATGTTGGAATTCCAGTTTGTGCTCCAGCTACTGATGTGGAAAATCCTCCAGGTGTTCCACCCATCCAGCTCGGAATTCCGCCATATCCTTGTTGTCCGCCTCCCATTAACATCATTTGTTCATAACTATCCGATCCACCTCCGAAAAAGCCATGTGGTGCATTATTGTCCATCCCTTTCATTCCTTTCACCTCTTCTACTCAATTTAGCCTACCTTTTTTATCATATTTCCTATAGAAAAATAGGTGTTTGTCTGCATTGGAATTCCGCTCTTTTATTTGTACGTATTGGAATAATTGAAAACTTAGACTAGGGTGATCCAGAGATTATTTTCTACACAAAAAAGCTCAGAGTATACATACTCTGAGCTTTTATTTAGAATAAATTAATTTGCAACAACATTAACAAGTTTTCCAGGAACAACAATTACTTTACGAACTGTTTTCCCTTCAATTTGGTCTTGAATTGCTTCAAGTGCAAGTTGTTCCATTTCTTCTTTTGATGCGTCTTTACTCATTGTTAGTTTTGCGCGAACTTTACCCATAACTTGAACAACAATTTCAACTTCATCTTCTACAAGTTTAGACTCATCAAATGTTGGCCAGCTTGCATATGTGATTGTTTCATTGTATCCAAGTTTGCTCCATAGCTCTTCCCCGATATGAGGTGCAACTGGTGCAATCATTTTTACGAAACCTTCTACATATTCTCTCGGAAGTGTTTCAGCTTTGTATGCATCGTTGATGAATACCATCATTTGAGAAATCGCTGTGTTGAAGCGAAGCTCTGCATAGTCTTCTGTTACTTTCTTCACTGTTTGATGGTAAGCTTTTTCAAGCTCTTTATTTGGTGCGTCAGTAATTTTCTCACTTAATTCACCGTTATCTTGAACGAATAGACGCCATACGCGGTCTAGGAAACGACGAGCTCCGTCAAGACCATTTTCAGACCAAGCAATTGAAGCATCTAATGGTCCCATGAACATTTCGTATAGACGAAGTGTATCTGCACCGTGGCTTGCTACGATATCATCAGGATTTACAACGTTACCTTTTGATTTACTCATTTTCTCGTTGTTTTCACCTAGAATCATACCTTGGTTGAATAATTGTTGGAATGGCTCTTTCGTTGGAACTACACCGATATCGTATAATACTTTATGCCAGAAACGAGCATATAGTAAGTGAAGTACGGCATGTTCTGCACCACCGATATAAATATCAACTGGAAGCCATTGTTTTACTTTTTCAGGATCTACAAGTGCTTCGCTATTGTTTGGATCGATGTAACGTAGGTAGTACCAGCAGCTACCAGCCCATTGCGGCATTGTGTTCGTTTCACGACGACCTTTTTTACCAGTCTCAGGATCAACAACATTTACCCACTCGTCAATGTTAGCAAGTGGTGATTCACCTGTACCTGAAGGACGGATGTTTTCTGTTTTCGGAAGAACTAATGGTAATTCCTCTTCTTTCACAGCTGTCATTGTACCATCTTCCCAGTGAATTACTGGAATTGGTTCACCCCAGTAACGTTGACGGCTGAATAACCAGTCACGTAGACGGTACGTTACTTTTTGATTTCCTGCGCTCGTTGCTTCAAGCCATTCAATCATTTTTGCGATTGCTTCTTCTTTATTTAATCCATCAAGGAATGCTGAGTTTACGTGTGCACCATCACCTGTGTACACTTCTTTCGTAATATCTCCGCCTTTTACAACTTCCTTCATTGGAAGATTAAATACTGATGCGAATTCATAGTCACGCTCATCGTGAGCTGGAACTGCCATTACAGCACCTGTTCCGTAAGTTGCAAGAACATAGTCAGCGATCCAGATTGGTAATTTCTCACCGTTTACTGGGTTAACTGCGTAAGCACCAGTGAATACACCAGTTTTCTCTTTCGCAAGTTCTGTACGCTCTAGGTCACTCTTCATTTTTACAGCGTTAATGTAAGCTTCTACCGCTTCTTTTTGTTCTGCTGTTGTAATTTCTGCAACAAGTGCATGTTCTGGAGCTAGTACACAGTATGTTGCACCAAATAATGTATCAGGGCGCGTTGTGAAAACTGTGAATTTCTCGTCTGTACCATCGATGTTGAAGTGTACTTCTGCACCTTCAGAACGACCGATCCAGTTACGTTGCATATCTTTTAAGCTTTCAGGCCAATCAAGCTCATCTAGATCTTCTAATAGACGATCTCCGTAAGCTGTAATTTTTAACATCCACTGTCTCATCGGACGACGCTCAACTGGATGTCCACCACGCTCACTCTTACCGTCAATGATTTCTTCGTTTGCAAGTACTGTACCAAGTGCTGGGCACCAGTTTACAGGTACTTCATCAACGTAAGCTAAGCCTTTTTCAAATAGTTTTAGGAAGATCCATTGCGTCCACTTATAGTAGTTTGGATCTGTTGTATTTACTTCACGGTCCCAATCGTAAGAGAAACCTAATGATTTAATTTGGTTACGGAACGTATTAATATTATGCTCTGTAAATTCAGCTGGGCTGTTTCCAGTATCAAGTGCATATTGCTCTGCTGGAAGACCAAATGCATCCCATCCCATTGGATGCAGAACGTTATATCCTTGCATACGCTTCATACGAGATAAAATATCTGTCGCTGTATAACCTTCTGGATGTCCTACGTGTAAGCCTGCACCTGATGGATATGGGAACATATCTAGTGCATAAAATTTTGGTTTTTCTGTCTCATCTGGCGTACGGAATGTTTTATTCTCTTCCCAGTACCCTTGCCACTTCTTCTCAATTTCTTGATGATTAAAGCTCATGAGATACCCTCCTTGAAATTCTATTTATTTTCACCGCCCAAAATACAAAAAACCTCTCATCCCTAGAAAGGGACGAGAGGTTATAGATTCCCGCGGTACCACCCTAAATTAATGTACAAATATACATTCGCTTAGATCCGTAACGTGGATTAACGGCAATTGCTACTATTAGTTTCACAACTGCAACTCAAAGGCGAGTTCATAACGAAACGTGGATTGACTTGCACCGACCGTCAACTCTCTAAACCAGCTTCTATTACTACTACTCCTTCTCACTGTTATTACACATATAAGTTAAGTGAACTATCCTTCACCTAGTATCTCTTAAGAGCTTACTTAAAGCGAGGACTTCTCGGTTAATCGTTACTCTTAATAACTAACGAATTCATCTTAAGACAGCCGAGCTATCTCCCTTGTTCTAAAGGTTGTTTTATTTAAATATATTCTAAAACATGTTACATGTTCCGTCAAACTAAACTGCAATTTTTTCTTCAACTGTTTCTTCTACTTTTACTCGTTTATCATAAATGCTCGTTGCTATAAGCGCTACTACAAGCATTACCATGATTGCTATAAACAATACTTCCATATTGTATAAATCCACAATTGCTCCGCCAACGACCGGTCCGAACATTTTCCCTACAGTCGCCGCACTATTTACGACACCTTGATAAAATCCTAATTTATCTTTTGGTGCAAGTATATTTGCAATCGTTGGAACCGCAGGCCATACAAATAACTCACCAATTGTTAATGTTACCATCGCAACGAGGAACATCGTAAATTGCTGCGCTTGACTTAACACAATGAATGACGCCGCAAAAATGAAGATTCCAATCATAATTTGTTGTTTTAAAGAACGCTTCATCCAACGAATTAGCATACTAACAAGTGGTTGCGCACAAACAATCATCGCTCCGTTTATCGTCCATAGTAAACTATAGTGACGAAGGCTAATATTCAATTCTTGCATATGTGTTGCAATCGCTCCTTGCCACTGTACGTATGTAACCCAGCATAAAGCATATGCTACACACACGATAAGAAGTGCTTTAAATCCAGGTGTAAGTGACCACCCTTTTTTCGTTTCGACTTCTTTTTGCACTCCTGGCTCCTTCTTGTCTTCCATACCGCGGAATCCAATAAAAGCAATTAAAAAGAAAACAAAGTATAAAATAAAATTCGCTAAGAAAATATAATCAAAACGATACGATGCAACTAATCCACCACATGCTGTTCCGATCGCAATACCAACATTTTGTCCAACGTACATCGCATTAAATGCCCGTCTTCCGCCTTCTGGCCAAACCGTACCAACCATCGCATACATCGATGGGAAGACCATTCCAGAACCGAAGCCGATTAACGCTAGCCATACAACATATAACGGCCAACCGTGGAAGAACACAAGACCTAAAATCGATACAAGTGTAATCACAATCCCTACTAAAGTTGATTTATAACCGCCCCATTTATCAAATAAAACACCGCCGAGCAAGTTTCCGATTACACCAGTAAGCGAATTGATCATTAATACCATTCCGGCCACAGATAAAGATTTTCCTAGGTGATCATGCAAATAAATTGTATTAAAAGGCCATAAAAAAGAAGCACCCGTGACATTAATAATCATCCCAGCTACTAATAGCCATACTTTCCTTGGCATAGTTTCCCCTCCTATTCTATTTTTTTCGATCATATATATAACAGTAAAATTGTAGTCGTTTTTAAATAGGAAGGCAACTGATTAATAGTTGATGAAATTCAGATAATGGTTCAACGGTAAATGAAATTATATTGATTGCTTCTTGGATTATATCAGCGATTATTAAAATATATCGACTTACCGACAAAAAATGACAACAGTAACAATGTATAAAGAGGCTGCATGAACTTCATGCAGCCTCTTTATACTATCCAACTTCCTTTTCTCGCTTCGCACTTTCTTTAGCGCTCCATTTAAATATTTTATCTAATAAGGAATATATTCTCCCAGATTCTTTCGTTAACAAAGGTCCTAACGATGCTAATATTAAAACATACAAAGCTGAGAATGGTTTAATAGTTGCCATTAAGCCGCCCGCAATTCCAATATTCGCGACGATAATGGAAAATTCTCCGCGTGATACAAGTGTTAAACCGATATTCGTAGAAGCCTTATGCGATAACCCAGCTTTACGCCCCGCAACCATTCCAGCAGTAAAATTACCGATAAGAGTAATGAAAACTGCTCCTAATGCCAACCACACTGCTCCTCCAAGTGAAAATGGGTCTATACTTAAACCGAAGCTGAAAAAGAATATAGCTCCAAAGAAATCACGAAACGGAACAACGAGCTGTTCAATTCGATCACTATGCTCTGTTTCAGAAAAGACGAGCCCTAATAATAATGCTCCAATTGCCTCCGCGACATGAATCGTTTCTGAAAATCCTGCTACAAAGAATAAAATAGCGAATATTACGATAATAAAAATTTCATTGGACGAAATATCTAACATTTTATTTAAAAATCGTGTAGCTTTTCTAGCAACTACAAAGAATAGTAGCATATACCCTACTGCGATTAAAATAGATGTAAGAGCACCTACAAATGACGTTGCCCCTCCGAGTACTAATCCTGAAACGACCGATAAATATACGGCTAAAAAGATATCATCAAACATAATGATTCCTAAAATTAGCTCCGTCTCTTTATTACCAGATCTTCTTAAATCAACAATTACTTTCGCAACAATTGCACTCGATGAAATTGTTATGATCCCAGCAATAATTAATGTTTCTAATAAGGGGAAACCCATTATATATCCGTAAAGTAAACCTAATATAAAATTAAGCGATATATGAACAGTTCCCCCAAAAGCAATTGACTTTCCTGATTTAATTAATTTTTTAATTGAGAATTCTAAGCCTAAATAGAATAAGAGGAATATAACGCCAACACGGCCGAGGAAGGAAATAACTTCTCCGCTTTCAATAAATCTTAAATCGATAAGCCCTAAATCTGGGGCATGGGGCCCCACTAGCATACCGAGTATAATGAGAAACGGAATAATCGAGAACTTTAACTTTGCAGCGAGAATAGCTGCAAAAGCGACTAATACTAACGCAGTCCCAACTTCAAAGATTAAAGTATCCATCGATTATGAATCCCCTCCTACTGAAAGCAACTCATTAATAATTCTTTTTACTTCATGTCTTTCACCTGATAGTACGAGCATATCGCCAGCTTCAATGATAGAATCTGGGCCTGGATTAAAGAACTTCTTCATATTCTTTTTCAAAATGGCAATAATCGTTACGTTATATGTGTTTCGGACATGTAAACTACCAATTGTTTTTTGTACGACTGGTGCATTATTTTCCACCTTAAACCACTCAATTGATAATCCTTCAAAGGCCATTTCAATCGTATCTAAAGCTTGTGGTCTATATACCATTCCGCCCAATATAGCTGCAATTTGTCTCGCTTCGGAATCACGAAGAGAGACGCTTGAAATACTCTCCTCATGATCAGCATCAAAATGGTACATTTCTCTTCGGCCATCATCATGAATAACGATAACCATCTTTTCATTACCTTTTGTAATCACTTCAAACTTACATCCAATACCCGGCAGTTCACTCTCTCTAATATTCATATTTTCCGCCTCCTAATTCTTTTAGTTACGGCTTTTATAAATCGACATCAATCTCCGTTTTAAAGGTCTCATCCTTTGAAATACCTAAATACTTTAGCGTCTCTGATGGAGTCGCGTGATGAAAATGTTTTTGCAACAGCGCAATCGCTATCCCTCTTTTGTACGCATGAAATCCGAATGTTTTTCGCATTGAATTCGTTCCGATCTTACCAACAACTCCAACTGCTTCTGCAGCATTATGAATTACACGATACGCTTGTTGGCGCGTAATTGAATTTGGCGTTTTATTAGATTGAAATACGTAATTTTCTCTTTTAACGCCAATAGATTGTACGTAATCTAAAAGCGCTTCTTTTACTTTTGTATTTAAATAAATATCTTGTTTGAATTTTTCATCTTTCACAGGAAGAGTATAAAACTCTTTAACAGTCCCATCTTCATTTAATACATCTTCAAATTTCATGCTAAGTAATTCTGTAATTTTTAATCCTGTGTTAATTCCAATAACAAATAAAAGATAATCTCGCTGGGAGTGCTCTTTTAAATATTTTTTCATAGCCTCAATTTGGCTTATATCTTTTAATGCCTCTACAACTTCCATACATGTATTCTCCTCATCTTATGAACGGTAATTTTCTCATTATGTTGTCCATTTTACCTTATCATGCTATGAGATTTCCATGTGTTATCCATTATTTTCACAATATACTCAGGTGGTTCTGAAAACTTTCAATGTGGAAACTTACGATTGTATAAATACGTTGCGGTAAAAAATGTGGGGATAAAAGTTCAGCTTCTTTCTACAGATTGGATTCCTCCTTTCCTTATACAGCTACTTCTACTTTTATATTACGTTACTTACTTGCATTATATTATATATTTCAGTAACATTAAAGTGTTTTTTCTGAAAATAATAAAAACCGAGCGTTTTTGCTCGGTTTTTATTATTAATCTTCTTTCGGAAGAACAATTCCTTTATACAATTGAACTGTAATAAGGTAATAAATCGTGTAAATAACTACGAAAATTACGATTGGTACCCAAATACGGAAGTACGGATCAAGTAAAATAAATCCGAAAATATTCATACCAACTAGTACGTGAGCAATACCTACAATTGCTGGGAATAAGAATACTAAGAATAACTCTTTATAAATTGATTTTGTTAATAATTCACGGCGCACCCCGATTTTACGAAGCATTTGATAACGTGTAATATCTTTTGATGCACCAGAAAGAATTTTGAACATTAAACAACTTGCCATCATTGCTAAGAAAGCAATTCCAAGGAAGAAGCCCATAAACACTGTTCCACTCGCAACACCATAGAACATGTCGTAAGATTGATATTTACTGTTCATTCTTTCAGCTGTTACATTTTTATATTTATCTAATTGCAACTCGTCAAGTTTTTTCCATTCTTTTGTATATGTTAAGAAATCATCTGCTTTTCCGATAAATGCTATACCTTCTTTACCACTTATCCCATCGTACATTTTTTGATCTACAATTTTAATTGCATGATCTTCGTATATATAATATGGATGAATTGTGCTAAAAGCATCTACCCATTCTTCTGGAAGTTCTTTAGCGTTCGCATCTTTTTCATTCATTTCTCTAGAAACTGCACCTACTGGTAATTCCTGTGAAGCCTTCTTCGTATTTACTAAATCCTTCATCGACTTCATATTTTCCATATCTTTTACTAAAGGACGATTTTTCTCTAAATCTTCTTTTACATAGTAAACGTATTTATCATCTACTTTGTAACGATATTCGCTTTTCTCTTTAAATGTAATACCGTTTAAAATTTTCTTTTCTTCAGCTGTCGGATTATGAACTACTGAATCATAGATTACTAAACCATCAACCATTTTTATAACGTTATTTTTAAACGCCATACCCCCTGAAATTGCACCAGCTCCAAGAGCAACTAACATCGCTACTGTTGCAAGTACTTTCGTTAAGCTATTAATACGGAAATTTAATTGTGCAAATGTAAAAGCGTTAAGTCCTTTTTCACTACGCTTTTTATTACTTTTTAACTTTTTAATAATAACTGGAAGAAGTGATCCAAATAACATGTAAGTACCAGCTGTTGTTGTAATTAATGCAATAAGGATTCCCATTTCTCTTAGTTTTTCCATGTAAATCATTGATGCATAGCCAATTCCTAATAAAATAACCGCAAGGAATGCAACTAAGCCTGTCATTTTTCCTTTTACCGCAACACGTTCTGTTTGTGCATCTGCATGTACAAGTTGCAATACAGAAATACGTGATAACTTAATACTGTTCATAATTGCTGATAGTACAAATAGTGCAAAGAAGAAGATACAAGTAACAGTCATAGATGGCAGATAAAATGCTTTATAGCCTTCACCAGCAAATTCTAATTGTTTCATTAATAATTGACCGATACCTTCTGCAAGTCCTACACCAACTGCAATTCCAATTGCAAGAGACGCGGCGCCTAATACAATTGTCTCAATAAACATAAGTAATGTAACTTTATGCTTTTTTGCTCCTAACATCATATACATACCAAACTCTTTTTGACGAAGAGATAGTAAGAAAGAGTTCGCATATAAAATATAGAAGAACGTTATGATTGCTAATAAAAATGAACCTGCTTGGAATACAAATCCGATTGATTTAATCACTGAATTAGATTCAAGAAATGATTCATTTAGTGCTAACGTTTGAAACATATAAAAAATTGAGATCGACATGACAAGACCAACAAGTAAGACGATGTAATCTTTTAGCTTACTCTTTAGTCCTGACATGGAAAGTTTGAATAACATGCTCTAGAACCTCCTTTCTTACGCTTTTTGTGTTCCTAAGTCCGCAAGCACATCTAAAATTTCTTTATAAAACTCTTCACGTGTACCGCCGCGGTGAATTTCTTTATATAGCTCACCATCTTGAATGAATAAAATACGCTGACAGTAACTTGCACTGTATGGATCATGTGTAACCATCATAATAGATACGCCTTGATCTTTATTTAAGTTTGTCATCGCATCAAGTAAACTCGTTGCATTTTTAGAATCAAGCGCTCCTGTTGGCTCGTCCCCTAAAATAATTGCAGGCTCATGCACTAAAGCACGCGCTGCTGCCGAACGTTGCTTTTGCCCACCAGATACTTCAGATGGGTACTTTTGAAGTATTTCTGTAATTCCTAACATATCCGCTACTTTCTCGACTTTTGGTCCAATGTTACGTGATGGAACACCTTGCAAGGAAAGTGGAAGTGCAATGTTTTCATAAATAGATAAGTTTTCTAACAAATTAAAATCTTGGAAGATAAATCCTAACTTTTGTGAACGGAAATCTGAAAGCTCACCTTGCTTCATTTTTGTAATATCCGTTCCTGCAATTTCAACAACGCCGCCCGTTGCTTTATCTAACGTTGAAATTACATTTAATAATGTCGTTTTACCAGAACCAGATGGTCCCATAATTCCAACAAACTCGCCCTCTTGAATTGAGAATGACACACCTTTTAACGCGTGTGATTGGTTCTCACCTTTTTTACCGTACACTTTTTGAACGTTTTTTACGTCTACAACTGGTTTCGTCATATATATCCTCCTACGCTTGTTTTTCCATTACCTATTTTGCGCTTTTTAGAGGCGAACTGCTATTTGTTAACATTACATTTACCTTACACTTTTGTAATATAAAGAAGGTGGGCGTGTAAGTTTGGCTTTTACTACTTTGAATATTAGTGACATATTGAATCGGTAAATGAAATTATATCGGCGATTTTTCAAATATATCGGCGCAACTACAAAAGCTGAAAATAAAAATAGGCTGCTCCACAAAAAAGGAACAGCCCACTTCTCTCTTTATTTCTTTAAAGGTGTTACCGTCCAATACGTAACAACTCGCCAAATCCATTCTAATGGACCCATTTTAAAGATTTTCATCCAAATTACACTAAACACAATTTGAATTGCATAAATTGCGATACATACATATAACGTTTGCATGTATGTCAAGTTTCCTGCAAAGTTAAATACGCTACCGGCAATTAAAATCATTGCAGTTTGTCCAATATAATTCGTTAACGCCATACGACCGTAGTATTTCAGTGGCGCTAACAATGTTTGAACTGGTTTTAATTGAAGTAATAAAATTAATGCTCCGACATAGAAAGCTGAAATGACTGGTCCAACTGTAATACCAATTTTTAGAAACTGGCTTGCAGCATCCATTGTTCCGTCTTCATTCATCAATATCATATTTACAAATGGGCCAGCAGGCACGTGTCCATATTGATACCATACAGCTGCCACACTTAAAACAAACATAATGCCTGTAAAAATAGCGACTTGCTTTATGTTTTTTGAAAGATTTTCAAATACACGATATTGTCCTGCAGCAAGACCTAATAAAATTAAACCAAGTGGTAATAGTTCTTTAACACCCATTACACTAAAGGCTATTGTCAAAATAAGACCAATTACTAAGTTCACTTGTTTTTTCGCTTTATAAAACGGTAAAACGATTAATCCGCAAATTGCATATAACGTTAACGCTTCTCCAGGCTGAAACATGTAATGAATCAAACCAAAAATAAATAATGCAACTACGCGGCGGAAAAATAGAACATATCCATTTTTCCCTTTCGCAATCGCTCTTGAAATAAAGATATAGAATCCCACTCCAAATAAGAATGAGAAGATTGAGAAGAAACGCCCTTCTACAAATAAGTATAAAAATCTTTGATAGCTAGCATCCACTGTGCTAGGATCTGGAATTTTAATGTTAAGTAGTGCGAGAATATTTACTAAAATAATCCCTAGTAGTGCAAAGCCACGAATGTAATCTAACTCATCAATTCGCTTGTTTATAATATTGTTCCCCATAAAGCAACTCCTTGTATAAAACTTAATCCTTTCTTACTCTACTGGAGAAAGCTGCTCACAACTATCGACAAACCTTACAGGAATCTTACATTATTGTCATATAGCAAAATAAAACCAGGTCATATTGCGACCTGGTCTACTCTGATTGTTTCGATTTTTGAGGTTGTCCTTTTTTACTATTACGCTGTTTTACTTGAACAATCGGATCAAGTTCATTCGAAAACTCAGCGTTATGTCCATTTTGCGTTTTTTGTTCTGGGTTATTTTGATCTGAACGTTTCGCCATTACATTCACTCCTTATTAGTGCGGTGTAATAATCATTTGATGTTGCAATTGGCGAATTGCCATACGTGCTCTATTTAATTGCTCACGTTGCTCATCATTTGCATGTTGTTGCATCGTTTGTAAATCGTTATACGCTTGTTCTAATTGTAACTGCGCATCCGAATACTCCATCGTATTATAATGCTCTTGTCTCATACCTTGGTCTAATTGTTCTTTCGCATATTCCACCGCTTGTTCCGCTTGTGTAATATACGATTCAAGTGATTGACGCTCTGCCATAATTGTCCCTCCTTGCTTCAATTCCCCTTTAGTGTGTCCCTTCCATCTGAACCTTATGAGTATGTTATAATGGATTTTGTTTCATTTTGACTCGGCTTAGGAGGGAAAGTAATGAAGGTTCAAAACCCTTTTCCATATACAAACGACAATAAACGTTATCATACATGGAATTATCATTTACGAAATGAATTTGGTGAAAAAATCTTTAAAGTTTCATTAGATGCTGGCTTTGATTGCCCGAACCGTGACGGTACAGTTGCTTATGGCGGTTGTACATTTTGCAGTGCTGCTGGATCTGGTGACTTCGCTGGCGATCGCCGCGATGATGTTATAACGCAATATCATGAAATGAAAGAAAAAATGCGCTCAAAGTGGAAAGATGGAAAATGTATCGCTTATTTCCAGGCGTACACAAATACACATGCACCACTTGAAGTGTTAAAAGAAAAATTCGAACCGCTTCTAGCAGAAAAAGACGTTGTCGGTCTTTCTATTGCGACTCGTCCAGATTGTTTACCGGACGATGTCGTTGAATATTTAGCGGACTTAAATAAACGCACTTACCTTTGGGTTGAACTCGGACTACAAACCGTCCATGAACGTACTGCAAATCTTATTAATCGTGCTCACGATTATCCTTCTTACGTTGAAGGTGTAAATAAATTACGTAAGCACGGCATTAAAGTTTGTTCTCATATTATTAACGGCCTTCCACTTGAAGATTACGACATGATGATGGAAACAGCTCGTGAAGTAGCGAAGCTTGATGTACAAGGAATTAAAATCCACTTACTTCACTTATTAAAAGGAACGCCAATGGTGAAGCAATATGAAAAAGGACAACTCGAGTTCCTTTCTCTTGAGGACTACGTAAGTCTCGTTGTTGACCAACTTGAAATGATTCCAGAAGACGTAATTGTGCACCGCATCACAGGTGACGGTCCGCCTGATTTAATGATCGGTCCAATGTGGAGCTTAAATAAATGGGAAGTATTAAATTCCATCGATGCAGAATTTGTACGCCGCGGAAGCTGGCAAGGAAAATATGCAAATGAGGAGAAACAAAAATGAAATTAGAACGTGTATTACCGTTTGCTCGCTCGCTTCTGCAAACGGCAGTAAAAGAAGGCGATTACGCTGTAGATGCAACTTTAGGAAACGGCCATGACACTTGCTTCCTAGCTGAAATCGTTGGAGATAACGGAAAAGTATTTGGATTTGATATTCAAAAAGAGGCAATTGAAAGCTCAACAACTCGTCTAAAAGAAAAAGAACTTTTCGAACGTACTGTTTTAGTTCACGATAGTCACGATACACTTCTATCCGTATTACCAGAAGATGCAAAAGGAAAAGTAACAGGCGCAATTTTCAACTTAGGTTACCTTCCAGGCGGAGACAAGCATATCGTTACAAAACCGAACTCAACAATTTCAGCGATCGAACAATTACTAGAAGTAATGGCACCTGAAGGAATCATCGTCCTTGTTATTTACCACGGACATCCAGAAGGACAAGTAGAACGGGACGCTGTTCTCAAATTTGCCGAAGAATTAGACCAAAAACAAGCACACGTACTGCGCTACGGCTTCATTAACCAACAAAATAACCCGCCATTTATTGTGGCGATTGAGAAGCGATAATATATCAACGATTTTTCAATTATATCTATCGTAACTCGGGATATATCAACGATTTTTTCGATATATCTATCATAACTTACAATATATCAACGATTTCTCGGATATATCGATTGTTCGACAAAACATAACAAAAAAAGACGTGCATTCATTGCACGTCTTTTTGTTATTCTCCTATACAATGGATGTAAACATTCTTAAAGGAGACGAAACAATGATCGGAATACTAGCAGGAATGGGACCAAAATCAACTGGGCCATTCGTCGATACAGTTGTAGCAAGGTGCCAAACAATATACGGAGCAAAGTATGATATGGACTTTCCTCATATGATGATTTATTCGTGCCCAACACCGTTTTACATGGATCGCCCTATTGATCACGAAGCGATGAAAAAAGCAATTATTGAAGGAGCACAAAAACTTGAAAGTACTGGCGCAAGCTTTATCGCTATGCCGTGCAATACGGCGCATCTTTATTTCGAGGAATTACAGCATTCTCTGTCCATTCCGATTTTAAATATAGTCGATGAGACGTTACAAGCAATTCCTAAAAACGTAAAAAGAGTCGCTCTTCTTGCAACAGAAGCGACAGTTCAAGCTGGTATTTATCAAGACGGGATTGCAAAACGGAATATAGAATACATTCATTATGAAAGGTGGCAGGAAATGATTAATCAAATCATTACTTATATTAAATCTGGGGAGGTTGAAGAAGCTCGCGAATTATGGAATACGCTCGTTTTACAATTGAAAGATGAAGTTGATACCGCTATTATCGCATGTACTGATTTGAATGTTGTGGCTAGCGAGAATTTTGTTGATTCTTCTCAATGTCTTGCGAAAGCGGTTGTTCGGATGTACTTATCAAATATAAAGAGATCTTCATAAACATAGAAAACACTCCTTCTAAAATGTGTTTTATGTTTAATAAAAATCCCACAAACTTTTAACTTTCTTCACAATTCTTTCAAAGTAATCACACTTAATCTCGCTATATTAAATAAGTAGTTATTCATATAGGGAAGGTTAGGGGAACTGAAAGTATGAAAGTAAATCGTTCGCTTCATTACATTTTTTGGCGTTGGCATTTTTATGCTGGGCTTTTTATTACGCCGCTTCTTATTACGTTGTCACTGAGCGGAATTGGGTATTTATTTCGGGAGGAAGTTGAAGATTTCATCTATAAAGATTTATATTTTGGGAAGAGTGCTCAAACAGAATCTATTTCGATGTCTGATTCTATTTCCTTAACAGAGAAAAAATATCCACATTATAGCGTGGCGAAAATTAGTGAGTTTAATGGGGATTATAATACGAGACTTACCATTGCAAATGAGTATACTGGGCAACAAAAATATGTGTATTTAGACAGCAATAATCAAATTGTTGGGGATCAAAATGCAAGTGAAACGTTTGCCAATATAATGAGGGAATTACATAGTTCTCTTTTAGTTGGTGGCACTGTCGTAAACTATACTGTAGAACTCGCGGCATGCTGGACAATCTTTTTAATCGTAACCGGATTGTACATGAGTATACGACAATTCAAAAACACACCATCATCCAATAAGCGAGAAAAAGCAAAAAGACGTCATTCTATTATCGGTATTATATTTACAATTCCTCTCTTTCTGCTAGTCGCATCTGGATTGCCATGGTCAGGATTTATGGGGAACCAAATTTATAAAATCGCATCGTCAAATGAATCACTCGGATATCCAAAATTGTACATGGCTCCGCCTGAATCAAAGGTAAAAGAATTGCCGTGGGCAACAAGAAAAGAAGCTCCGCCTGAATCAAATTCAAATGAACCGAAAGCAATTTCTGTCGATGAATTACAAAAAGGAATTGAAATAAAGAAGCCATATGTTATTTCACTACCAGCTGATCCGAAAGGTGTATTCACTGTTTCGAAATCGAGCGGTTCTGGTATTACAGGTATGCATGTTGCACCAAATGAAGAGATAACAGCTTACTTTGACCAATATAGCGGGGAGCTCATTTCAAAAACGGACTATCGTGATTATGGATTACTTGCACAATGGTTCACTTACGGTATCCCGCTTCATGAAGGACATTTATTCGGATGGCCAAATAAAATATTATGCTTACTAACGACATTATCTCTACTACTTCTCATTTATTACGGAATAAAAATGTGGTTAGCAAGAAAGCCGAAAGGAAAATTAGCAGCACCTCCAAAACAAAGAGATAAGAAAAGTATATTCGTTTTCTTTATCATGATGGTAATACTAGGCGCTGTCATGCCTTTATTTGGACTATCTGTTTTAGTTATTTTAGCGATTGAACTTCTTATATATGTATTTTCAAAAATACGATCATAATGAAAAAGCATTTGTACCATCGTGTACAAATGCTTTTTATTTACTGTTCTCTTTTTTTCTACCACTTATTAAAAAAACAATATCTACTATAATAATCAATGCAATGATAATTTGAGCTACATAATCCATCGTTGTAGGACCGCCGGTTTTATTCATCATCATATACATTCCAGTTACAAATGAAATGGAAAGTAGCACAAGTAATGTTACTTCAATATTGTCATATAGCTTTTGAAACAATCGCTTCATTTCCACCACCATCTTTACCATATTATAACAAAAAAACCACTCTACATGAGTGGTTTTCTTCATCACTGCGCTGTTTTCTTTCGGTACATCTTCCCGTTCCAATAGAAGAATCGTGAAGTGAGGCCTCCGTACTTTACAATGCGCCGTGCCATTTTGTGCATATTCTTTTGTGCTGATACTTTTTGATCTGATAAATAAATACCAAGTAATCCTCGGCTTATAAGGCGATGAAACTTCGCATGAGGCAAATCACCAATGCTCTTCTCCGCTTCTTCTACAAAGTGTTTCATCCGATCTAATATCGCTTGCTCGTTTTCATAATAACTACAGAAATTCAAATCTCCGCCTATACGGTCTTCTTCTTGATCAATGAAATAATCAAGTAAGATATGAAGTCCTTGTACGTAAGGGAAGTACCCTTGTCTAATTTTCGCAATATCTTCATCATGTAATTCATCATGAAATGCATATGCTACAAGACAGAAAATTCCAAGTGTAGAACCGGCACATGCTGAAAATTCAAACCAACTCATCTCAGGTAAGTTTTCTTTATGTGCTTCAAACCAATTTTTCAGGCGCGGCTCTCTTTCTTCTAATTTCACGTGTTTATGAATTTGCAAATCACAATAATAACAAGCAAGTTCATGAAGAACAGGAGCAATTTTGTCATAGTGCTTCGTTTTCTTTAAAACATCTTGGCATGTTTCAACAAGTTCATCTAAATAACCACCATCATCTTGATCATCACGATAACGATAATAATTACCGCCACCTTCTACTTCAGGTGATAATGCCATTAACATCGATTCATGCAGTGCGGCAAAATCATTTGGATCAAGTGATGTACTGCGATCACATAAATTATCTAAATAGTCGCTGATCGTTTGATACGCTACGATAAAACGAATACATTCTTCTCGGTGTTCATTTGCTAGCAGAGCTAAAATGCCACCGCCCTCACAATGAAACGTTTTATGCTCAATACTTGCGATTGCCTGACTATGAAGCTCATCATTCGGAATATGGTAGGCACGCTCTTTCCACATCGCTAGCTCATGGTGTACAACCGGAAACACATCACGGTATACTTTCGCCATGAGCGTTATGGGATTACTCGGTACGTTCACTTCTTCCTTCATCTCCTCTATTAAATGTACAAATAATGATTTATTTGTTTGTTTTTACTATATTATTGACATGCATTTCAGTAAATGACTGAATATAACTCAAAATTTCATCACGCTCATACTCATTTAATAACTCGTGATAACAATTCGGCCATTCTTTAAAAGCCTTATCACTTATTTTAACATTATCAAACCAAGTGCGGACACGTGTTTTATCTACAAGTTTATCCTCACAAGCTTGCATTAGCAAGAGCGGAACATCTGGAAAATCATCTATTTTTTTATGAGCAATTTCGATAGACTTAATCAATTCACTATACCAACGTACTGATACTTTGCGCAAGAACAAAGAATCATTCTCCATTGCATCTCTCACCTCGTGGTTACGTGTTGACATTTCCACCGTAAGATTCGTTGCAAATTGCAATTTTGGAGCCACAACATTTAATATTTTTGAAGCAAATTGAAGCGGAGCAGAGGGTCCAGTCACTACCCCTAAACAAGGCGAACTCAAAATAATACCCTCTACATCTTCTCTCTTCGTTTCTTGCATCATACGAATGACAATAAGACCACCCATACTATGACCGAATAGAAAAATAGGTAACCTATACTTTCTTGCTTCTTTCACCCATAGTTTAACTTCCTCTATGTATTCATCAAATGAATCAATATGTCCTCTATTTCTTGAAGTCGTTCCATGTGACGGAAGATCCCCCATCACGACGTGGTAGCCGATATGATTCCACATTTCCGCAACGGCTTCGTAACGTCCGTGATATTCCATTGCGCCGTGCACAATAACAATGACAGCCTTTGCTTCCTCCGCTTCATAATTCCACATACGGCTCTCCTCCATTTCACTCTTTCTCATAATTTGATACACTAAAACTAGTCTCTAGGAAAGGAAGACTTTACATGATATATCCTTACAAAGAAAAAAAACCGAAAATTGCGAGTAGTGCTTTTATCGCTGACTATGTTACGATTACAGGCGATGTTTACGTTGGCGAGGAATCAAGTATTTGGTTTAATACAGTCATCCGTGGTGATGTGTCACCAACGATCATTGGAGACCGAGTAAATGTACAAGACCAATGTACACTCCACCAAAGCCCTCAGTATCCTCTTATCTTAGAAGATGATGTTACAGTTGGGCATCAAGTTATTTTACATAGTTGTCATATTAAAAAAGATGCTTTAATTGGAATGGGATCCATTATATTAGATGGTGCTGAAATTGGCGAAGGAGCTTTTATCGGCGCTGGAAGCCTCGTTTCACAAGGAAAGAAAATTCCACCAAACACGTTAGCTTTCGGTCGTCCCGCGAAAGTCATTCGTGAATTAACAGAAGAAGACCGTAAAGATATGGATCGTATTCGCACGCAATACGTTGAAAAAGGTCAATATTATAAATCATTACAGAAGTAAATTTCCGCTGCCATAAGATTGGCAGCTTTTTTTATATAAAAACTAACTTTTTCTTTACAAAACATTATTACTCCCTCAACAAAATCTTATTAAAATAAAAGCTAATATCTCCATATATATGTAAACGAGGGAGGAGAATTTTCATGAAGGTCAGTGGATTATATAAAATAGAATGTTACATTTTCAAAGGAATTAATCGCTACTTTGATCAAAAAACATTAAATATCTTTTTCCGCAATATTACTCATATCGGTGGCGCGACTTTCTCCATCGCACTCACACTTTTCTTTTTAATTTTTGCAAAAGGTACTTTACACCAAGCAGCAATTGCAACTGCTATTTCTTTAGCAATTAGCCATATTCCTGTACAAATATTAAAAAGATGGTATCCACGAAAACGTCCTTATTTAACAATTCAGGATGCAAAATATCCAGTCCATCCATTAAAAGACCACTCTTTCCCGTCTGGTCATACAACAGCCGTTTTCTCTGTCTTCATTCCATTTATTTGCTATAATCCAAGCTTACTTGCTTTCCTATTACCGTTAGCATTATGCGTCGGTATTTCACGTATTTATTTAGGACTTCACTATCCGTCAGATGTATTCGTCGGTATGTGCCTTGGCACTTGCTCTGGCATCATCTCTTTTTATCAATTCATCCCACTTTTCACATAAAGGAGTGATATGATGAGAGTCGCCATTTTTACCGATACTTTTACGCCACAAGTTAACGGGGTTGCGAAAACGTTAGAGCGATTAACACGATATTTTCAGAAAGAACAGATCGCCTATTCTGTTTTCGCCCCTCAGCATACAGCTGAAGATAATTTTGTAGCGAATGTGAATAAGATGAGAAGTATCCCGTTAACAATATTATATCCAGAATGTCGTTTTTCTTTTCCTACTCCGCGTATTAAACGGGAACTACTTTCCTTTAAACCTGACATTATTCACATTGCCACACCTTTCAACATGGGACTTTGTGGATTGTATTATGCAAAAAAGTTAAACATCCCAGTTGTCGGTTCTTATCATACTGATTTCGATGCCTATTTACGTTATTACAAAATCGAATTCCTCTCCAATATGCTGTGGAACTATTTAAAATGGTTTCATAGTCATATGCAAAAAAATTTTGTACCCTCTCCTGAAACATTACATCAATTAAAACATAAAGGCTTTCAGGCCCTCTCTATTTGGGGACGTGGTGTAGATTGCACACTCTTTCATCCAGCTTACAATACAGACCTATTCCGAAAAAAATATAATATTACAGCGAAGTATGTCCTTTCCTATGTTGGACGGATTGCTCCTGAAAAAGATATTGATACGTTGCAAAATCTTATCGTTAAATCAGCACATACTCGAAGCGACATTCATTGGCTTATAGCAGGAGACGGTCCTCTAGCAACAAGTTTACGTGAAGCTGTTCCGAAAACAAATATCACTTTTACTGGCTATTTACAAAGTGCAGATTTAGCTGAAGCATATGCTTGTTCTAACATAATGGTATTTCCATCAGCTACTGAAACATTCGGAAATGTCGTACTTGAATCACTCGCATGCGGTACACCTGTTATTGGTGCAAATAGTGGCGGGGTTAAAAATATTATTACAGATGGAAAAACGGGAGTTCTTTGTCCGCCTAAAAATGAAGATGCATTTCTATCATCCATTTATTTTTTATTACAAAATGAAGAAAAACTTGAGCAGATGGGAATAGCAGCTTCATCTTTTGCGAAATCAAAGAGCTGGGATGAGATCTTTCGTGGCTTGCTTAACCAATATGAAGAAGTCCTTCAGCATAACGCATCAGAGTTGCTTGCTTAAATAGAAAAACTCCCTTCAAAAAAACGAAGGGAGTTTATTACATGGTCATAAATTTTAGTTTAATAAATGATACATAAGGTTAAGCATTGTTTTATTTCTATATTAATTATATCAAAAATAAACATAACTAAACAGACTTGTAATAAAAACCCATAAAAATTAATATATGGTTATACAGTGTTTTAACTGTATAATGATTTTAAGAATTCCCCTTAAAATCAACTCACTCACATACCTTTATACAGCAATTGTTCCCCAATTCTGTATATCAAAAAAACCTTTCATTCATTTGAAAGGTCTTTTTGAGCCTGCACATATTCTTCTTTCGTATTTACATTTATAAACCAATCCGCATTCGCTTGTACATCTTCTCCAGAAACATACTTCACATTACATTGTGATAAAAGCTGCCCCATACTTCTTTTTTCTTCCTGAAGTAAAGCATAAATCTTTTCTTTCACGCGGTTATGATACGCCGCAAGTAGCGGTTGTTTTCTTCCATTAATAATAGGTACAACCGCATCATATTCATTGTTCGTTTGCTCTAGTAAAATGGTAAACCATTCATGCGACACGTTTGGTGCATCGCAAGGCATAATAGCGTACCAATCTGCTTCTATGTATTCCATTCCTGATACAATGCCGGCCAGCGGTCCATTCCCTTTATAGTGCGGAATGTCTTCTATAACAGGTACTTGTACGAATTGCTCTACTCGCTCTTTTATATCAGTATGGCTAATTACTACAATGTCTTGCAAAGTATTTCCCATCACTTTCACAATATGCTCAACAAAAGTAGTTCCCTTCCAAATTGCTAACGCTTTCGGCTCACCGAATCTACTCGACATACCACCTGCTAATACAATTCCAGCATACTTACTCATTGGCGATGCAGCTCAAATGTAATATGACCTAATTCCGGTAAAATTAATTTATTCATCGCAAGGCGAACCGCTCCGCTAGACCCTGGCATCGAGAAGACTACTTTGCGCCCAATTGTACCACCAATCGCTCTACTTAACATTGCGCTGCTTCCGATATCTTCTAAATAACTAATCATACGGAACAGCTCACCAAATCCAACAATTTCTTTATCTAATAACGCTGATACTGCTTCAATTGTGACATCGCGTTTCGTAATACCAGTACCGCCATTTGTTAATACAACATCTACATCTTCCTTATGATAACCAGCTAACACTGCTTGCTGAATACTTTCTTTATCATCTTTTACAATTTCATAAGAAGTTACTTTATGTCCCGCTTCTTTTAACAATTCATGTAATAGTTGTCCGCTCTTATCTGTTTCTTCCGTACGTGTATCGGAAATCGTAACAATCTTGCAACGCACTTCTTTTGGAGCTTGTTTTTTATGTTCAGTTACACTCATTTTTTATCTTTCCTTTCTTAAAGACTTTTCTTCATTTTATCATACATATCTTTACACAATTATGTATGAAGCCAATCATGCGCATGATACAATATAAGTATACTAACCCACAAAAAGGAAAGTGCCCTTTCTTATACTCCTAGACTACACATCTTTAGCTACTCTTTATATTTTCTACATAATAGAATTCAATTTTAAAACTTGTACTAAAAAATAAATCGGAGGTCTACCTATTATGGAACTATACAAAAAATTAACAACAACATTCATCCTCTTATTCGTCGCTTCCATCACTGTCGGTTTTTCTCTAAAAGGCGCAATTCCATACGCTACATTAGTAAGTATTATATTCGCAACGCTATTTTTACTAAGCAGTGCATTTTGCGCAGGTAAAGCACGTCAAATGAAAGGTTGATTACATATGTTCCAGAAGAAATCAATCCTTTGTAAATCATGTGAAAAGGAAATACAAACGTATGAAAAGGCATGGATTCATATGCCATTTCCAGCAAGTGGCATGACTAATATGAAAAAGTATATTGAGCTAGATGGAGAAGTATATTGAGCTAGATGGAGAAGTATATTGCAAATCATGTATTCAAATTATAAGTAAAACGAAATAAAAAAGCTTTGCGCTCACCGCGCAAAGCTTTTTTTCATATATTATAGACCAGCTTGCTCTTTTAAAGCTGCTGCTTTGTCTGTACGTTCCCATGATAGATCTACATCAGTACGTCCGAAGTGGCCATAAGCTGCTGTTTGTTTGTAAATTGGGCGACGTAAGTCTAGCATTTTAATAATACCAGCTGGGCGAAGATCGAAGTTGTTACGAACTAGCTCTACTAGTACGTCTTCAGATACTTTACCAGTGCCGAATGTATCAACTGAAATTGATACTGGTTGTGCTACACCGATTGCGTATGCAAGTTGTACTTCTGCTTTTTCAGCAAGACCAGCTGCTACGATGTTTTTCGCAACATAACGAGCTGCATATGCTGCAGAACGGTCAACTTTCGTTGCATCTTTACCAGAGAATGCACCGCCACCGTGGCGAGCGTATCCACCGTAAGTATCAACGATGATTTTACGTCCTGTTAAACCAGCATCACCTTGTGGTCCACCAATTACGAAGCGGCCAGTTGGGTTAATGAAGAATTTCGTTTCTCCATCCATTAATTCTGCTGGTACTACAGCTTTAATTACGTGCTCTTTTAAGTCGCGATCGATTTCTTCCCATGTAACATCTGGGTGATGTTGTGTAGAAATTACGATAGTATCAACACGTACTGGTTTACCATTTTCATCATACTCAACTGTAACTTGCGTTTTTCCATCCGGACGTAGGTATGATAATGTATCATCTTTACGTACTTCAGTTAAACGGCGAGCTAATTTGTGAGCAAGCGAGATTGGAAGTGGCATTAACTCTTGTGTTTCATTACATGCGAAACCAAACATTAAACCTTGGTCTCCTGCACCAATTGCCTCAATCTCAGCGTCAGTCATTTGACCTTCGCGTGCTTCTAGCGCTTGGTCAACACCCATAGCGATGTCAGCAGATTGCTCATCGATAGATGTTAAAACTGCACAAGTTTCTGCATCGAATCCGTATTTTGCGCGTGTGTAACCAATGCCTTGAATTGTTTCACGAACGATTTTTGGAATATCTACGTAAGTAGAAGTCGTAATTTCCCCCGCTACCAATACTAAACCAGTTGTTACAGTTGTTTCACAAGCTACACGTGCATTTGCGTCTTTTGATAAGATCGCATCTAAAATTGAATCAGAAATTTGGTCACAAATTTTATCTGGATGTCCTTCAGTTACAGACTCAGATGTGAACAGATGACGTTTTTTTGTCATGTGGTAAACCTCCCTACAGTAATTGTATATATTGTACGGAACTCATCCTTAATTTGCCACAAACTGCGACATACATTTATTCTCCCACACAAGCATACAGAAAAACCTTTCCTACTTTACATAGAGGAAAGGTTTAATTTGCTACTTGCATACTGCTTTTTGCCCTTCGCTCTTATCGTTCGAGACCTGTAGCCTCGCACAGGTTTTAGCACCTATTCACCTGTATTTACCACTACAAGTGAGGTTGCTGGGCTTCATCGGGCCTGTCCCTCCGCCAGCTCGGGATAAGAGAGTATCCGTCCCAACCTATACTAAAGAAATGATATTCATTTGTCAATTAATATTCACATTTTCCTGAAAGTTTTTCTCAATACGCCTGAAATGAAATATTAATAGGGAAATAATGTATTCACACAAACAAAAAGAAATAAATAGTATACATTATTTATATAATTGTGTTATACTCTTGTTGGGGATTACGAGAAATATTTCATTAAATGAAAAGGATGGTATATAAATATGAGTACTGTGAATGTCCAAATTGGTTTACACGAATTATTGAACGGAAGCAATGCACAGATTCAACTAAGTGTTCCGCAATTAGTGGAAAAAGTATTAATGCGAAATGAAGGGAAATTAACTTCTACTGGTGCCGTTTCTGCTTCAACAGGAAAATATACAGGACGTTCTCCTAAAGATAAATTTATTGTGAAAGAAGCATCGGTTGCCGACAAAATTGCTTGGGGAGCTGTAAACCAACCGATTTCTGAAGAACATTTTAATAAATTATATACTAAAGTTTTAGAATACTTAAAAGAAAAAGAAGAGTTATTCGTCTTCAAAGGATTTGCAGGCGCTGACCGCAATTACCGCCTACCAATTCAAGTTATTAATGAATATGCATGGCACAATTTATTTGTACATCAATTATTCATTCGTCCAACTGAAGAAGAATTAACAACTCATGAGTCAGGGTTCACAATTGTTTCTGCACCGAACTTCAAAGCTGATCCAGCTGTTGACGGTACAAACTCTGAAGCATTCATTATGGTTTCATTCGAAAAACGTATTGTACTAATTGGTGGTACAGAATACGCTGGAGAAATGAAAAAATCAATCTTCTCTATTATGAACTTCTTACTACCTGAACAAGATATTCTTTCTATGCATTGCTCTGCAAACGTAGGTGAAGAAGGCGACGTAGCACTATTCTTCGGTTTATCTGGAACAGGTAAAACAACATTATCTGCTGATCCAAACCGTAAATTAATCGGTGATGATGAGCACGGTTGGTCTGATAACGGTGTATTCAATATTGAAGGCGGTTGCTACGCGAAATGTGTAAACCTTTCTCACGAGAAAGAACCACAAATTTTCGATGCAATCACATTTGGATCTGTTTTAGAAAACGTTATCATTAATGACCAAACACGTATCGCCGACTACAACGATACTACTTTAACAGAAAATACTCGTGCTGCATACCCTATGCATGCGATCGACAATATCGTACTGCCAAGTGTTGCTGGACACCCAAATACAATTATTTTCTTAACTGCTGATGCATCTGGCGTATTGCCTCCAATCAGTAAGTTATCAAAAGAGCAAGCTATGTATCATTTCTTAAGTGGTTACACTAGTAAACTAGCAGGAACAGAGCGCGGCGTTACTTCTCCGCAAGCTACATTCTCAACTTGCTTCGGTTCACCATTCTTACCACTTGATGCATCTCGCTATGCTGAAATGCTTGGTGAAAAAATCGAGAAACACGATGCGAAAGTATTCTTAGTAAACACTGGCTGGACTGGTGGCGAATACGGCGTTGGTAAACGTATGAACTTAGGTTACACTCGTGCAATGATTCAAGCTGCATTAAACGGTGAACTTGCAAAAACTGAAACAGCTAAACATGATATCTTCGGTCTTGAAGTTCCACTTCACGTACCAGGTGTACCTGACGAAGTGTTAATGCCTGAACAAACTTGGGCTGATAAAGCTGCTTACAAAGCAAAAGCAATCGAACTTGCAAATGAATTCAAAGCTAACTTCAAAAAGTTCGACAGCGTATCTAAAGACATTATTAACTTAGGCGGTCCAATCGCTTAAATTAAAACTTTCTGTTGGAATAACCCTTTACTCATATGAATAAGTGTCGTGTAACCGTAAAGTTTCGCGTACTCACCGACAAAACCCAATGCGGCTTAACGGTTACACACACTTACATAAAAAAAGAAGCTTACGTGAAAACGTAAGCTTCTTTCTATATCTTATATAAAGTGAAACGCTAATCTCTTCATCTGTGACCTAGATTATAAAATTACAGCTTCGAATATATACATTATATCCCTACTCACTACATCTCTCGGGTTTCACATCGTATGGGGCTAAAAAAGGCCCTGACCGCTTCTATTCGTGACTGGATCATCTATTCCATCTAAAAAGAAGTCTTTTATCTTTTTAGCTCTTTGTTAGTTCTTTCTCATCTTTCATGCTATAGTAACCTAAATTCACAACGATTAAGAAATACCCACCCATAATCCCTACTGCAAACGCCCACATAACCATGTGGTGCTCAATTTCGTACATAATAATAGCACCCAAAATGGCAGCTGCAAAACGGTTAAACATACCGAGTGTCGGTGCTTTCGTCTTCTTTACAATACTATCTCCAAGCTTCTCAATTCTTCTGCCTAAAAGCCAAACGCAATACATACTTACAATAAGCCCAATTCCAGCGCCTAAAAAGTGTGCTGAAAACGGTGTTAACATCCAACCTATTAACAAAATACCTAGTATATAATACGATTGGATTTTAAATGATCTTAGTGACATACTAATCATGCTGTACCTCTCTTCATTCGTTCTTATCTATCCAACAAAAAAATTCTTTCAAATTCATATTCCTTACATTCATTTCATTCAAATTAAAAACAACATAAACAGTATGTTTATGTTGTTTAAATGTTTTTAGAAAATAATATTATACAAGATTTCAAACATCATATTCTCATATTTTGTGACGGTTTTTCAAACTTTTTCGTCCATTTATGAAAAAAATGATATCAATCTATGAACATACGGATATGATGTAATAAGCACACAAATAAAGGGGGCGTCTAATGATTTATTTTTTAATGGCTCTCATTCACCTCATCATCCCTGCACTTATTGGACTTTCATTGTATTGGTACACGAAAAATCATAGCATTTTTTACGCTGTCCTCGGTGTTCTTCTTCCAGGTATTATTCTTATTACACTCTTCCGTATTCCATTTTTAAACTTAATTCCACTTATTACTGCTATCTTGTTTCTCATCTTCTTACCAAAAATAAAAAAATAGGAAAGCAGATCATAGGTGATCTGTTTTCCTATTTTGATATAAGTTCCTCTGCAATAGAATGAACTTTTACTTTCTCCGATTTCACAAACCATAGACCGACAAAAATGATAATTCCACCGATGATTTGTTGAAACGATACATATTCATTTGCCCAGACAGCTGCAAATAGAACCGCTACAAGCGGCGTTATATACATATATACCATCGTATGTGACGCCCCAATTTTTTGAACACCAACATACCATATTACTAGACCAAATACTGTTACAAAGAAAATAGAATATAGTAAAGCAAATAGTGTCATTCCGTGAGTAATGTGAAATGGCATGACAAACACATGTGGACCACTTAACAATAATAGCGGAATCGCACCCACTAATGCAGACCATGCAGTAACACGTAATGCTGAATATTTTTTAATTAATGGTCCTGCTAAAACAGGATAAAGCCCCCAGCATATTGATGTAATAAGTCCAATTCCATTGCCATAAAAAGAACTAGTAAGTGCATGTCCTGCTACTAAAACTAAGGCTGCACCAACAAAGGCAGTCATAGAACCGATTAACTTTCGAGAAGAAAACTTTTCTTGTTTCAAGAAAATCGCAAATGCAGTTGTAAAAATAGGTGAAATAGAAATGAGTAAAGAGGCATTTGTAGCGGATGTATATTTGACAGTTTCCATAAATAACGTTTGATACAGTACAATACCTACAACGCTAACGATAATTAATCTAGGTATATCCGTTCGCTCCATATAAACCGACTTTTCAATACAAAAGGTAAGGAGTAACAGAAGCGGTGCCGCCGCCATCATACGAAGTGCAGTAAACTCAATTGCTGTAAATTCTAAAAGTCCATACTTCGCAATTGTATAGTTAATCCCCCAAATAATAACAACACTTAAAATTAATAACTCAATTCCCCATCTTCTCATGCGTATCCCCTCCGCAAAGAAGATTATACAGAAAATTCAATCACATGTACATTTCATTATGTGAAAAAATCTTTTTATTATATGAAACGTTTTGGTAAATGAAATTATATCGGCGATTTTCTGAATATATCGGCGCAACTCCATTTATATCGGCGATTTCCCAAATATATCAGCGCAACTCCATTTATATCAGCGATTTTTTCAATATATCGACTTATCGACAATAATAGCGACTTATAAAATAAAAAAAGTGAGTCCAAAATACATTTTGGACTCACCCTTCCTTTACTATACTCGAACGTGTAATTTCATATTTGGATTATAAAACTGGCTTGGGCTCTTCAACTGAAAAGTTCCTCCACCTTCATGCCAATCAACCGTTAACTTATCGTCCATAAATACAAGCTTTGTACGATCAGCGATAAAATTCATTGTGCTTGATTCAATATCCACATCGCGCTCATCTTTCTCTGCTACAGCTACTAAATCGATGATTCCGCTCATAACACAACCGCAACCTTCATTATCATAAAATAACTTTATATATTTCGCTTCACTTGGAATCGTATCCATAATCTTTTTATATGCTGCTTCTGTTACAGTAACGTACATATGTTAATCTTCATCCTCTCTTCTCTTATCATTCATATATTGTATCACCATTTTTCTTAAAAGTTATATACAGAAAATTAAGACTAATATACAATGTATGTGATAAAGTTTCAGCAATCGAGCTTTTATGAGTAGTTCATGCAGGAGAAAGGATGTTTACTATCTGTGTTCAAACTACAACGATATCCCATGTTATTAGGTGTATTTAGTAGTTTCTTCATTTCTAGCGGAATGCTATTACAGCATGTACTTCCCTATTCTCCTTCTATTAGCTGGATTCTAGGTTTTATTTGTTTCCTATCCGCTTCTTATTTTGCTACGAAGAATACAAACAACTCATAAAGCAAGAATCATCTTAAGGAGGATTATCAAACATGCCAGCCTTAAAAAAAATAGAGCAATCACTCGATTACTTATTCCAAATTGAAAAATACGGAAAAGATAGTGCCTTTAGTCGATTTATCCCAGCCGTATATGATCCTATCAAATTTCCTTGGCAACAATTTTTCGAAGCAAATTTTGTAGATTTATTTAACGGCCTTATGATGCACGGATCTGAAAATGTAAACAAAGTATTTTTAGCTGTATTCCCTACAGATGACGTTCTTGAAACATTCATTTCACAATCCACACCCGGTGATTTACTCTTTATGCACCATCCCCTTGTAATGGAGTGCGGTGATCCGCTTGGAAGATCAGGCCGCGGTTTCATACCAATTCCTGAAAAATATTTGCAAGGAATAAAAGAAAAACAACTTTCTATATATACATGTCACGTACCAATGGATTTTCATCAAACACATGGAACGAGTATTTCAATTGCAAAAGCATTAAACGCTACTGTAGTGGACGACTTTGCATATGGAGGTCCAGAACAAGAACCAGTTGGCCTTATTTGTGAAATAGATGAAACATCAACAGAAGCACTCCAAAAACATCTAAAACAACTCTTCCAGATTCCTTACACAGACTTCGAAGGTAAACGACATGATTCCATCAAAAAAATCGCAATTATCGCTGGATGTGGCGATGTTGTATCTTTAATGAAGGAAGCAGAAGAAAAAGGTGCTGAAGCATATATTACAGGAGAAATCCATTGCCATATCGACAATGATTACGGCAGACATAAATACTCGCTCATTATGGATTATGTAAAAGAAACGAATATGTCTCTAATTGGTGTGTCACACTCTGCCTCTGAATATTTAGTGAAAGAGACATTGATGTATGATTGGTTTAAAGAGAATTTTGATGTGGATGTTATTTTACTTCCTCAGGAAAAATGGTGGTTATAAATTTTTAAAGAGATAGCTAATTTAGCTATCTCTTTTTACTAAACTTAAAATTTCATGAGGCGTTTGAAAAATATAATCAGCCTCCTCGAATCCTTTCCTTGTTTTCGCTCCCCACAGGGCTAAACCAAATTTTGCTCCCGCTTGTTTTGCGCATTGTAAGTCATATACTGAATCACCTATGTATATCGCTTCTTGTGCATCTATATTCAATCTTTTTAGACATGTCACAAGTGGCTCTGGATGTGGTTTATGTTTTATTGTATCTTCTACACAAATAGAGTGTTCAAAATATGAATGTAATCCAAATGGCTTGAAATCATTGATAAACTCTTGGCGTGTTTTTGAAGTAACAATCCCTGTTCGAATCTTATATGAAGATACTATTTCAATCACTTCCGCAATTCCTTTAAATACTGTAATTTCATTCTTAAAATCTGCCATATTACGTATCCATTTCTCATGAACTGCTTTCATATTTTCCACACCAATTTCTTGTAATGCAGCCATACCAGGAATACCTAATGCAAAATGTAGCTTTTCTAATGAATAATTCATCCCTTCATCTCGCAACGTTCTCTGTAATGAATATAAAACTGCTTTTTCCGTATCTAACATTGTTCCGTCAATATCAAATATAATTCCCTTCATTTTTACGTCCCCCTTTACTTCACTCCAGTGATTAGCTCAATTCCATATTCTTTCACTACTCTTTCTAAATTGCCGGGAATAAGACCATTCGTAATAATTGTATCTATTGATTCTAATGACAGCGCCTTAAAGTTTTGACGTTGATTCATTTTTGTCTCATCGGCAAGTAAAAACACTCCATTCGTTTGTTTAACAATTTGACGCTTAAAATGAATATCTTCCTCATACGCATAATAAACACCATCTTCTGTAAGACCGGGTGATCCAATAAAAACTTTATCAAAATGATAATCTTTTAGTTTCTCCATTGCAGAAAAACCCGCCATATAACGTGAGTGTTTATTTAATTCTCCACCCAAAATATGAATATTTACATTCTCCATATCCATTAAATGATTTACTGTATCAATTGAATTCGTAACAACCGTTATGTTACTTGCTGTCAAAAATGAAGCCATACAGTTAACAGTTGTTGAAACATCAAGATAAATAATTTCATTATCTCCTACAAAAGAAGCAGCTTGCTTTCCAATAGATATCTTATATTCAATTTCTTTTTCCTCACGATTTACATAATCCGATATTTTACGGTGGAAAGATGATAAAGCTACACCACCATGAGTTCGTATTATTGTTGTTTCATTTGTTAACTTTACAATATCTCTTCTTGCTGTATCTCTGGAAACTTGAAATAGCTCACACATCATCTTCAAACTCATCGTCCTATGTTCATTCAAATACTCCATTATTTTTATTAAACGTTCCTCTTGATTCATACTCTCACCCATTTTTATTTACTTTTAAGTATTTTTAAGTTATTTTAAGTATATCACAAAAAAATAACTTAAATAAACCTTAAAATAACTTAAAACGGAAGTGAGAAAATGCTACGTACAATTATTTTTGATTTTGATGGCACACTAGCTGATACTTTACCTTTATGTTATTACTCGTTTCAAAACGTTTTTTGGCAATTTGATAATAAAGAAATTACTGAAGCAGAGATTCTTTCTATGTTTGGTCCAAGTGAAGTTGGTATTATTCATGAGAACTTACTTTCTGAAGAAAAAGAAGTAGCAGTTGAAAGATACTATGAATGTTATGAAGAAAAGCATCATGATTACGTAAAGCGAAATCATGAAATAGTAGACCTTTTAATACATTTAAAAAAACAAGGGTTTCAGTTAGCTATCGTAACTGGAAAAGCAAGAAGAAGCCTGGACATTTCTCTAAAAGCATTAGGATTAGTTTCTTTCTTCGACTGTATAGTAGCTGGAGATGATGTAATGAAGCCAAAACCTGACCTTGAAGGTATTCTTTTTGTATTAAATACATTAAATGTAAATGCAAACGAAGCAATTTTTATTGGGGATAGTGATGCTGACATACTTGCTGGAAAACAAGCAGATGTACGAACGATTGGCGTACAATGGTTACCAAACTATCAATCTGCTACATTTACTGTGCAACCAGATGATTTTATTAAGAAAACAGATGATTTTCTCGTCTCATTAAATACTAGATTTTCAAAATAAGTAATAGATATTTTATAACTACTTATTATTCTGTATTTATAGAAAAAAATTCGATATACAATACACTCTCACCCTATTTTTGAAATCTAGACACAAAATACGATCTGCCATACAAAAATATAGAATTCATAATATATATATTAGTTATATTTTAAAAACTAGATTTTCAAAATATAGAAAGGAGAACTTATATGTACCACTTAATTGCTTTAGTTGCGACGGCAGACGCAACAGCAGTTCTAACGGAAACACTGGAACTATGGTATTTTCCATTAAACCAACGGATAGCGGAGCAGGACAAATTCAAGTATTTAATCCTACTCCGGCAGTAGGTCCCGCTGCTGTAACTTGGACTAGTATTACAACTGGAAACCCAATTGCAAGAGGAGATGCTATATCCCTTTATATTACCCCTGGAATTACTGCAAGTGCTGTATATTCTATTTTTCTAATTACCGATATATAGCAATTCATTTCATAAAAAAAGACCCGAAATTCGGGTCAACAAATAGAAATATAAATGAACTACAACAAATAACAGACAAAGCCATTATATATTTTTCATAGTAAAACATCCATTATTTTCTTTTTACACTATCAATATATTATTTTTTGTTATCGTCCTCTTTGTTAGAACGTCTACCTAAGAAGAACACAAAAACATCACTTCCAAATAAGTGATGTTTTTTGTAGTTAATGCAGTGGTAACATAACCTCAACTGTCGTTCCAACCCCAACTTCGCTTTCAAAACTCATTTTACCGTTGTGGTCTTTAATAATTTTTTCTGTAACTACTAAACCTAGACCAGTTCCTGTTTCTTTCGTTGTATAAAAGGCTTCATTTAACTTTGGAATTTTATCTTTCGGAATGCCGCATCCCTCATCTTTCACTTGAACGATGATTCCATCTTTTACAGTAACTTTAATCGTAATTGTTCCGCCAACTGACATTGCTTCAATTGCATTTTTGATTAAATTAAAAAAGACCTGTTTTAATCGTTTTTCATCACATGTAATTGATGGTAAGTCTTTACTGTAAATACCCTGTATGTGGACTCCTTGTTTTAAAGCAGGCTTTTCCATAACTCGAATAACATAAGAGATAATTTCTTGTATGTTATGAGTTTCTGATTCTAGTGATTTAGATTTCTCAAATCCACTAAGTTCTGTAGCAATTATATGAATCCGATCTACTTCTTGTTTCATAATATCACTATAAATTTTATCCTCTGGATGCTTGTCTGCTTGTTTATTCACAAGTTTTTTTAAGTTTGCTAAAGGTCTTCTAATCTTATAACCAATAACCGTTGCCATCTTTCCAACAGCTGCTAGTTTTTCTGTCTGTTTTATTTCTTTGTCCATCATCTCAAGCGTACGAACGTAAGACTGAACCCTTAAAAATATAATCCAACATATGATAGTAAATACGCTATATAATGCCATTGGGATTAAAACGAGAGAAGATTGAATAATGATTCCTGTAAGAGCATACTTTCCGATAAGTATCGCTGGAACTAACCAGAAATATCTTTTATTCACAAAGATTGGTGCAAACAAAATAAAAAATCCTTCTACTATATTTCCACCGTCAAATTCTGCATCGCTACCATAATAAATCATAATGTTATGGATACAATCTAATACATTATAGCCAATTAGAATAATATACTTTACCGCAAAAGCATTCTTCCATTTCATAAAGTATATTCCAATGCAAAACAATACCACCATCAAAAAGTAAAGCCATAAACCTAAACCATCTTCAAACTCTCCTACACCTTCTTGCTCTCCACCGATTAACGGTACGATAAATTCATAGGCAAGATCATATACGAAAAATATAATAAAAAATAAACTTAAAAATGCTTTCAGCGCCTTTATTTCTTCATTTTTAAATATATAGCCTTTATTCATATGGTAACTCCTAGCTTTTCTTCCACTTGGATTTCAGTATTTCCACACTTCCTTGGGAGAATGATGTCTATTCTCGTTCCAGTATCTTTTTCACTTGAAATATGCAACTCACCAAGGTGCTCGGCGACAATTCGATTCGCTACCGTCAGTCCCAGACCAATTTTATCTTGTTTCGTTGTATAAAAGGCCTCTGTAACACGGGGTAAGTTTTCTTGCTTAATACCATGACCATTATCGATCACACTGATCATTACATATTCTTTCCCTTTATTTTCTAATTGTAAATGTAATATGCCACCTTGTCCCATTGCCTCTAAAGCATTTTTTATCGTATATAAAAAGACTCCTCTTATTTTTCGTTCATCACATTCAACTTCTATTGTTTTTTCTTCCACATTAGAAATAAACTGAATGTTTAATTCATCTATTTTTTCACGAAGACTTGTTATTACTTGTAATACAATTTTTCCTACATCATGTTTCTTATAAATAGAAGGTTTGCATGTAGCAACTTCCATTAACTCACTTATCATATTATTCATATTTTCTATTTCAAAAATCATACGTTTATAAATAGGATCCTCTTCATGCTTCTCTCGTTGTAATTGCGTAAATCCTTTTAATGAAGCAAGTGGATTTTTAATTTCATGTCCAACCGTCGCTGCCATTTTTCCGATTACTGCTAATTTCTGTGATTCACTAGCAATCGCAATACTTTCCTTTACAGCTGAAAGATATTGTAAAAATCGGTTTAAAATGATATATGCAGCTATTAACATAAGTGTATACATAATAAGGAACATAAATGCTTTTACTTCCTCTAATACAAATAAATAAATTAAATATTTTCCTACAATAGAGGAAAGTAAAAACACATAGAATTTTTTATTTAAAAATATAGGTACAAAGAAAATGAGAATAATTTCTATTATATTTGTCGCATCAAACGCCGCCTTATTATAAAAAACATACGAAAATATATTAGCGAGTTCTATCCCTATGTATGCAAATATCCATGCATATTTAACAAGGCTTGCCTTCTCTTTTTTCATTAAATATATATTCACGCACAGTATTGCTACTCCGCAAATAACTTGCCATATTATATTGTATCCCTTATCCATTATTGATTTATCTTCTAATACGATTGCATAGAAAATTTGATATACAATAACAATGACATATAACACCCATAAAAGGATTTTTGCATTTCTTTCTTCTTCTTTATATGATAGAAAACTTTCTTTCACTTCAACACCCCTTCAAAATAATATCTCGAAGAATACCATTTATTATAATAAATGATTTTCATAGACAAACAAAGATAAATCGAACATTTGAGGAAAATCATGCCAACTATGCAATATCTTCATGCTATATACAAGCATAAAAAACATAAACAATAATACGTATATTATGGGAGGTGTTTTTTATGGATGGCAAAAAAAATAAAAAGACCGAACAACTCCAATCTTTCATGCGTGAAAATGAAGGAAAGGAGATGACAACAAATACAGGTATTAAAATTTCAAACGATGAAAACTCTTGAACTGCCAGTGATCGTTTCAGAACGATTAGGCATAGTGCAGGGAACGCCAAATGGACAGTGGGAAGTAAATGATACTTTCTTAACAGGCTCACCACTCCTTTATGATGGATTACTTCTTATCGGCGGAGAGATGGATGATCATTTTCTTAACAAAGCAAGTTCATTTGTCGTAGAATCATATAATCACTTTAAGCCGATTGGCTCCTTCCAAAACGGCTCTTCTATTATTCAATCTTTAAATATCCAAGGAAAGCCTGGTGTTCTAATAGAACAAGACCCTACGAGGCTAGCAAATGAATTTATTAAAGCTATGACAAAACAACGCTTTTGGGATAGAGCATATTCATAAAACAGGGGGAAATTTATGTTTGTTACTGTCGAGAAAGATGTGCATATTTTTGTGCAAGACGTTAATCCTGGTCCAGGTAGTAAGACTGTTTTCTTCGTTCACGGATGGCCTTTAAATCATCAAATGTACCAATATCAACTCAATGTTTTACCTGAGCATGGCTTTCGCTGTATCGCCATGGATATACGAGGGAATGGACAATCTGATAAGCCATGGACTGGTTACACGTATGATCGATTAGCCGATGATATCGCAATTGTTCTGGAAGCACTTCAAGTAGAGAACGCTACATTAGTCGGTTTCTCAGTTGGTGGTGCTCTTTCTATTCGCTATATGTCTCGCTATAATGGGCGCCGCATTTCTAAGCTCGCATTAATTGACGCTGTCTCCCCCTCTTTCGTTAAAAATCAAGAGTCCCCTTACGGTGTACCGAAAGAACAAGCAGATGCTCTCATTAATCAAATGTATGCTAATTTACCAAAATTTTTAAATGATGTATCTTTATCCTTTTTTAATAGAAACTTAGGGGCTGCAACCCTTGAATGGTTTTCTTATCTCGGTATGCAGTCCGCTTCTTATGCCCTTATAAAAATTTTACAAGCAGCTGCAAATGAAGATGTAACGAAAGATTTAAATAAAATTAACGTCCCAACAAAAATCTTCCACGGCGTTCACGACCAACTAATTCCTTACAAAAGTGCTGAGCTTACGCAACAACGAATTAAAAATTCTCAGTTACATGCTCTTACAAATAGTGGTCATGGTTCACCAATCGATCAAGCGGATGAATTAAATAAAGAACTGATAAAATTTTTACATGCATAACAACTGCAATACAAGAACGAAAGTTAATATAATCGATTTTTCACAAAACATAAAATTCACATATTTCTCACAAATACACAAATAAAACGATTACATTTTCATATATACTAAATGTACAGGTAATACTCCCTAAACCCAGCTTGTCTGGTTACCCCGTTAAATACTATGAAAAAAGAACTTGTATCGTTATACAAGTTCTTTTTGTTTCTTTTATTTAAAGAGGATATCTTTACTATATTGATTTCCGACGAGTAAATCATATTGGAGCATTTTATATTGCTCTAACATTTCTTTTTGTTTCTTTGTTAAATCATTGATTACTTCTCCATTTTTATCAACTTTTAATTCATCTCTAAGCACTGGTATTTCCTTGTAAAATTCCGATAAAAATTGATAAAATAAGGATTTATTTAATCCTGCATAATCAAAAATAAGATTAGAAAAATGAATTGGGCTTACTAAACCTAAATTATCATTTGGCATATCAAAGTTTGCATACATTAATAGCGGTGTTTGCGCCATGGCTAAACGTTCGCTCGGTGTTTTTTCATTCGTTATATACCCATTTTCTTTATAAAAAGATTTATTTGTTCCTAATGATGGAAGATGATCTCCAAAGAATACTAATAATGTAGGTCTATCAAAATTATCTAGTTGCTCTATTAAATATTGAAGAGCCTCATCTGAACGTCTTAATCCTTCTGTATACGTCTCTAATTCTCCCTTTGATTCTTCATTTTCTAGACCGCTAATTTCGATTAGGTTTTCACCAAATCGGCCCTCTGTAAATGGAAAATGATTTTGCATCGTAACTGCATGAATAAATGTAGGTTGTTTTTGCTTCTCTAACTCAGCAATTATCTCTTTACTCATCGCTAAATCACTAATATAATCTCCATCAATATCCACATTTTCCATCGTGTCCTCTGCATTAAACTTATCAAATCCTAACACCTTATATACATCGTCACGTTTAAAGAATGTGCGACCAAATGAATGAATTGCACTTGTATAATAACCTTCTTTTTTCAACGCTGTAGGGATTGATGGAATTTCTTTCTTATTTGTAATAACCTGCTGATATGGTATAGAACCTGGCTTTAACAAACTCATTGAATAACTTGTTAATGCCTCAAATTCAACGTTCGCCGTATTTCCCCCAAATGTAGGAGAAATAGTTTGTCCACCAGGAAAGTTTTCTATATAATGATGTAAATTTGGTACAGGATCTTCACTAAAAGAAAGGTTAGTTACTTTCGTCGGATCCCAAAACGATTCACTCATTACAAAAATAATATTCGGTTTCTCTTTTTTCTTTTGGCTCCCTATATTTCCACTATATTGTTTGTTTATATCGTTTGCTATTTGAAGCATATTTTCTTTAGAATAATTTTTTGGTTTTTCCATAACTGTTGTATCTAAATTGCTAATAAACCCAAGTACAAAACCATTTGAAGCATAGTTCTCATTTTGATTCCACAAAACAAAATCTACACCTGATTTTTGAAATACTTTATTCATAAATGTATTCGCAAAATTACCATACGCATATAGAACAAAAATAGACCCTACTACTAATAAGGCTCTTATTCCTAGATGAATCTTTACATTTTGAATATACCTTCTCATATATATCCCTGCTACAATACAAGCTACGATACTTAAGATAATGACAAAAATATAACTCCAACTAAAATAGTCCATCACCATCGGTATAACAGATTGCATATGCGTAATTTGTGTAAAATCAGAAGGATATAACGGATCACCTCTGAAAATAAGCTTCAAATAATTCACAATACATAAAATGACTAACGTACAGCTCGTTAAAACCATACTTAGAAAAACCTTACCTATTAAATTATATACAAGAATATATATTGCATAAATTACTACAAAACTTAATATAAACTGCATATTATAAAAGTAAATCCAATTCATTGCCTCTATGAAACTCATATTAACTTGCATGACAATATAAAATAACGCTACTGTATGAGCTAGCAAAAATAATATAAAATGCACTCGTAGGGATGCTCTAAGTATAGACATCTCTTTTTTATTGAAATGCGTAATATAAAACGTTATGCCCCATACGAAAATCATCATAACACTTAAAACAAGCTTTTGATTTAAATGATCTTTCATCATGTCTAAATTGAAAACCTTTAAAATCATAAACAGCATAGTTATTACTAATAAAGTCACCATACTACTTATAATGCTAGAAATTAATATATTTCTTTTTGGAAGATGAAAAAGTGTAGAACCATACTTCAATTCATTCCCTCGTTTCTATGTCTTAATTTCCCCCGCATCGAAAGAACTATTTCTATTAAAATAACATATATTACATATTTCGTCTGCATACTTGTTTCTATCATAAATGTATTGTCTTAATATTCCCTTAATCAACAGTTAAATTGTGGCATACAAATTACTCATTCTTGAAAAACTTAATTTCAGCATTCCACTTTATGATATAATAACTATGTTTTGGAAATCCTTAATACTATTAAAGATTTCACATAAAAATACGAAAGAATTAATAAAAAAGGAGTTGCTCATTTTTGCTTACTAAGTTTAAGAGTTTGCCTAAAGCGGTATATGTAATTTTGGCGCTTTCTTTCCTGTTGCACGTTTTTTGTTTAGTAAAACAGCCAGGATTAGATGGAGAGTTAGTCAAAGTAACATATGGTGCAAATGATGCCTTTAACTATTCGTTAACAGCTGAACAACTATTAAAACATGGTGTATTTGGTTATGTGTATTTAGAACCTAGTGAAGTTCCAGGAAAAAATGCATATATTACACCAGGTCAGCCATTACTATTAGCTGGAGCTATGATTATTTCTGATATTACATCAATTCCTTACTATTACGTAGCAACTGTTATTAACATGATCATGAACCTTTGCACAGTGCTATTAGTATTCTTAATAGGAAAAGAATTGTTCGAAAAAAACATTTATGGAATTGTTGCAAGTATTTTATATGCTATTTATCCAAGTAACTATACATACTTCCGTACATTGCTAACAGAAGTTCCATCCATATTCTTATTGGCGTTATGTGTATATGTATTTGTTCTCGCATGGAAATACAATAAAGTGAAATTCCATATATGGTTTGGAATTGTCGTTTCACTTTTACTTATGTTCCGTCCAAATCCAGCTCCAATGATGCTCATTCCTGTTCTTGTTGTGTTATTTACATATGGATTTAAAGACTCCATTCGAATCGGATTGTTATGGTTTATCGGACCTTTCTTTATTATTGGCGCATGGGTTGTTCGTAACTACTTAGCACTCAACCAATTTATTTTATTCTCAACCCAAGGTGCAGATCCACTAATTGCCGGTGCAGATCCATTTAATAAAATTGGATATGAAAATATAGTAAATGAAATGAGAGCTAAAGGCTTAGATGACAAAGGTGCATACGCAAAAGAATTAATCAAGAACGGATTTAAGACGGACTTCACTTATTGGTTCTCTTGGTTCACTGTCGGTAAAACAATTGAATTATTCAAAACAGCTCCTGCTGTAGACCAATACCGTATTCACAACTTTATGCAACTATGTCATAGAGTGTTTATCATCGGTACATTCTTGAGCAGCTTCTGCTTCATGCTAAATTCATTTAAACATAAACGCGTTATGATGCTAGTAGCAAGTTCTATTATTTACATTATCTTCTCAAACTTATTCTTAGCAATTAATCGCTATGGATTTTTCATTAATCCTCTTATGTGCTTAATTCTTGCATACGGATTAATTCACATTGTGCAGAAACTTCCATTCTTCCGCACTAACCAAGCATAATAAGAAAGAGGTCGTCCACCGTTGGACGACCTCTTTCTTATTCCCCACACTTTACACACGGCCAATTTGTCCATTCTGTAATTACACTTTAATTCCGTATGTATGTGTTTCTGTATTTGTCAAAATATCTTTCACAACACTACTCACTGTTTTATGTATAAATGCAAGTTTTTTACAACTATTACTATAACGAAAAGAACCCGCCACAAGACAGGTTCTTTTCGTTATTTTATGATAAAAGAGAAGATGATTAGCATGTGTATTATATAAAAGGAAGCAGCCATATTTTCCATACGATACATACGAGTACTGTAACTACAAAATCAAAAAAATCTAATCTCGGGCATTTTTTCATATTCATATGTAGCCACATATGAAACCATTTTATTTTTGTATATTTATGGATGTTTTTCTTTGCAAATCGGTAAATAAGCATTTGCATAATAAAAAATCCGGCCACAAAATAAATAATAAGATGAGAAATCCAATCACAAAATTCCTCCTATTTTTGTAGCGTTTTTTCTACTATCCGATTTTTCAAAACCCACTCTTCAAACTGGGCACTTCCAAATTCCCAACTAAGATCGCGAGCATGTACAGAAAAAACGTAATAACCGGCATATTCATCCATAAACCTACCTAACTCTACATCGTCTTTCTGAATACCGTATACTCCAAAATTAAAATACACATCCCATACGTCTTCATTCTTTCTCTTATAAGCAATCGATTCCATATCACATTCTGTCCCGAAATAATCAAGATGTAAATGTACGCTATCATCGTATTCGTACTCCATTTTATCACCCCTTATATTTGTACTTCTTTACCACCAAAAAAATTCCTGCTATCTACACTCACATATGGGCACTTACCTACATATCATGCTTGTAGAGTGACTTCTAGGAGGTGTTATATAGTGAAAAAATTAATCGCGATTTTTTGCATCATGTTACTAGCTGTTTTTACTTTTGCTGCTTGTAGTAGTAAAAAAGAAGGTACGAAAGAACAAACTCAAAACATTCGCGTCGGCGAAGTTACCCATTCTCTCTTCTATGCCCCATTATATGTTGGGATTAAAAAAGGATTTTTTAAAGATGAAGGACTAAATATTGACCTACAAACAACAGCTGGTGGCGATAAAACGATGACCGCCCTATTATCTGGCGGAATTGATATTGCTCTCGTCGGTTCTGAAACGTCTATTTACGTTCATCAACAAGGAGCGAAAGACCCTGTCATTAACTTTGCACAGCTTACACAAACAGATGGGACATTTTTAGTTTCACGTAAAAAACTAGACTCTTTTAATTGGAATGACGTAAAAGGTGTTACATTTTTAGGACAGCGTAAAGGCGGCATGCCGCAAATGGTTGGGGAATACGTTTTAAAGAAAAATGGCATTGATCCTCGTAAAGATACGAACTTAATTCAAAATATCGAATTTGCTAATATTGCAAATGCCTTCGCATCTGGTACTGGAGAGTTTGTCCAGCTCTTTGAACCGACTGCAAGCATATTCGAAAAAGAAGGTAAAGGTTATATCGTCGCTTCATTCGGAAATGAATCTGGTACTGTTCCTTATACAACATTCATGGCAAAAGAAAGTTTCTTAAAGAAAGATAAAGCTGCTGCTGAAAAGTTCACACGTGCGCTCTATAAAGCACAGCAATGGGTTGATACACATAGTCCAGAAGAGATTGCTGATGCTGTTTCCCCGCTATTTAAAGACACTTCAAAAGACATTACAGTAAAAGTAATTGAACGGTATAAAAAGCAACATTCTTATGCGACAAACCCACTACTAGATGCGGAAGAATGGAAACAGCTCCAAACGATTATGAAAGACGCTGGTGAATTACAAAAAGAAGTCCCACATGAAGCGCTCGTCAATACAAAAATTGCCGAAAGCGTTATTAAGAAATAGAGGCGAAGTGTATGAGTTTTTTACAAATACGTAACGTTTCTCACTGCTTTTTTGCAAAAGAGAATGCCAAACTTATTCTTGAAGATATGAGCTTACAAGTGGAAGAAGGCGAATTTATTTCTATACTCGGCCCAAGTGGTTGCGGTAAAACAACGCTCCTCTCAATCATTGCTGGATTACTTGATCCAATTGATGGTATTGTCTTTTTAGATGGTGAACCAATTACAACGAAAACATCATCTATGGGATATATGTTGCAGCAAGATTACTTATTCCCGTGGAAAACGATTGAAGAAAATATTATGCTTGGACTTCATATTCGAAGGATTTATGATGAACAAATGAAAGAACATACTTTAAACCTTTTAAAGCAAGTCGGTCTACATGGGGTAGAAGGACAATATCCTCGTGAACTATCCGGCGGTATGCGTCAACGTGCTGCTCTCGTTCGAACGTTAGCAACTGATCCGAAAATTTTATTACTAGATGAACCATTCTCCGCACTCGATTATCAAACGAAATTAAAACTAGAAGAACTCGTTTTCAACTTACTAAATAAATATAAGAAAACATCACTACTTGTTACTCACGATATTGAAGAGGCGATTGCGATGAGTGATCGTATTTATTTACTGCAAGCAAATCCTGGAAAAATCGCGAAAACCTTTATCGTCCCGGAAAGTATACGTTCTTTATCACCGTTAGAAGCACGCCATCACTACGATTTCCCAGCCCTCTTTCAAGATATATGGAAGGAGCTGGAACGACTTGGATAATATAAAACAACTACATGAACAATTTCGAAAGAAAGAACGCAGGCGTGCTTGGATTGCTCGCTCACTACAGCTTTTACTACTTATTCTTTTCTTTGCACTATGGGAAATAGCTAGCAAAAAAGAATGGATCGATCCTTTACTCTTTAGTTCTCCTTCGAGTATTTGGGATCTCTTCTTAACGAAATGGATCGACGGTTCACTTTGGGTCCACATATGGACGACATTGCTGGAAACAGGAGTAGGCTTCATTCTCGGAACGGTACTCGGTGCTATTATTGCCACGTTTCTTTGGTGGATGCCACTTCTAGCCCGCGTACTTGATCCTTACCTCGTCGTCCTAAATGCAATGCCAAAAGTTGCACTCGGTCCAATCATCATCGTTATTTTCGGTCCAAACATTTCATCTTCTATCGCAATGGGAGTAATCATTTCCATCATCATTACCATTCTCGTTATTTACAGTGCATTTCAAGAAGTCGATTCTAACTATATAAAAGTGATGGACACATTTGGTGCAAATAAATGGCAATGTTATAAGCAAGTCGTTCTCCCTGCATCCTTTCCAGCAATTATCTCAACGTTAAAAGTAAATGTTGGTTTATCCTGGGTTGGTGTTATTTTCGGAGAACTTCTCGTTTCCAAACAAGGACTTGGCTACTTAATTAGCTACGGATTCCAAGTCTTTAACTTCACACTCGTCTTACTTAGCGTACTACTCACATGTGTTCTTGCAACTCTTATGTATGTGTTTGTTGAAGCATTTGAAAAAATTCTAATTGGAAAAAGAAAAAGAAGCTGACTCAAAACAGTGCGCTATAGTCAGCTTCTTTCTTTTACCTTTTATCACACATTTTCGTTTCATTTGTAATGTTTCCATCCGCAACCGTAACTGTATGGAAACAGTCTTTCACACGTACTGTAACGACATTATCTTTTCGATCTATCACATGATAATCATTAAACTTTTCATTCAAAGCACTACGAATTTGCTCCCCTTCAAAAATCGGAAAACCGTGAGACATTACCCAAATGAGACCAGCAACAGCAAGAATCGTTTTCATACGTTTCATTACCTCCTCGAGAGTAAACTTATAGTCCCTACAACACGCGCATTATAATTGTGTCTAAATTGTGACATTTTTATACTAATTCTCTTTTGTGCCTCCAGTTCCTTCTTCTTTTTAAGAAAAATACAGAATTTTCAATTTTATCAACATAAGAAAAAACGCAAAAAATTAAAAATTCTTCACGCTTTTCTTTAACGAAACTATATCGAAAGCATAACTCACATTAGTCTCCACTTTGTTGTTCTATCGTTTTTGAAACATCATATAATCCCGACAGCACTTCCGCTCTCATTTTTACAAGCTCAGGAAACTGATAGAAGAAAGCAATTTTCTTATATTTTAACTCTGTACCTTCTTTCACCTTTTTTGAATCTTGTAAAATGAACGCTGTAAATGTATCTGCGATATCTTCCGTTACATTTGTTGTTCCATATAGCGATACAAAATCATCATGCTTTTCTTTATAAAATTCAATTTGTGCCTCTTCACTTTCTTCTACTTTCTTTTCTGTCCACTCTTGCTCAATTGGTTTCCAAAATTCATTATAAAATTGGTTAATATACGAACTTTTTCTCACACATCCATTTTTCACGAACACCGTTTTACATTTATTTCGATATGATGAAATGTCTTTCTCTTCATCAAACGCCTCTAAATACTTTCTATCCACTGGTACTTGTTTATGTCCAATCGTTAATACGTGAGCCGTTTCATGAATTAATGTTTTCATCACTTCATCTATATTCACCCCAGAATCAAGCACGTCTAAACTAAGCAACCAATCTCTCGGGTCATCTATACTTGGCATGACATGGGCAACAACGCCATCATAACCATCCGTTATTAGACCAAATCCTGTTATATTCTCACGATATTTCACTGGGACGAGAGTGCGATACATGTCCCATAAGGTTTCATGATACTCTCTATCTTGTCGCTGACTTAACAAATCATCTTTTGCTACTTTGTCATCTGCAAAAACTTTATTCAATCTCTTACGATCCAATTTCTCAAAATAAGGATCTACAATTTCATCATCATCGATATAATAAGAAGCTAAAAAGAAGTAATTGTCATCCTCTTCTTTTTTCTGTTCCGCCTCTTTCATATTCATACTTTCATACTCTTCTATGTCATAATCCTCTACTTTTTCAAGTTCTGAAAGTCCCTCTATCTTTTTATATACTTTTTGTAATGTTTTATCTCCTATTTGCGTGCACTCTTCTTCTGTTTTACAAATTTCTTTTTCATTCGTAACCTCGATAGCACTCTCGCATCCTGCAACTAAACTGCTTGCTATAATACAACACACTAACTTGCCATACAGTTTCTTCATACAATCCCCCATTATTCCATTCTACAAAATATCATAATCATTTTTTTGCGAATATGCGATAATTAATTATAAAAACTGCAAGGAGGCTTCCCATGATTCGTGCAATCTTATTCGACTTAGATGGAACACTATTAGATCGGCGCCAATCTTTAGAACAATTTATTTGTGAGCAATATAATCGCTTCTCCTCACATTTGAAGAGCATAGAGAAATCAAAGTATTGTTCTCGATTTCTTGAACTCGATAATAATGGCTATACGTGGAAGGATAAAGTATATGCTACTCTCCTTTCCGAATACAACATTACTACTTTAACGCAAGAACAACTACTACACGACTATATTACAAACTTCCAACATCATTGTATTCCTTTCAAAAACACGCATGAACTACTTCAACAGTTAAAACAGCGAAACATTAAAATTGGTATTATCACAAACGGTTTTACTGAATTTCAGATGAGCAACCTTCGAGCACTACATATACATACGTATACAAACACCATTCTCGTTTCAGAAGCTGAAGGAATTAAAAAACCTCACCCTGAAATTTTCGAACGTGCTTTGCAAAGACTAGATGTGAAGGCAGAAGAATGTCTTTATGTTGGAGATCATCCAGAAAACGATGTGCTTGGTTCTGAACAAGTAGGGATTCTTGGTGTTTGGAAAAAAGATTCGTTTTGGGGGAATTTTAAGCATTCACGTATCGTAGATGATTTGTTGGAGGTGCTTTCGTTTTTAGAGATGGAGATAAAAACACAATAACAGTAATTAAATTATATCAATGATTTTCACAATATATCGATTTACCGACAAAAAGTGATAATAAAGGAAGAGGGAGCAGTTATTCAAAAACGCCTCCTCTTTCTTTATTATTCATATACTGTAAACTGTGGTTTACTCGGATGATCTTTTACTAGCGCATCATCTGGAAACTTTGAAACTTTTTGATATAAGGCAATGTCGCCGATACACCCTGCTGTTAGTAGAATTCCTAAAAATGAGAGTGGCTCCAGATTCATAGCTAATCCCAATACAATTGGCAAAATTCCAGTTGGTAAAAACGGAAGCATTAACACTTTCTTCATTTGCTTTACTGTAACCGCCTGTTTAGAATGAGCATATGCAACACCTAATTTCCAATTAACGCCCCATTTTAGTTCACTCCACGGAACACCTCCGATATAGCGAAAGCCAATTAAATGTATCGCTTCATGAATACAAACGAGAACAATCATTGCGATAATAAAAAGAAACATCGTTAATAATGTAACTTCAACTTGAACCCCACCTGAAAGAAATATATGCAAATAACCAATTCCAAACGACAAAGCAATTATTATAAAAAATAAAGAAAAGTTTAATTTAACCATCGAAACAGTAACAGTCGTTTCTTTTCTTTTATCCATCTTCCCCCTCCTAAAATGTAAATATATCTTTACAAAATTGTATAATATACCCAAAATAATATAAAGATATATTTACATTTATTCTTACATACAAAAAAAGAAACCGGCTACTTTACTTCGTAAAACAGCCGATTTCTTCTATATGTTTCATCGTACGCGCTAATACGTCATCGCGCATTATAAAGCTAAATTTTCTATTCGTTTTAATGTTGTCAGGAATGTCTTTTAATAAAACAGACCCTTTCGTTTCTTCGTAATGCGTATGTTCTTCTACCGCACTAATTGTTGCAAAATAAATGTTTTTAATGATTATTTTGTCTTTTCCAGATACTTTGTATTGTCCTAAGTAAGTTAAATCAGAAACTATGCCGCCGGTTTCTTCATGAACCTCTCGAACTGCCGCTTCTTCCGGTGTTTCTCCTAGTTCTACTTTACCACCTGGAAATTCAAGACCGCGACGTAAATGATGCGTTAATAACCATTGATCCCCGTACCGGCATACAACCCAAACATGCTTTGGCTCAGGAGAAAATGGATAACGTTCAAACGATAATTGTACAGTGTTGTGGTAATAATCTTTAAATTTGTACATGCCATTACTCCCCTATTGATGGTTACAAGTTTTTCCTACCACAAATTGTAGCATATTCTCGCTTTTCTGCATAATATTATCCAATTACAATCCATTGATTATTCCCATTTGTGCGACTAATTCTTTCGTCTCATGATTTCCTAAATCGTAAATCATTTTATATGCTTTTTGTAGTTGTTCATCATATCGGTCATTATTTGAATCGTGATGATACTCAACAAATGGAACGTGGGAGCGTACAAATGACCCTAAATCTTCTACATATGCTTGATCAAAGTGCTCTCTTAATTCTGTAATTTCCTCATCATTTGCGGAAATCTCAAAATTATACGTATCCGCCGTCTTCACTTGTGAAATTTGACCGTTTCCTATTGATATATAATATGTTTTTTTCGTCTCCATGTAACACCCTTCTTTCATCCTTTTATTTTCTATTGTTTTCATCAATTACAAAATTATGTAAAATAAAGAAAAGGAGGGATTTTATGTTCAAAATATTAATTATCGGTATTATCATCGTCCTAATCATCCTCGTACTCTCCGTCATGACAATTAATAAAGGCTATGCTTATAAACATTCCGTCGATAAACTAGAAGACAATCCTTATACAAAAAAGAATAAGGAGAATTCCTAATATGCTTCGTATACTTCGCATCATAGTAGCACTCACTGTGATCGTTATGTCGGCAATTGGATTATATACAGGTCAAAATAATTCTTTACCTCTTTCACAATTTCTATTAGGGGCTTTAATGTTTCTCATCGCATTTGAACAAATAAAGAAAAGGGAATCAGCAACTGGACTTATTTGTATTATTGCCGGTGCTTTCATTTGGATTGTTCTCATTATTACCTACATAAAATAGAGGAGGTCTTTTATGCTAAAATGGGGACGGATTACTTTATCACTTATTGCCTTGTCTATAGCAATCTATGGATTTTTTACTGGTAATAGAGAAATAATCCCTTATATGTTCATCTTTTTAGGAGGTATGGCCCTCACCATAAGTTTAGAGGAAATATTAAAACAGCAAACAGGAGGTAGTGTGCTCGCTCTACTAGCAGGAGCCGCTGCTTTATTTATTGGTTTCACAGAAATATTCTAGTAAATGGTCTAAAGGGGGCTATACAATGCTAACTCTAACTATATTACGGATTTTTTTAGCATTTCTCATGCTTCTCTTACTCACTCTAAGCACTTATGTCCATTTTACCGATAATTTTTCACTTCTCCCATACGTACAATTTATTCTCAGTTGTTCCTTTATTCTTCTAGGAATTAATGAGTATCCCGTATTTTTTCGTTTCTAGTCTCATATTCTTCTTTTTAATATCAAACTCTTTCGCTACATGTAGAATAAAATTTCGATCAATTTAGCATTTATAATTATTTTCTCTCAGTAACTATTTCTTTCTACTTAAGGGGGATTCCATGTTAAAAAACATTCAAATTATAATCGCCACTATCGCTCTTTCTCTCGCCCTATTTAGCTTCTTTGCAAACTTCACTATTCTTTTACCTTACGTGTTTATCCTTTTAAGTATTATGTTTATCCTTTTTGGAATTGATGAAATGAAGAAACGGGAAAAAGCAAAAGCATTTGTTTATTTTCTCGGTTCTGCCTTTGTTTTATATGTTGGAGTATCTAATATATTTTCATAAAAAAGAAGAGTATGTTCGCTCTTAGTACAATAAAAAAACTGCCCTTTCACAGGCAGTTTTCCTTTTTATCCAAACACTTTCTCAAGTTCATCTTTATCTTGGCTTAACCAGAAGTTCATTAAGCGTTGTGCTCCTTCTAAGTCGTGAAGCTTCGCTTGACCACATTGTGTTTCATTTGCAGCTGGAATTTCTGTAATTTGAACCGCATCTTTTAATGTTAGTTCTAATAAATCAATGATTTCTCGTACTGTCGGTGTTCCGCTTACTACAAGATAATATCCTGTTTGGCAGCCCATCGGTGAAATATCGATAATATCAAAATGCGGATAACGATCAATATATTTACGTAAATTAAATGCTAATAAATGCTCTAACGTATGAATAACATCTGGTTTCATTGCTTGTTTATTCGGTTGGCAGAAACGAATATCAAATTTATTTACAATACCGTCACTACCTACATTGTGAACTCCGCAATGTCTTACATAAGGTGCCTTTACAATCGTATGATCTAATTCAAAGCTTTCTACTGATGGCATACAACATCTCTCCCGCTTTTAATTTAATTCCGTTATATCCAATATGATATAACGGAAATGCACATTAGTAAAGTATTATGTACAGTCGTGCTATAATACTTTAAGAATATGCTGAAAAGGAGACCGTTATGAAACAGATTTTTATTGGGATTATACGCTTTTATCAAAAATTCATTTCTCCGATGACACCACCAACATGCCGTTTTTATCCGACTTGTTCTCATTACGGATTAGAGGCGTTTCAAAAACATGGTGCACTCAAAGGTTTTTGGCTTACTTGTAAGCGTATATTAAAATGTCACCCTTTCCACCCGGGAGGATTTGATCCTGTCCCAGATAAAAAGGATGACAAAGTAAATTCTTAATTGTCGTAACCATTCACAACTAAATCTAATTTTCCTGTTTCAGGATCGATAACAAGACCGTGAACAGGTACTTCTTCTGGAAGTAACGGATGGTTGCGAAGTATCGATACGCTATGTTCTACACTTTCTTCTACACTAGAGAACCCTTGTAGGAATCTTTCTAAATCGATTCCAGAATAACGGAGTGTATCTAATTTCTCATTTGTTATACCGCGCTCTTTCATCTTCTCAATTGTACTGCTTGCCTGAATTTTTGCCATACCGCAATCGTGGTGACCAACTACACAAACTTCATCAGCACCAAGTTCATATACAGCAACTAAAATACTACGCATAATACTTCCGAATGGATGTGAGATAACAGCTCCTGCTACCTTAATAATTTTCACATCACCGTTACGCATATTCATTGCTTTTGGTAATAATTCAACAAGACGAGTATCCATACAAGAGATAATTACCATTTTTTTATTCGGGAATTTTCCTGTTTCATACTCTTCGTATTTTTTCTCTTCAACAAATTTCTCATTGTACTGCAAAATCTCTTCTAATGACTTCATAGTAAAGGACCGATACGATAAACTTAACTAAATCTATACAATTCAATCAAATTTATACAAGTTAGTGCTTCATCGTGTTCTCGCAGCCCCAAAGGGACGAGGGGTATAACACTCCACACGAGGCAGTATCGTTACCTCCTATTATCAAGCATTTATTTTACCCATCTTGATAAATTTATCGCAGCATTTACATCCCTATCGTGATAGCTATTGCATGAAGCACAACGCCATTCACGAATCTTTAAACTCCACTGTCCTTCTGGTTGAACTGAATGGTCGTATTTAACGCCGCAACATGAGCAAATCTTGCTTGAAGCGAACCATTTATCAGCTTTTACATACGCAATGCCGTACTTCTCACACTTGTATAATAAACATTGAAAGAAGAAGTTTAATTTTTGAAAGGAAAATGCTTTCGATAGTTTTTTATTTTTTAACAGGTTTGAGATAGATAAGTCTTCCACAACAATCCTCATTGGTTTGGTTTTCACCAATCTAGCTGTTGCTTGATGGATATGGTTATTTCGGATATTCATAATTTTCCTAGATAACCGCAGGTGCTCAGCTTTCGCTTTTTCATATCCGGCGGATTGAATTTTCACACCTTTTTTAAATCTCCTAGACATATCTCTTTGCGCTGACTTTTTCCTTTTCAAAAGTTTTTTAACCTTAGCATCTTTGTTTATATTTCGTTCTTTCATACCATTAGAAGCTACAAAAAGCTCTTTTAATCCAACATCCACACCAATCGACTCGTTCGTTAGTTCTTGTAATTCAAAGTCTTCTTGGAATCCTACACTCATCCACCAGTGACGACCATCAAAGGTAACTCTTGGATTGGATGGCTTTTTGTTTCTTGGTAGTTGTTGGCTTGTTTTCACTTCTCCAATGGACTGAATATGAACCAATTTCTTTCCTATAACCAGTCTTTCATAATTGGCATAAAATCCTTGGATTAAATCTTTTTTGGATTTATAAGAAGTGTGAGAACCATTTTTGTACTTTTTGAACGAATTTTTTCTCGCCGTATCAAAATCTTTTGAAGCCTGTTTAGGAACTTGTGCATTGATGTCTTTTAACCACTCATATCTCTTTCGCTTCTTGATCTTTGTAAATCGTTTCTGTAAAGCTAACTGTGAAACAGATTTTCCAAATAGCTTATAGTATCTATCACTCATTCTTTTACAATAGTTATAAGCAAATCTTGCAGCACCAGCATGATTTCTAAGCACTTGTTCTTGTTCAGGCGTTGGAATTAGTCTAACTTTCTTCGCCAATATCATCAGAAGCCTACTCCTTTACTGTGCGATTATTCAGACACTCACCTTTTAGATAATGAAAGATGGATTCCTCTGAATAGTAGCGTGTTCCACCAGCATTCTCGTAAGACTACTCGGATGCAAACCTGTTAATTCTGATACTTGACTAACTCGTAAAAATTTCATTATTATTCTTACCTCATTGAACCTAACATAGCACATATGTTTGGTACATTCAATGAGGTTTGATAGATTTAATTAAATTTATCTCGTTCAACTAAGGGCGCAATTCCTTAGCCAGTTCTCTTATGAACTTCTCATGTTTTCACATGAGCGCAGACTATATGTTTATCTCTTTAGAGATAGAGGATTTTTCCATCACCATAGGCTTGTGATGTACTCTCGTCAGTTATACGAGATAGTCGTTGAACGTTCATCCTATCAATTTTGACTTAGATGATTCGAGGCGGAAGACCCATTGTTCTAGTGTTTAGGATTTAACCTTGCACGATCTGATTGATTTTTTCTGCTTTCGCAACATTCACGCTCGCTATTTCTAGCCACGTTGTAGTTCAATCAGCTTTAGGGATTGCCCGCAGTTAACCCTCACTACTAGCCAATTACTTGACTAGCAGGGCTTACTGATATATTTAATTAACTTTCGTTATAATTGGTTAAATAAATCGTAACAGTTAGTTACCCTCTTTTCTCTCATTTACATTACTTATATAGTGTACCAAAATATGAAAAACTCAAAAAGGATATCGCTTTATAGTAAAAATAAGATATTTTCAGATAATCGACATAATTCTTTCAAAATATACACACACCTTTGTAACAAGTTTCACATACTTTAAACGTATTTTCACTATAAACTGATTGTAGATAATGTAAAAAAGGAGTGAATATTTATTATGTCCGACGTTCTGTTACTGAGTCGTTTTCAATTTGCAATTACTATTTTTTATCACTTTTTATTTGTACCTTTGACAATCGGACTTGTCATTTTAGTAGCATGTATGGAAACTCAATACGCCCGCACATTGAATCCAACATATCGCAAAATGGCAAATTTCTGGGGTAAATTATTTACAATTAATTTCGTAATGGGGATTATAACCGGGATTACGATGGAATTCCAATTTGGAACAAACTGGTCTGAGTACTCCAAATATATGGGAGATATTTTCGGATCACCTCTCGCAATCGAAGCACTTGTTGCCTTCTTCTTAGAATCTACTTTCATGGGAATATGGTTATTCGGTAAAGACAAAATTTCACCAAAGTTTCGTGCCTTCTGTATGTGGATGGTTGCACTTGGAACAAATATTTCCGCCCTTTGGATTATTACAGCAAACGGCTTTATGCAAAACCCTGTTGGCTACGTAGTACGTAACGGCCGCGCTGAATTAAATGATTTCTGGGCACTCGTTACGAATCCATACGCTTGGAATATGTTCTTCCATACTGTAGTTGGTTGTTATATTGTTGGTGCTTTCTTCGTTATGGCAATTAGTGCCTATCACTTATTACGTAAAAATGAAGTTGAATTCTTCAAAAAATCATTTAAGTTCGGCTTAATGTTAGGCTTATTCGCCGCAACAATTACACCGTTTATGGGACATCAATCTGGTGTATCAGCAGCTAAATATCAACCCGCAAAAGGAGCTGCGATGGAAGCAGTTTGGGAAACTGGAAAAGGACAAGGCTTCTCAATTGTTCAAATTCCTGATGTAAAAAATGAGAAGAACTTTGAATTCCTTACGATTCCAAAACTCGGAAGCTTCTTCTACACAAATTCATTTGATGGCGAAATTGTTGGTTTAAAAGATATTCCGAAAGATGAACGTCCAAATGTTAACCTCGTGTATTATAGCTTCCGCTTAATGGTTGCACTCGGTATGTTCTTTATGGCATTAACTTGGTATGGCTTCTATTTAAACCGAAAAGGAAAACTAGAAAACTCAAAACGTTATTTAAAAATTACAATATGGTCTGTCTTACTTCCTTATATTGCGATTAACGCAGGATGGATTATCGCTGAAGTAGGTCGCCAACCATGGACAGTATATAAACTAATGCGTACAGCAGAATCTGTATCGCCTATATCTGTCCCGCAAATTTGGTTCTCATTAATTAGTTTAATTTTATTCTACACTTTACTTTTAATCGCAGACGTATACTTAATGCTGAAGTTCGCGAAAAAAGGACCTGCCGCATTAGAAGAACCTGCTACTGAGGGAGGTGTGGCTCATGTCTCATGATATGCTTGCAATCATCTGGTTCGGTTTATGGGGCGTGATTTGGACAGTTTACTTCATTCTTGACGGGTATGCACTTGGTAACGGAATGATTTTTCCCTTCGTTACGAAAGACCGACAAGAACGAAATCAATTACAAGAAGCAATTGGCCCGTTCTGGGGCGGTAATGAAGTATGGTTAATTACAGCTGGTGGCGCAACATTTGCTGCCTTCCCAGTCACATATGCTAATATGTTTAGTTATTTATATACACCGTTATTCTTAGTATTACTTGCACTATTTGCTCGTGCCGCTGGACTGGAATTCATGCATAAAGATGATTCACCAATTTGGCAAAAAACTTGTAAATGGGCATTTGCAATTGGCAGTTTCTTAATCGCCTTTTTATTCGGTGTTACATTTGCTAACTTGTATTACGGACTACAAATCGGAAAAAATGGCTATGAAGGAAATTTACTTAGCTTACTAAACCATTACGGTATTTTAGGAGGGTTGTTCTTCACTGCTATATTTGTCGTATCCGGTGCCCTTTGGGTCATGATTAAAACGACTGGTGAAGTATCTGATCGTGCTTATAAAATCGCAAGACCGTTTTCAATGGCAGCTGCTATCATTTTAGCTATTTTCTATGTAGCGACTGCTAATCGAACAAACTTATTCCAAAACTTTACGGAATATCCGGTACTATTCATTCTTCCAGTACTTGCAATGCTAATGAGTGTACTCGCACTAATTATGGTGTACAAACATAAAATTGGCCTTGCCTTCACATTCGTTTGCCTAACAATCGCAATGTTTATGACAACTGGCTTTGCAGGTATGTTCCCAAGAATGTTACCATCTCGTATTAACGATGCATACAGTACAACGTTATACAACGCAGCCGGTAGTCAACTAAACTTAAAAATTATGTTCTTCGTTGCAATGGTCATGGTACCAATCGTTATTGGATATCAGCTTTGGAGCTACAGTATATTTAAAAATAAAATTCATAAAGACTCTGCTAAAGGGTATCACTAAGGTAAAAAAAGACACTTCATTTGAAGCGTCTTTTTTTATACGTATGATTTTCGATAAGATGTTATATTTCTAATCTAACAACTATACTACAGAAGAATCATTAACAGCTCACAGCTAGATTGTATCATAGGGCAACTTCATCATTTTATGCAATTTTACATACTGTACTATAAAGTAAACTGTATCCCCTGATCATTCGCATCATTATCCCATACATCAGCTGTACTAATCCCGCTAAACGTTTGTACTTTCATTCCTGTATTTGATGATCCCGATCCATTATAAGCCTTCGTCTTTTCAATCGGCTGTACGTTATATTTGTCACCTACATTAATTGTTCCATTGCAGTTTTCAATAATAACACCTTCCACAACTGCCGGCATTTTGTCACCCACTTTCATTTCTTTACTTTTATTTTATGAAAATCGCCTAGAAAAATAGCATGTTTCAATAAGAAAAAGCACTCAAATTGAGTGCTTTTTCTTTAAGCATAAAGACAAGTTTGGAGACAGTTGACTTCTTCAAAATTTTATTAGGGGTAATATTTTGAAAAAGAAAGCCTTTCATATGTAGGTTAACACCACTGGAATATATAGTAAATTGATAATATTTATACGGAAGATTGCAAATGTTTAGTATAGATAGTTTACACTATGCTAACAGTGTAAACTATCTATACTAATAAAAAAAGGTGCCTTCAAAAAAGACACCTTTCAAAAACAGACACTATAAAACAGAATTATTTATTGTTATACGATTGTTAGATACAAAAAGTAGAGGGAAATGTTTGTATGAAATTCTGCTTTATAAAGTCTGTCTACAACTTATATTGTAATCCTCTTCATTTGAAAAAAAATATAATATGCACAATTGCATACAAAAAGAAAAAGCACTCTACTAAGTGCCTTTTCAACCATTTTACTTTTAATATATCGCTTTGAATATATTGTAACATACGTATCTATATATTTTATTGAGAAAATTCAAAATCCTTTTTCTTTCATTTTCACTTATAAAATCATGTAATATAAAAGGTATGTCAAATTCTTATACAAGTTGAGGTGTACTATATTTATGATGTATTTCGGAATTATTCCTCTTATATTGTTTATTATTTTTCTTATCTCGTATTTAAAAGATCCGCGAAAAATAATAAACGGCTTTTTATTTAATGCCTTTATCTGTTTTTTCCTTCTTTTTTGTGTGATTGTATCATTGAACTCAGATAGTGATGTCCTACGCTACATTATATTTTTACCTTTTTTAGCACTTCTCATTATGCTTCCTTTCGGTATTGTTGCTTTAATGTTTGGACTATTTCTTAATGCTAGAATTTTAATGAAGCGAGAAGGACGACGGTTCACTAACTGTTTAACACTCCTTGCTGCTTTAGGGATGTTATTCTTTATGTTACTCCCTATTATAAATCCAGCAAGTTTGGTTTCATCGCATTTAGAGCCTATTTTTGCAGCTATTTCTCTTATAAGCATATATTTCTTTATACACTTATCTAACTTCTTAAGTGCATATTTTTTATACCAATTCAACAGACCAAGACGTAATCAAGATTTCATCATCGTTCTTGGTAGCGGCTTAATTAATGATAAAGTACCACCTTTACTTGCAAGCCGCATTAATAAAGCGATTGACTTCTATTGGAAACAAGCCGCTGTTAATACACCACCAACAATTATTTTTTCTGGTGGACAAGGTCCAGATGAAGGTCTTCCAGAAGCGGAAGCGATGCAAAGTTACGCTGTTGAAAAAGGAATTCCTCTTGAACATACAGTCCAGGAAAATCGCTCTGTAAACACATATCAAAATATGCTGTTCTCTAAAGAAATTATGGATTCTTTAAAACCAGAAGGTAAATATAAAAGTATTTTTACAACGAATAATTTCCACCTTTTCCGTGCTGGTATATATGCAAGACAAGCCGGTCTTAATAGCCAAGGAATCGGATCAAAAACTGCATTTTATTACTGGCCTAACGCAATGATCCGTGAATATGTTGCGATTGTCGTAATGGGACGCAAGCGCCATATGAAAATATGTGGAACTATTTTAGGTTTCGCTTTATTCGTATCAGTACTTAGTTTTATATTTTCTTAATAGCATCCCATCCTTTGAAAGGATGGGATTTCTTATACTGATTTCAAAAATATTTTAAAGATAATATGGTGATAATATTCCCTGCATACATCCATTAAAGGAGAATTTTTTCAAATTAAATGTTAAAATAAAATTTAGGTGTGAATTACGTAACAAATAAGAAACTAGTTTGAAACGAGGAAATTACATGGAGAAAATTATCAAAAACAAGCCCAATAAGCTAAGAATTGCTTCAAAAGCTTTGATGATTATTATTGGGGCATTTATCACAGCGTACGGATTAGAAGCAGTATTAATTCCAAATAACGTATCAGACGGTGGTGTAACTGGTTTAAGTATCGTTAGTTCAAGATTATTTGGATTGCCATTAGGAGCTCTAATCGCAGTTATTAACATTCCTTTCGTTTGGTTAGGGTATAAGCAAATCGGTAAAAGCTTTGCGATTTATTCTATTATCGGAATTGCTTCATTAGCAGTAGGTACCGTTGTCATGCACGGAATACCAGCTATTATTGAAGGCGATACATTATTAGTTACAGTTGTTGGTGGTATTATCATCGGTTTTGGTATGGGACTAGCATTACGTAACGGTGGGGCATTAGATGGAATCGATATGCTTGCTGTATTGCTTTCTCGTAAGTTACCATTTGGAACGAGTGACCTTATTTTATTCTTAAACATGTTCGTATTTATTTTCGTATCAACGGTATTCGGCCTGCAAGGAGCTATCCTTTCGGCAATTGCTTACTTTATCGCTTCGAAAGTGATTCATATCGTTGAAGTTGGTTTAAGTGGTTCAAAAGCATTTAAAATTATTACAAAAGAGCCTGAATTAATGGTAGAAACAATTCGCGATCGTTTAGGCCGAAGTGCAACATATAACGAAGTATACGGTGGTTATTCAAGAGAGAAGTTTAAAGAAATTTCATGTGTAATTAACCGTTTAGAAGAAAGTAAAATGAAAGAACTTATTAATGAAATCGATCCACACGCCTTTATTACAGTTTATGACGTAGCAGAAGTAAAAGGCGGTAACTTTAAGAAACGTGATATTCATTAATCGTTATGAAAAAGAGGGTGTGCCAAAATTTTGGCACACCCTCTTTTTATTATTAAGTTGCTATCGTTGTCAGTTTTTGTCGGTAAGTCGATATATTTCAATAATCGCTGATATATTTTTACTTCCTCCCTTATACCTAAATCGTACCACATGAGAGGAATTAATTCCCATAACAAAAAAAGACCAAAAAGCAAATTCCACTTTTCGGTCTCTACACTATCTTCTCTTCGTAATTTTTCCTGAACCACCGACCCTCGTTTTCGGAGGAGATGTATTCCTTGGCGGCGTTTTAATAGATGATTTTGGCTTCACATCTGATCCGCTTGAACCGCCTGGTGTTTTTGTAATTTTACCCTTGCTTCCAGTAGAAGGTGGGGGCGTCGTATTACTTCCTTTTTCAGTAATACTTCCCTTATCACCTACTGATGGTTTCGAATCTACATTATCGCCTCGCTTAATGATAGACCCTTTCCCTTCCTTCGTAATTGGAGGTGGGGTTTTCTTTTCTTCTTTTGTAGGTGGTCTCTCTGGAATAACTGGTTTATGATTTTGTCTATCGTTATATCCTCGATAATCACCGTATGATGATTTTCGTGAACCGAATATATCGTTTAATATGCTACCCATAATATATCCTTGCAAGAAGGACGGTTGGTAATTTTGACGGACAAATTCTTTATTACTTATTTCAATTAACGTATCAGATGGTTTCTCTTTATCCTTTTGCAGGTTATAAATCTTATCAGAATAAACGAGGAACATTTGATTTTCGTCTTCTTTAGATGCTTGCTGCGGTTCTCTTTCATTAATGAGTTCCTTTGCGACTTCAGGAACTGACCGATTGGCGGCCCTATACACGTAAGATTCTTGTTTACCTTCCTTGGCAACAGATTCAAGTGGATAACGGTCTTGAATCGACTTTGTCTGCCCGCCTTGACAACCTGATAAGGCATAACCAGCAACAACAAGTAATATAACGATAGCAAGTATAGGGATCACAAACGATTTAATCATGGTAAACAATCGGCTTGACATGATTACGCCCCCTTACGTTGCTCTTATAATTTGTACATCAGCAGGAATGATTGCTTCTCCCTCATACATCATTGTGCGACCATTTTGCCATTCAATACGCAATAATTTCCGATTATCTGATTGGAATTCCCATATATACTGTTCTTCTGAAGCTGAGAATGGAGTTTTTCCCATCACAACAACACGTCCGTTATATTGTTCTTCCATATGATACTCAGTATCATCCATTTCAATTGTCGTCGGAATTTCATCAATTGAATCTAAGCGACCATCAATTGGAGTATATAATTTGTAATACGTATTTTCTCGGTCTTCAATTTTTAAATAACGAATATCTTTTCCATCTTGCAATGTCAAAACAATTTCCTTACGCGAATGCATACTCGTTTTCCCAATTAATTCATACATAACTAATGAAACTTCAATCATATCGCCAGGAGCTAACGTTAAAAGACTCTTTTCCGGCTTCGGTGGCTCTGGGCTTTTCATTATATTTTTAATTCGTTTAAATAAACTCATGATCTACCCCTCCTTTTCTCTTTATAAACAAGCACCTAAAATTAGTGCACCAACAATATGTAATGATCCGGCTAACATCGCATGTGCAACGCTACCTTCTTTCGTACCTTCTTCTAAATCAAGACCAGACATTTTCTTTAATACGAATTCGATAAACATTTCTACCACTAATAAAATAACGAAAGAAACTGCTGATGCAAGAAGTGCTTGCCATAAATCATTTGCTTTCGTTATCGATTGAGATAAAATGTACCCTTGTGCAAATAATTTCATAATAAAACGAGTTGTTACAGCTGTATTTCCATTTTTGATTTCTTTTAAATCATTGTATTTTGTAAAAATTGAATCAACCCACATAATTGCAAATAAAAGTACTGCACTCGCTCCAGTCCATACAAGCATGGCAACTACATTCATCCATGTCATTGCAAAACCTCCTCTAAAATATAATAGAAAACCGACATGAATATATTTAGACATGTCGGTTCATTTGTCTTTATTCTATATTATTTCTCATACTGCTTCATAATACGAGCTAATTCATCGTCAACAGCAGAATTTTTGTTTAAGCTTGCGAATTCATCATCTAATGATTTTTCTTTCTTATAAACTTCACCGCTTGCTTCCGCTTCAGCCTCTAATTGAAGGGCTTTCTCTTCCATACGGCTTAAACCAGCTTTTGCTGAATTTGAATCAAATCCAGACATCGCCTGATTAATATTTTTCTGTGCTTTCGCAGCATTTACACGTGCTACAAGTGTTTCACGTTTATTTTTCAGCTCTGTTAATTGCTTACGCATTTCTTCTAGCTTTAGGCGCAGGTTATCAGCAGCAGTTTTATTTTGCTCGTAGCTTGCTTTATACTCATTCATTTTTTGCTCTGCATTTTGTTTTTCTTCTAATGCACGACGCGCAAGATCTAAGTTATTAGCTTGAACAGCCATATGAGCCTGCTCTTCACGTTTTTTCACAAGTGCTTCTTGCTCTTCAAATAATATTTTGAATTTCTTCTCAAGTGCGATTTGAGCTGCTACACTTTTCTCAGCCTCTTGTACATCGGCTTGCATATCGCGTAAATATTGATCAGTCATCTTAACTGGATCTTCCGCTTTTTCAATTAACGAATACACATTCGACATTGTTAAATCTCTTAATCGTTTAAATACAGACATCTAAATTCCTCCTATGATATACCTCATATTTCAAATTCACTACTTGGAAAACTGAAAAATCTCCCTTTACAGTAAAGAATATTCATTTTACAGCCTATGTGTTTATTATAACAAAACTAATATGTCCTTACATGTTATTTCCAAAATACATCCATTATAATATGACATTCTATATACAATATTGTATTTCTAATATATTCTCATTATCCCTCTTTGAAATTAACTTACTTTTGTGCAATTTCACTAAATTACATAAGTGTAATGTTACTGTAAGCTAACTCGATAGTTGCATTCCAATATTTCTCATACACTAATATCAGAAGCAACAAACAAGCTTCTTCGCATGTAAGCAACGATACAAAAATTGTATTTACTATAAAACATATAAAAGGAGAAATCATCATGAAAAAATTAGTAGGAATCGGATTAGCAGCAGCAATTTCACTTGGAGCATTATCAGGTTGTTCTTTATTAGGAGAAAAAGCGAACGGCTTTGTACTGTACGGATCAGAAGAACAAGTTCAGCAAATTACAGATAAAAACAAAAAAGAAGTGAAAGAAAAAGACTTCTATAAAATGAAAATGACAACATTAGATGGTAAAAAAGTTCTTGTAATGGATAAGAAAACTGGTGAAGAACTAGTGAAAAAAGAGTTACTTAGCAAAGTTGATGAAAAAGACAACACGAAACCACTTGATAAATTACCAGCTGTAACAACAGAACAAGGTGTATTATTTGCAAAAGAAAAAGTAGAAAATGCTGCACTTGATGGGGCAAAATTAAAATATGAAGGCAACACAATTATCGGAAGTGGCCGTGCATATACAGATATGTATGCGATTGTCGATGACGCAACTTACAGAAATGTAAAAGGTGATGAAAAATCTGTAGGTGTATTAAAATTTGATAAAGACCCAAGTAAAGAATTCCCTGGTTACAAAGGCGTAGAAGCTTCTCAACTTGTAAAAATTAAAAAGTAAAACAAAAAAGCTTTGCGAAATTTCGCAAAGCTTTTTTCTATTTATTATGAGCAATTTGCTCCATATCCGGGCTACAAGTTTGCGACTGACATGACTTATTTAAAGAACATGCCGCGCATTTTCCTTTTTTACTTCTCTTTACAAAATTAACTAACGTATATGCTGCATAACCAAAAATGATAGCTCCAATTATAATATTGACCATCATCACAATACATCTCCTTCTAGAATCCGAGTAAGGATCCAACTTGGTATATAATGAGCGTTAATACATAAGCAACTACGAGTGGATAAACGACTGAGAAAATCGTCCACTTCGCTGATCCTGTTTCACGTTTAATAACAGCTACCGTCGCTAAACACGGAACATATAATAAAATAAAGAACATAAATGCATAAGCTGATAATGCTGTATAATGTGCTCCCATTACATTTCCAAGCACATCTTCTTTAACTGCATAAATAATTGCCATTGTAGAAACGACAACTTCTTTTGCTAAAAATCCTGTTAAAAGGGATGCTGCAGCTTGCCACGTTCCGAAGCCGAGCGGTGCAAATAATGGTGCGATAAATCCACCAATCATCGCTAAGTAGCTATCTCCCATATCAACGCCGAATCCTGATGGACCTGCATAGTTTAATAACCAAATAACAACCGAACCACCAAAGATGAATGTACCAGCTTTACGAACAAATCCCTTTCCTTTCTCCCACGTGCTTAGCCATAATGTTTTTGCTTGTGGCACACGGTAAGGCGGTAATTCAATTACGAAAATAGACTTTTCCGCTTTCAAAATTGTAAGAGACATAATTTTTGTAACTAATAACGCAAGAACAATCCCTGCAACATATAAAGAAAATACAACAGTCGCCTGACTATGCGGGAAAAATACGCCCGCAAATAATGCATATACAGGTAATCGTGCTGAACAAGACATAAATGGTGTTACTAAAATGGTAAGTAAACGTTCTTTTTCCTGTTCAATCGTTCTCGCAGCCATGATACCTGGAACGTTACATCCAAAACCGATAATCATCGGAATAAAAGCTTTTCCGTTTAAGCCGAAAAACTCCATAATTCTATCCATAACAACTGCAATTCGCGCCATATACCCTGAGTCTTCTAATAATGAAATAAAAAAGAATAGTGCAAAGATTTGTGGTACGAATACTAATACAGCACCAACACCGGCAATAATACCTTCTGTAACGAGTGCTTGAATAAAATCAGAAGCTCCAATACTTGTAAGTCCAGCCGTCACCCAATCCGTAAGCTGCCCACCAAAAAACTCATCTAACATATCCGATAAAGGTGTACCAATCCACGTAAACGTAACCTGAAAAATAAAAAACATAACTGCTAAAAAGATTGGAAGTCCTAAAATTTTATGTGTAATTAATCTATCAATTTTTTCTGAAAAAGGAATTTCCCCTTCTTTCTCATGCTTCATAACATTTGTTTTTAACTTTTCAATATACGCTTCACGAGTTTTGTAAATGTGCTCTTCTAACGTACAATCAAGTCTTCCTTCTAAGCGAGATCGAATGGCTATGAGTTCCTTATAAATTGGTAATGCTTTCATTTCTTTTTCTACTACTTCGTTATTGCTTAAAAATTGAAGTGCTAACCATCTCGGATGCTCGTAATTCGCTGTCTCTAAAAGAGCAATTACTTCTCCAATTCCTTCATCCATTTGTACACCATATGAAATAAGGAATGGCTTTTTCTCTTTTTTGTCATTTTCTTTAAGAGTCGTAAGCAGTTCTTCACAGCCTTTTCCACTTCTTGCAACAACAGGAACGACTGTTACACCTAATAGCTCTGATAATCGTTTTACATCAATGACAATTCCTCTTTGCTTCGCCACATCAACCATGTTTAAACCAATTGAGACTGGCTTACCAAATTCAAGTAACTGCAACGTTAAATGCATATTTCTTTCAAACTGCGAGGAATCTACGATATTTAACATATGATTAAATTCTTCTGTTAATAGAAAGTTTGTTACAACACCTTCATCACGTGAAACTGGATTTAAATCATACACACCTGGCAAATCAATTAATGTTCCTTGTCTATCTTTTAATTTACCAACCTTCTTTTCTACTGTTACACCGCTCCAGTTTCCTACGTATTCATAAGAACCAGTAAGTGCATTAAATAATGATGTCTTCCCTGTATTCGGATTCCCTAGCAAAGCTACCTTATTCACGCTAATTCCACCTTTATCATTTTCGCGTCACAATGACGAATACTAATTAACTGTCCACGACACTCCAATGTACAAGGACCTTTGAACATCGCTTTCTGCTTCATACGAAGTTCGCTTCCTTCAGAAAGACCAAAAGCAGCCAGTCTTCTCTTTAATAATTGATCTAACGACTGAACGCTTTTTACTAACACTTTCTCACCGATTTTAATATCTACTAAGCTCATAACCTTCCCCCTCAGAAGAGAATGATAATTATTTTCAAAAGAATTATAGCACACTCTATTTCTTGAGTACTATACCCTTTGACTTCATATTTATTAACATTTCTCTACAATTCTATTTCAATTATTGTCATAATGGATTCGTTTGCCATTCTCATCCATTTCGCTTACAATAAACAATAGCAAATAAAGAATTTCGTTATCACAGGGGGAGCTATGCCGCTGAGAGGGAACACTTCGTTCCGACCCTTCGAACCTGTTAGTTAATGCTAACGCAGGGATTGTGCAAACGTCCGAAATACATACCTCTTTTTTATTTACGTATTTCGTATCCTCCTATGATATCTATTCTTTTTTGTACAACTTGGATTTAGGGGGAGACAACATGCGTAACACCAATTTACAAGCGATGATCGAATCTGCTATTCTTGCAGCCTTCGCCATGATCATCGATATTTTACCATTATCACTTAAACTTCCAACAGGCGGTTCTATCTCATTCGCTATGATTCCTATTTTTATTATTGCTTACCGCTGGGGCTTTAAATCAGCTTCCTTAGGCGGTTTAGTTTGGGGACTATTACAAATTGTCGTGGGAGATGCTTATATTTTAACACCTGTTCAAGCATTCATTGAGTACTTCATTGCCTTTGCTTTTATCGGATTTGCTGGCTTATTCTATCGTCCAATTCAAAAAGCACTTTTAACATCCAATGAAAATAGCTTAGAACAATCAAATTTAGGTAACCGTAAAGACAAACCTTCATCAAAACAAAATCAGGGTAAGAAAGTCCTTGCTTATATTATCCTTGCTACATTTATCGGTAGCTTTGCTCGCTATTTCTGCCACTTTATTGCCGGCATTATTTTCTGGGGACAATATGCGCCGAAAGGTCAATCAGCTGTGTTATATTCATTAATCGTAAATGGAAGTACAATGCTTGGTTCTTTTATTTTATGTACCGTTTTACTTATATTTTTATTTATCACTTCACCACGCTTATTCAAGAGCATCAGTGCTTATCAAATGAATACACAAAAAAAGGGCGCTTAATGAGCGCTCTTTTTTCATATCGTAATATCAATTAAAAATACAATAAATGCGCAAAAGAAAATAAATACCATTATACTTAGCCAATTGCTATGCACGGTTCATCGACTCCTTACATAACCTCATATTCTAAATAAATTATACTAATTAAAAATAAAGATTAGGTAAAGATAATATGAAAATAAATTAAAAAAGCATAGATCATATTGTCTACGCTTTTTTCGGTAAATAGAAATAAAATAATACACCATCTTCTGTATTTTCTGCCCCATATTCAGCATCATGTAGTTCTAAAATATTCTTTGAAATAGCAAGTCCAAGCCCCGTCCCACCTTGTGAACGCTGACGAGCTGTATCCACGCGATAAAAACGATCCCAAATTTTATCTAATTGTTCTTCTTCAATATGAGTACCTTTATTTTCAATGCACACTTTTATACGATCCTTCTCATCTATTGTAGAAATAATAATATCTTCTTTATTTGGTGTATAACGTATGGCATTCGTAATGAAATTCACGATGACTTGTTCAATCCGGCCTTGATTTGCAATCACTTCAAATGAACATATATTTTTATGAACACGAAGCTCTTTTTTCTCTATTTCCACAGATAGATGTTCACATATATCTTCAATTACTGTATCAATATAAAACGAATCCTTTTTCATTTTATATGTACCAGATTCAAATTTAGCTAATTCAAGCATATCCAAAATTAACGTATCCATTTTGTCTACTTCTCTCTCCATCGCCTGAAAATAATACTCTTTTTTATGTTCAGCTACCCCGTCTTTTAAAATAGAAATACAGCTTTTCATAATACTTAGCGGTGTTTTTAATTCATGTGAAACACCAGAAATGAATTCTTTTCGCGTCTTTTCTAACTTTCTTTCCTTTTCAATATCTTCTTCTAACTGCCCAATATGCGAATGGAGTTTATTTGATAGCACATTAATATTTTTCGATAAATCTCCAATTTCATCTTTTGAAGTAATTGGTATTTTTTCTGTAAAATCTAATTGTGCTATTTTCTTCGTCGTATCATTTATTTTTAATAATGGTTTTGCAATTTGTTTTGAATAATAAAACGAAGCTAAAAAAATAAGAACGACTACAAATGCAATGATATAGATGTAATAATCTTGCACCATTTGTACAGCTTCATCTACAGGCTGTAAAGAAGCCATCGCATAAATATATGTTACTGATCCATCTTTTTCTTTTATTGGTTTCATTAATAATTTATATTTTATATCATTCTTTTCATGGTCCATTGTCTTTGTTGAATACTCTATTTGATTACTCTCTTTTAGTAATACATCCGTTTGAAATTCTTTTATACTATCCAAAAATAAAGTATTTTTATAAATTGGATTTACGGGGCCTTTTACATCTGGAAACTGTACTTTCGTAACACGCCCTCCTATGTAAACATCTGGTTCTTGGGCAACTTGCTCCTGAACGGCTGGCCTCTTCTCCTTAACAACTTGTTCCCCGGTTGCTTTCTTTTTCTCCTCATATAATTTTCTCATTTTCTCATTAAATGCTTTTTCTAGCGGTTTATTAGATCCGCTTAAATTCTGCTTAGATAAAGAAAAAGAGAATGGAATAAAACTATCTTCTTTTCTCACTCCAGAAAAATAAATTTCTTGCCCTAAAAAATGCTCTGATAATTTATTATCAATCTCCTCTATATTGACGAGATTACCTAAGGGAATTTTGAATATTTGTTGTCCAAAGCTCTTTTGTTGCCTACGATCTATCGTTACTTCAAAATAAAAATCATCTGCATGTTTTAAATTCCCGTTCTTATCTAATGTCGTAATCCACGTATTATTTTCTCTTAAAAAGTCTTGCTCTAGTTTCTGAATTTCTTCTGCATTTCCTGCATGATTTAAATAGTTCTTCTCAAAGGAATTTAAATTCACTTTAATATCTTCCACTTTTCGATTCGCATAATATTGTTTGAAAAATATCGTTTGTCCAATAAATATCGTCGCTAAAATTAACATGCATAATGCTGTTGTAAGAGTAAATAATTTTAGAACAATCCCTTTTCTCATATATTCCCCTCAAATTTATAACCAGTTCGTACTACAGTTGTAATATACTTTGCTTTCTCTCCTAATTTATTTCTTAAATTACGAATATGGCTATTCACCGTTCGATCATCGCCAGCAAATTCATATCCCCAAATTCTTGAAATGAGTTGCTCTCGCGTTAAAACGATTCCTTGATTTTTCATGAAATACGCTAATATTTCAAATTCTGTATGCGTTAAATTAATATCAGTTCGATTTACCGTAACAGTGCGTGACGGAAAATGAACGTGAATATCATGGATTGATAATGTATCATCTTCATTCTCTAAAAGTTGCTTTGTCACTTTTCTGCTTTCTAACAACCTTTTCGCTCTTGCTAATAAAATTGGCGGACTATACGGCTTCGTCACATAATCATTTGCCCCAAGTTCAAAACCAAGTAACGTATCGTCTTCATCTACGCGCGCCGTCAGCATAATAATAGGCACCTCGGACGTCTTTCGAATTCTTCGGCAAACAGACCATCCATCGAGTTCTGGCAACATAATATCTAAAATAACTAAATCAACCTCTTCTTCTTCAAATACAACTAAAGCCTCTTTCCCGTCCCTCGCTTCAAACACTACATATTGCTCACTTAAAAAATAATCTTTTAATATTTCACGTAATATGTCTTCATCTTCAACAATTAAAATGTTTTTTGACATAACTTATATCCCCCTCCCGCTTTCAGAAACTATAATTTCACTTCGAATAACTTCCAGTTAACTTCGCCTCGATAATATATCTATCTGGTGCATCCCCTATATAATTAAATGGGTAACAAGTTGTCAGTGTTAATATCGGTTCTTCTTTTTTTATAATAACAGTACGATCATCCGCATGAGTAATCCATGTCTTTTGAATTTCATATGTGTACGTTTTATTATCATACTCTAAAACAAGAGTATCCTTTTCTTTCAACTCTCCTAAATCTGTAAATACAGTATCTCGGTGTCCACTCAGTACAGTATGTCCTCCTCCAGATGGGGTTGTCGTTAAATCACTAACAAACATACCAACTCCTTTTTTCAAAGTCGTATCATCCGCTCCCCAATATATAGAAAACTTCTTCTTTATTTTCGGTATGTTTAACATCGCTACCTTTTCACCTTCTTTATGTTCTGTTTGAGAAGAAGGCACTTGAGAAGTTACAGGTGTTTCATGAGAAAGTTGAGTATCTTGTATATTTTTAAGGCTCTTTATTTCTTCTTTCGTTAATTCTTGAGCAGAGCTTTTTCCTTTATACCATTCCACAGCGTAATAGGATCCCATGAATAGCCCAATAGCCATCAATATGATACCGATATAATTGAGTAACTTCATTCTTCATCCCTCCATGCAAAAAATGGTAGGAGTAACCTACCATTTTTAATATATGAAATTATTCCATTCTTTATAGGAAAATATTTTATTTACACTTTAATCTTATTGCGACGATTCAAACCAAATAATGTACCTATCGCTACAAGACATGCACTTAATCCCATCATTGCTACATTATTTGATGCTGTATTTGGTAATTTTTCACCTTGTACAACTGGCTTTACTACTTCTTTTTTAGCTACTTCATTCTTTTGCTCGGCTTTTATCGCTGCTTCTTTTTTTGCCATATCATTTTTTAACTGTTCTTGCGCTATTCTCTTTTTCTCAGCTTTTATTGCTTCCTCTTTTTTAGCCATATCATTTTTTTCTTGTACTTGGGCCGCTTGTTTTTTCTCTACTTCACTTTTTTGCTGTTCCTTAATTGCTTCTTCTTTTTTAGCTTTATCTTGTTGCACTTGCGCTTCTTCTTCCTTTGTTACTGTTCCAGTATCCGCACTCGCTACTGAAGAATATCCTACTGTTAAAAATGCCATTGCACAAATTGGTAATAGTCTCTTTTTCATCTTCATTCTCTCCTTATATTTTATTCACATCAACTCGCACCGGATGTATTACTAGAATAAGCAAGAGATATAAATATAAGATGCAGATGAAATATATTTCATTTAAAGATTTCATTGTAGAAAAAGAAAAAAACATCGCAATATGTACGATGTTTTTTCGGGTGTGTGTCTCAATATTTACATGTTACTTTCGCGTGATTTGGAAGTAGAACGGGCCGGAGCGATAACTAATTGTCTCGGCTCAGTTTTCTTGAAGTGATTTTTGACGTTACACTTACGACGTTGAACAACCCACGCTTTAATAGGGTTTGTTAAAATAATCTTTTGCTCTTCGTTAGGGGCCTCTTCTTCAAACCTACAACTTTCGCTCCATTTATTCCATTTCATTGTAAATTTAGAAGAAGAATGATCATCTTCACGATCAAACAAGTGCAAAAAATCCATTTTTCCATCTAGCATTACGGTGTTACTAGTCGCTAAAAAAGAAAAGGTCGTCCAACGTTTCTCCATGCCCTCCTACTCCTTTTTCACATATAGAGTGCCTAAAACTTAATTTACCTAAAATATGCTTGCCTTTTACCTTACACCCATAGTTTATCCAAAATGCTATTATGCAACTATCGATTTGCCTTACAACTACCTTACATTTTTGTAAGAAACAAAAAAACCTTCACTCTATATAATGAAGGTTTCTTACTTTTTATCTATATGATCTCTCATATCATCAAGTCCAGCTTCTTTTAGCTGCGACATCATACCGTGCGAAATTGCTCCTAACACTAAAGTCATTCCAATTAATGAAATACGAATCGCAGGTACATCAATTACGTAAGCCAACAGGCCAAGAACAATTGTTAAAAGTAATGCTTTTATAAATGTTACACTTGTGTACTGTTTCTTCTTCATCATATTCACCCTTTGTGGAAGCGTTTTCTTAATATACTTAGTATATCATATCATCAGATGATTTTGTCGTTATCTTTGTAAAAAATTACTATCTCCTTTGACTTTTTCTATTCTATCCTTTACAGTCGAAATGTTCGCAAGTTTTACACTGTAGGAGGATTACAATGAATATTGAAATAAAAGACACTTTAATTTCTGAAGAACAATTACAAGCAAAAGTGAAAGAATTAGCACTTCAAATCGAACGTGACTTTGAAGGAGAAGAAATCGTAGTTATCGCCGTATTAAAAGGTTCATTCGTATTTGCTGCTGATTTAATTCGTCACATTAAAAACGATGTAACAATTGACTTCATTTCTGCATCTAGTTACGGAAATCAAACAGAAACGACAGGAAAAGTGAAACTACTAAAAGATATCGACGTAAACATTACTGGAAAAAACGTAATTGTTGTAGAAGATATTATCGATTCTGGTTTAACACTTCATTTCTTAAAAGACCACTTCTTTATGCATAAACCAAAGGCACTCAAGTTCTGTACATTACTTGATAAACCAGAACGCCGTAAAGTGGACTTAAAAGCTGAATATGTTGGCTTCCAAATTCCAGACGAATTTATCGTTGGCTACGGTATCGACTGTGCTGAGAAATATCGTAACTTACCATTTATCGCTTCAGTTGTAACGGAGTAATATAATAAAATAAGCTTCCATCAATTACTGATGGAAGTTTATTTTCTATCACGATTCGTAAAAGACAAAGGGAGAGAATAAAAATGACAAAGACAAAATTTGAAAAAGTACTCCTCATCGTAAATCCGAAAGCTGGTCAAGGTGACTTACATACAAATTTAACGAAAATCGTACCACCTCTTGCCGCAGCTTTTCCTGATCTACATATCCTTCATACGAAAAAACAAGGTGATGCAACAAAATATTGCCAAGAGTTTGCTAGTAAAGTAGATTTAATTATCGTCTTTGGTGGTGATGGAACAGTATTTGAATGCACAAATGGCTTAGCACCTCTCGAAACTAGACCTACACTTGCAATCATTCCAGGCGGAACTTGCAACGACTTCTCTCGCACACTTGGTGTTCCGCAAAACATTGCAGAAGCGGCAAAACTTATTACAAAAGAACATATAAAACCAGTTGACGTTGCAAAAGCAAATGGACAACATTTCTTAAACTTCTGGGGGATTGGTCTCGTATCTGAAGTATCAAACAATATCGATGCAGATGAAAAAGCAAAGCTTGGTAAAATCGGTTACTATTTAAGTACAATTCGAACTGTAAAAAATGCTGAAACATTCCCAGTAAAAATTACTTATGACGGACAAGTATATGAAGACGAAGCTGTCCTTGTCATGGTTGGAAATGGTGAATATCTTGGTGGTATTCCATCCTTTATTCCAAACGTAAAATGTGATGACGGAACACTTGATATTTTCGTAGTCAAATCAACAGGTATTCAAGCATTTAAAGATTACATCGGAAAGAAACTATTCGAGGATTCAAATGAAAATGACATCTTCCACGTAAAAGCGAAATCCATTCATATTGAAACGAAAGAAGAAAAAGAAGTAGATACAGATGGAGAAAGTTCGCTTCACACACCTTGTCACATTGAATTATTACCAGGACACTTTACGATGATTTATAATCCTGCGGTTGTGTAAAGAAAAAAACGAGTGCTAGCACTCGTTTTTTTCTCTTCTAATCTAGTTATGTCGTTGAATCATTTCTTCTATTTCTTTAACTCTCTCTAAAGTAATTCCATTTCTTTGTTCGATTGCTAAAGGATGCTCGGTTGGCTCTAATTCAACATACGGTGCCGTTCCAACTTCTCTTATATGTACATTTGTTTTTAAATTTAATGTTTCTGGATAAAATGGTATTTCTACAGATAACCAACCAAAATAAGGATCACTATTTTCTCGGCCTCTCTCATCCCACTTTTCTAATACTTCATCATAACTTTCTTTACTAAGTGATACCCAAACAGTCCATATGAAATTTTCGTGGTAATCAATGATAGGAAACTCTAAACATCCTCTAATAAAATAGAAGAATGACTTGTTTGCATACTCTAGTTCTTTTTATGTACAATGAAGGAAAGAAGTACCTTCATATAAGGGAGAGGACAAACTTTGTTCAACCAACAGTTAGTTAATTTACGCATTGATTTTGCATTTAAACAATTGTTTGGTACGAATGGTAGCGAAGATATTCTAATTGCATTTTTAAATGCTATGTTACAAGAGTCTTTAGAGTCGCCCATTGCTTCTCTACAACTAGAAGATCCACATTTACACAGGGAATATGAAGAGGATAAGTTATCTATTTTAGACATTTCAGCGACATTAGACACAGGAACAAAAGTTAATGTAGAAATACAACTCAATAATAATCACGATATGGTTAAACGCAGTTTATATTATTGGGGAAGACTATACACATCTCAACTACAAAAAGGGATGCCCTACAGTGCACTTCACAAAACCATCACCATAAACTTACTAAACTTCGTAATGTTTTCGGAACACCCAGCCTTCCATACAACGAGCATATTATGGAATACACAACAACAAAAACTCCTGAGTGACGACATTGAAATCCACATTATAGAAATTCCAAAGTTAACTGAACAATGGCATGAAGAAAAAGTAAATCCGTGGAAAGATCCATTTGTTCGTTGGCTTTTATTGCTTTCAGCAAATGAGGATGAGCACTTAACTAAACTATTGGAGGATATTGCTATGAACGAAGATCCTATTTTACAAAAAGCGATAAATAAATGGGAACGTATGAGTCAAGATTCTTCTTTCCGGCAAGCCTATGACGCAAGGGAGAAAGTTTTAATGGATGAAGCAGCAAAATTCGCCCATGCAGAGACAGAAGGAATAAAAAGAGGAATGGAACAAGGGATGAAACAAGGAATTAAAAAAGGCATTGAAAAAGGCATTGAAAAAGGCATTGAAAAAGGCATTGAAAAAGGTCGAAAAGAAGGAGTTCAGCAGGGAAAAATTCAAATGATTAAAAATATGTATGATCTTGGTATACCACTTGAAACGATTGCTAAGGCAAGTAAATTAAGTTTGCATGAGATTGAGCATATTTTAGGACATAAATAGTGATAAAAAAAGAGCTTGAATAGTTTCAAGCTCTTTTTTATCAACTCTCCTCAATATCATCCAATTGAGTCTTATAACATTCATCACACTCTGGCCTCGTAGGAAGAATCCCTCTTTCATCAGGTAATAAAACCCTCAAAACTTCTCGATCCATCTCTACGAAAGACTTCATAATAATGGGATATCCTTCAATAATATTCGTATACTCAATCCCTTGTTCAAACTTTTTTCCGCTCTTTATTTCTTCTATTATGGTACAAAAAACACTATGCGCGACTTCAGGATCCATATTTAATGCTATTTGTAAATCTTGATGATTAAAGTTATCTCTTAGACCATGCGTATGATAATTAGCATGGATGCCATCAATATCTTCTGCTAATATGCTATGCATGTACCATCCATACTCTTGTAGCATATTTTCTTCCCATTCATCTGCATCCTCTTCTAAATCTTCATCAAACAAATTCGGATCATACCACACGTCCTCGTAATCTCCAGCAATTAAAAATCTCCAACCAGGTGGTAACCCTAAATACTTCTTTATTTCAGGTGCCCATTCATCAATATGTTGAACGTGTAAAGGAAGAAAGAAATCTTCTTCTGTCCCCATTTCTTCACCAGCCCAAATGTACCAACCTGTCGTTCCATTTTCTATAGGCATTCGTAACCCATTAATCGGAGCGATACCATCTTTCACATTTTGCGCTATTCCTAATTTCAAGTCATTCGGAGATTCTACATACTCCGCTTTATATTTATCACATATACTTCTCTGTTCTTTTATGTATTTTTCCATCCTTTTAGCACACTCCCCAATTTTTGAAAGATAGATTTCTTTGCCGAAGCACTCTCTAACTTCCATACCCCACACGGATTATAAAATGGATCCTCTTGTTCATAACGTTTATCTATATAATGAGATAAACGATACACTGGAGCATCTTCTGTGAAACTAATTGTATCTCCATCTTTCAAATTAGGTTTTTCCAATATATTATGTAGGTTAAAATCATTCAATAAATCTACAGCTACTTCCGGATCTATCCCTCCGTCTAAAACAACGTCTGGTAGATTAAATGCTTGCATTCCACATGAATAATAACCGTCTTCTTCATCTCCAACTAAAGTTACAAGGTGCGAATACATCGGAAAGATTTCCTTATCCTCTGCAAGCTCTTGCCATTCTTCTTTCGAATAAGCTACACCTGCTGTTTCAACTTTTAAAGCAAGTCCACCTGCATTTAAAAGTTCCATTCCTACATCAATTACTTCTTGTAATCTCTCTGTATCGTCAACTTTTGCAATAACATACACTGTATAAGTATGCTTCTCCAACTCCTGAAGCAATTCTTCATCAAAACGCTCCCCACCTGCATAGAAGAAAGCCTCTCTCAAAGAAGGGTCTTGTTCATATATATCAATTTCAAAGCCAATCTCTTTCTCCTTATGGTGCATCACATTTCCCGCTAATATATAGTTACTTTTACTCACAACTTCTTGTATTAATTCTGTTCTAGATTTCCATAAACCAGGTACTCCAATAACGATTTGTGTCTCCATCATATGCACTCCACTTCTCATCTATTTTCAATCTATTCTTTCTATCTTCCAAACTAAATTAGCTGGGCTATCTTTCTCTAAAAAGGTTAACATCCATACAGTTTTTCCTTTATCGTTCATCAGCAGCACTTTATGGTTTAACTCCCAAGCCACTTCACTAACATGATCAAACATCTTTGTTAATACACCTTAATCAATTTCAAGCCATCCCATTCCCATAGAAAGAAATAACAGTCCAATTATAAAAAAGAGACCCCCAGTTAAAAAATAGAACGGCGCTCCGTGCAATGGATCATTAAATAACTCTATCAAATTTCCAGCTACTACTTTCCATTTCTCTTTCTTTGAATTTTTTTCTTTTATTTCTTTTACAAATCGATAAATACTGAGACTGATCAAAGTGATACCAATTAATAAACATCCTGATATGATAAGGATTCCCAAATGTAACACTCCATTTAAATACCATTTTCATGCACACCTCATTTTAACTAAAAAAAGCAAAAGAGAACATAATTTTCACTATGCTCTCTTTCTCTCTTTTCTATTTACTAACAATCCCAAAATAAGCACGAACCGTCAACAAATAATAACCAATATAAATAACGCTATACACGCCGATGCTAATTAACAGCGGAACTGCAATTTCATACGGAAGTACTGTCGCTAATCCTGTTAACGCAAATAAAGTGTGTAATATACCAACTACTAAAGGAATGAAGAAGATAAATCTCATTTGTTTTGCGATTGCTTTTTTCGTGACACCTAGTTTTCGAAGAACGATGTAACGCTCACGATCTGCATGTGCTTCTGTCCTCTTTCAGTAACAGTATTGAGTATAGATATATTTTCTTAAAAAGAAATTGTATACTCATAAAAAAGCCTGCAGTTGTTACAATGCAGGCTTTCAAATACTCACTCTATTTTTTTGTTTAATAAATTGATTAAGCTAAATATGCTTGTTGTAACGCCTCTAAACCATCTTTATAAATGCCATGGAATAGATTAATTGCCTCTTCATCAGTAACCTCTACAGGAGTGAAGCTACCAGACCATTCAACTAATGATGTGTTAGCATCTTTACCTTCTTTAACATGGATTGTAGATAAATAATTCGTCACAGGGAATGGTGCTTGCATAATTGAATATGTGTAGTAACGTTCTTTCTCATTAAATGCTTCTAAACGCTCTACGATTGCATCGCCATCAGGATTAGCTAAATGACGTACGCGCCCACCTTCCGTTACTTTACTGCTAGGGATATATGGTAACCAATCTGGAAGTGCATCAAAACCTCCAATTAATTGCCATACTTGGGCAGGTGAAGCTGGAATTTCAATAGATGTAATAGTATTTGCCATTTTCATTACTCTCCTTTTTATTTAACGTTAATTGGTAGTGGTGCATTAACTGCAACTAATTTTTGTTCACGCATTTCTTCCCAGAACGCTGCTGGAATCACTGTTTTCAATGCAGCTTGGTCTTCTGCAATTCGTTCCGGTTTACTTGCACCTGGAATAACAGCAGCAACCGCTGGGTTAGCCAGTGAAAACTGTAAAGCAGCAGCTTTAATACTGATTCCATGACGATCTGCAAGGTTTTTCATTTTATTAACTTTTTCAATGATTTCTGGTGACGCTTTTTGGTATTCGAAGTGAGCACCTCCAGCAAGAACACCTGAGCTATATGGTCCACCAACAACAATGTCCATATTGTTGTTTACAGCCGCAGGCATTACGCGTTCTAACGCACGCTCGTGGTCTAATAATGAATAGCGACCAGCTAGTAAAGAAACATTTGGTTTTGCTTCTTCTAAGTCCAGCATAAGTTCAATTGATTCTACTTTGTTTACTCCAAGGCCCCAACCTTTAATTACCCCTTCATCACGTAATTGAGTAAGTGCACGGAATGCTCCTGTTCGAGCAATTTCAAATTGTGAAATCCACTCATCTCCATAAAAATCTTGTGCTACATCATGAATATAAACAAAATCTAGACGGTCTGTTTTTAAACGTTTTAAGCTATCCTCAATAGAACGAAGAGTTGCATCCGCACTGTAGTCATTGATGATTTTATTTTTACGACCAAATTCGAAAAGTCCACCTTTTTCACCTAAATCACGTGTAGATGGATCTTCCAATTCATCTGAAATAATTCGACCTACTTTTGTACTTAAGAAGTACTCATCACGATTTCTTTTCGATAGTGCTTCACCAAGACGAATCTCTGCTAAACCAGATCCATACAGTGGAGCTGTATCAAAGTAACGAACACCATTATCCCAAGCAGCATCCACTGTTGCGATTGCTTCTTCCTCTGGAATATTACGGTACATATTACCTAGTGGTGCCGTACCAAAACCAAGTGTACCTTTTAATAAATCTTTCATTTAAAATCTCCTCCTAAAATCTATTTAAAAATGTTTAATGAATATCAATTAATGTGACAAGGGCTGACCGATTAAAGCACGATAGTTATGAAAAATAACGTATATACTTTTTAGTTCTACACTACTCATTTCCCTCTCACGTATGTAATTATGTCTTATCTACAACACAATAAAAAGTACGCACTTTAAAGTGTTATAGATACAAATAAGTAACAATTTTACGTTTCAACGTATGTAGCTCCAAAATAATTTCATTTAAAATGATTTTATTAAAAAAAATAAGCTATTCCTGCGGAGTTAACTGTAAAAGTTATTAGTGAGAAATGAAAAATTGTTCTTATTCTTCATTAAAAAAGGCAAAAACGAACCGAAATATGTTCGTTTTTGCCTTTTTACCTTCTCTAAAATATTAAATTACATTTCGAACAAAAAGGAGCCGAATTCCCTTTTCTAATTTTCGCATCACATTTTGGACAATATACATATCGCTCTTCTATCATTTGTCGCTCTATCATATGTAAGGATACTATTCTCATACTGCACATAATCCCAATTAATATAAGGCTAACAATGAGTAGCATACCTCTCGCCCTCCCCCTTTATCATTTTACCATAAAATAACAAACCCGATTCTCTCATCTAGAACCGGGTTTATACTTACAATCCTAACTTCACCTTCGCGCCATCAGGAATTATTTCTTCTTCTATTTGTACCTTATTTCCTCTCGTAATTACATGCCAGTAGGAACCTTTTTACAATGTATCCACTCCATCAATTGTTATCTCTTTTTTGTTTCCATCCTTATCATATGTGTTCACTGTGTATGCACGGCCTTTATTTCCACCTAAATCTTTTCCAGCGTTATCAATTACCGCATAACGATATTCTAATTTAAGAAACGGATTCATGGAATCTACTGTAGCACTCCCATTTAACAAATATGCTGCTCCTGCTATGATGACAAGTAATGATCCTAAAATAAATCTTTTCATCTATATTCCGCCTTTCATTATGTTTTTCTATAAGACCTTTCTAAGTATAGAGAGCATTTCTTAATAAAAACTCGTGCGGTTTCTTAATGTAACAGGGCTTTGCATCAGCACTTCGATAAATAAAGCCATATTAATAATAAAAGGAGGCTGCCGCCTCCTTTATTTACTCATCACTGTATTTCTTTTTTGTCTGTAAAAATAAAAAACACTCACAATCAATGCAATGCTCCCGCCAAAATACACACCATACTCTATCGCAACTGCTACAATTCTTTCAATATGTTGTCCAAATAAAGAACCGAGCACGAAATAAACGAGTGTCCAAACAAATCCTGTCGTATAGGAATACAAAGCATATATCCGAAATGACATGTTATTCATTCCAACTAAATACGGTACGATATGTCTTACAACTGGTATGAAGTAACTTGTGACTAACGCGTAATGACCATACTTCTCTACCATTTGTTGAGATTTCAAAAGGTATTTTGCCTTTTTCTTTTTCATTAACTTATCAAGTACTTTTGTACCAAATATTTTTCCTAATATATAACCTAAAGATAGCCCTGATACAACGCCTAAATACGTTAATAAAAATGCAGGAATGATACTTAATATCCCTAGTGAAGAGACAAAACCACCGCTCATTACAATCATTTCGTCTGGAATTGGCATACCGATAATACCTAACCATAAACAGAAAAATAATGCCCAATAACCGTATTGTTCAATATAAGATAATAATTCATGCAATTCCATTATGCATATACTCTCCTTAACTCTTTTTTACAGCTAAAGACGTACGCTGGCGGGAAATTGAGCCACACTTTTTCTAGTGTAATTTCAGGAAAGAAATGCTGTATAAAGCCTTTTTTCACAAGTGAATATTGAAATGTAATGAATTCACCATTCTCATGTATCACTTCCATCGCATTGTTTAAAATGCGCTTTGAAACTTCTTCTGGTAAAGAAGTGAAAGGTAATCCTGATAAAATGTAATCAATGCATTTTATATTGAACTCTTCCATGTACTTCTTTATATTTTCAGCTGAACCGTGTACAACAATGACGTTCTGCTCATTTTTAAACTTGCTCTTTAACTCTTTGCAAAACACTTCATTAATTTCAATAAGAAGAAATATTGTGTCCTTCTTTTTTCTCTTCATAATCTCCTTCGTAAAAACCCCTGTACCAGGCCCTAACTCTACAATGCATTTTGCTTTATTAAAATCAATTACATCTACCATTTTCTTTGCTAATATTTTTGAACTTGGCGCAATTGCACCAGTATGTTTCGGATGTTTAATAAATTCATGTAAGAATGTTATGAGTTGCATATAAACCTCTCCTCATTCGTTCGATAGTTTTTAACTTGTGTCTAAGTATAACTATCGTTTCTTAATAAAAATTGAGGAGATTTCTTAAGATTTTATGAAGAATAAAAAACAGCTATCGCCTTTAGCGATAGCTGCTCCTTATTACTTCGCACTCACGATCTTATAATAAGAACGAACTGTTAAGAAGTAATATCCAATATAAATAGCGCCGTATACTCCGATACTAATTAGAAGCGGAATCATAATTTCAAATGGTAGTATGTTCCCTAAACCTTTTAATGCAAACAAGCTGTGCAGGATTCCAATTACTAACGGAATCGCAAAGATAAAGCTTACTTGTTTTGCAATAGCTTTTTTCATTTCTTGTTTTGTAACCCCTATTTTGTGAAGTACAACATAACGCTCACGATCAGCACTTGCTTCTGTTAATTGTTTAAAGTAAATGATAGAACCTGTTGCTAGTAAGAATACAAGTCCTAAGAACATTCCGATAAACATCATTAGCCCAGTTCCTTCAAGCCCCATATGGAAACCAGTGTAGAAATCTCTAAATGATAACGCCATGTCTGTTTCACCAGCTGGCATCACTTTTGTTAATTTTTCTGTTAATACTTTACTGTTTCTTTCATCTTTTACATCAATATTTTTTACAATACGTGTTCCAAATGCTTGTTTCGCTTGTTCATACATTTCATCAGAAACGACAACAACTAGTTCACCTAAGTTTGTAATTGCATTATCATTTGCGGCTTGAATCGCTAATTTCTTCATTTCATTTCCAATTTGGAATACTACTTTATTCCCTTTATATTGAGGGCTAAACTCATGCCCTTCAATATACGAACTATCATATATAATTGCTTCACCAGCAGTTACATTCACTGTTTCTGCCTCAATTTTTTTAGCAAGTTTATTAAATTCTGACTGAGACATAAACTGATATTTTTCTGAAATCGTGTAGTTCATATTAAAAATGAAATCAACTTTATCTCCTTCAAACTTCCCTTTTACAGGAACTGTCTCAATCTCAAATTGATCTTTGATCGGGTGATCTTTCTTCTCTTCTGTAAAAATCGCATTTACTTTCTTATCTAGTTCTGCATCTTTCTTCTCATAAGAGTAGCTGTATGGTGCAACTGCTTTTGATTGTGTAAATGTGTTGTAATACATCGTAACTGACGTACCAACCGCTGTTAATGTTACCGCACTTAAAATAGAAATTGTCGCAAGTGACTTTGCATTTCCTTTAATACGATATAGTAGCTGTGACGTCGTTACCATATTCATACCGTTATAAAACGATGATTTATTATTTCTTGCACGTTTCAATACGAATACTGTAAAGAACATAAATAGTAAGTACGTACCTAATACTGTCGCCAGTAAAATATAAAGTGCAACTGCCATAAAGTCTGCATATTTAACTGCCTTCATGAACATTAATGCTAAGAAATAACCTGAACCGATTAAGACAACTGAAATTAATGCCATAATGACAGATCCTTTTGGCATTGCTTCTCCTTCACGTTCTGCGCGGAAAAGTTCAATTAACTTAAAGCGATAAATTAAACGATATCCTTGGAGTGATGTATATAAAATAATCACAAAGAAAATAATTGCTGTATCAATAATGGCAGCCATCGGTACTTCAAAATGAACATTTAAGTTTAATCCCATCATGCTTACTAATAGTTCAAGGAATAATTTCGAAAGGACGCTACCGATCGCAATACCGATAATTAAAGACATTAATCCCATTAACATATTTTCATAAAAGAGCATTTTACCAATTTGTCTTTTACGAATACCTAATAAGGAATAGAGTCCAACTTCTTTTTTACGTTTACGTGTAAAGAATCCGTTCGAATATATAATAAACACTGCTACGAAAATGATAAGCATCACACTGGAAACTTGGAACGCTCCGCTAATCTTTTTAGAAGCTTCTGCTGCTTTTTCCATTTGTGAATTATATTGCAGTGCTTTAAATGTAAAATAAATAACGATACTAAAAATCATAGATGCAAAATATACAAAGTAGTCTTTAAAGTTCCGCTGTATGTTGCGGAGGGCAATGCTAGATAAGGTCATCAGCCATACCTCCAGAAATAGAAGACATTACATCAACAATTTTTTGGAAGAACTGTTTACGCGTCGATTCACCACGGTGCAATTCTTTATATAGTTCACCATCTTTAATGAAAATAACTCGTTTACAATAACTTGCTGCAAATGCATCATGCGTTACCATTAAAATTGTTGAGTTATCATATTCATTTAATGATTTCATACTTTCAAGTAAATCTGTTGCAGATTTAGAATCAAGTGCTCCAGTTGGCTCGTCTCCAAAAATCATACTTGGATTCGTAACGATTGCACGTGATGCTGCGCAGCGCTGCTTCTGTCCACCAGATACTTGATATGGGAACTGACTTAAAATATGATCAATGCCAAATTTCTTTGAGATTTCAAGAACGCGGCGATCAATCTCACTCGCTTTCACCTTTGATAACGCAAGTGGTAAAGCGATATTCTCTTTCACTGTTAACGTATCTAATAAGTTATAGTCTTGGAAAATGAAGCCTAAATGATCGCGGCGGAATAATGCTAACTTATCATCATTCATTTTCACAATATCTTTTCCATCAATTAAAATTTCACCGTTCGTCGCATTATCAATTGTAGAAAGAACATTTAGTAAAGTCGTCTTACCAGAACCAGAAGGTCCCATAATTCCAACGAACTCACCTTCTTTTACTTGTAAGTTAATACCTTTTAACGCTGCAAATTTATTACCACCCGTGTCATATACTTTTTCAATATTTTTTGCTTCTAATACTGTTTTCATCTCGACATCCCTCATTTCATCTATTCTCTATTTTCAACTATATACACTCTCTACTCTTGCCACTATCGATGTTTCTTACACAAACATGACAGTTATGTAAGGCATATAAGTAAAGACATCAAAAAGTTAACGTAATGAATTAAAGTACTTTGTTACTATAACATTGGGATATCATACCATCCATTCATTCTCCTTACAGGAACATTACAATTTTGTAAGGTAAAAAATGCACCTACAAAGTTGTGCACGAAATGTCGGATGGAGCTATTTCGTTCCTGCTATTCTATGTACAGAGGAGGTCATAATATGGATTCACTTAAAAATATGAATGCTGCAATGCAGTATATCGAAAACAACCTTACACATGAAATTGATTTTAAAGAAGTCGCAAAAATAGCTTACTGCTCCGAATATCATTTCAAGAGAATGTTTTCTTTTTTAGCTGGCATGTCACTATCAGAATATATTCGCTGTAGACGTCTTACTCTCGCTGCCTTTGAACTAAAAAACAGCAATGTAAAAGTCATTGATATCGCTATAAAATATGGATACAACTCACCAGATTCATTCGCTCGTGCATTTCAAAACTTGCACGGTATAACACCTTCAGAAGCCCGAAATAGTAGCCATTCTTTGAAGGCTTATTCACCAATGACCTTCCAATTATCCATTCAAGGAGGAAATGAAATGAATTATCGAATTGAAGAAAAAGAGCCATTTCGAATTATAGGTATTACAAAACGAGTACCAATCGTTTTTAATGGTGTAAATGAAGAAATTGCTTCTATGTGGAAAAGTTTAAACCCAGAGTCTATTCAAACATTAAAGACCCTTTCAAACATTGAACCTACTGGAATCATTAGTGCTTCTACTAACTTTTCTGAAGGAAGAATGGAGGAAAAAGGCGAACTCGATCACTATATTGGCGTAGCCACAACAAAGGATTGTCCAGAGCAGTTTAAACAGCTCGAAGTTGCTGCTTCAACATGGGCTATATTCGAAGCTGTCGGTCCATTTCCTGATGCACTACAAAATGTATGGGGGCGTATTTATTCTGAATGGTTCCCTTCTTCGAACTATGAACTAGCGGAAGGGCCGGAAATATTGTGGAATGAACAGAAAGACGTATCCTCTCCGAATTTCAGAAGCGAAATATGGGTACCTGTTTTAAAAAAGTAATATAAGAGTCTAACCTTTTCAAAAATAAAGAAGCTACTTTTCCCTTTTAAAGGAAAAGTAGCTTCTTTATTTTATACTTCTTCTCGACTCGTTCTTATACAAGAAAATAGTAATAATCGTAAGCACTATAATAACTACAAAAGTAAATACTCTGTAGTTCGAGATAGTAGCAGTACCAATTAATAAGGCAGGTATAACCGCCACAATTAAGCCACCAAACATACCAACAAACGATCCTATACTTTGTTTTACTACTTGAGTTTCTGATACCCAATCATAATAACCAAATCGATTATTAATGAAAATCCCCCATACTGCTGAAAATAATGCATATGTTATCGGTGTTATTACGATGAAAAAAGAACTCCAAACATCTAGCTTTAACCCGATTATCAGTAATACAGCACTAATAAGTGATGCAGGTATACTTAATGAAAGATTCATAAGAATTTTACTATCATAAATCATCTTTGGCGCTATAGGCAATGATTTAATAATCCATACATTTTTTCCTTCTAAAGACAATGACACACATGTTGTACATGTCATCGAAATCGCTGCTGCAATAGCAAATGGAGCAATCTTTTGCAACAGGGGCTCAATTCCAGGATACGCTATTAATTGACTTGGTCCTACTACAACTATAGCTAGCGAGAAAGCTAGCGCCATCACGATTCCCATTCCACTATTTATGACATACACTGTAGAAGAGAAGAAACGTTTCAGCTCTTTTTTATACAATGCGACCAATACACTCTCTTTTTTCATGCTATTAATCTCATAATTTGAAAGCATATGATAGGTGGTGATCCCTGTGTTTATTTGCTTATATTTTAACGAAAGTATTTTTACAAAAAGATAATACCAAATCACTGATATCCCCACGAATAAGATGAAAGCTACCATATCAGCATTAACAATTGCTTTTTGAAACATGTTAGCTAATGGATATACTTTAGTTAATTGCTCCGAAACAATTGCACCAATTCCGTTCATATCATTAAGGATATATTGAGCATTTCCGTTTTTTAGCATAAAGGAACCGAATATAATAATTACTATAAAACTTAAAATCGTAGTTATTTTATTCGTATTTTTAAATTTAGAAGCGATTGCCGTAATCGAAGCTCCAAAGATTGCTGCGATTGTTGTTGGGATTAAAGATGCGATAAACATACTGATGAACCACATAAAGTAAAAAGAAACTGATGGATTTTCATGTATGCAATACACAACTCCCATTGGTAGCATGATTATGATTGAAAAGATTGTATTCAGCAAGTATAAATACAAAAATCTACTTGCAATAACAGTACTTACGCGAATCGGCAATGACATTAAAAAGTCGTAATCCTTAAAAGCAAAAATTTCTCCATTTGCCTTAAATATAGTGAAAAACAACGTTAATACACTGCTAATAACTAGTGCATAGACGGGAATAATTTCACTCATTCCTAGTTTTACCAATCCATATGCCGAAGCTCCGCAATATAACATTAACATGACACCAACTAGAGCAATAGATGCTGTCAGCAAAATCTTATTCTGCTTCTTTTTTTTATCTTTTTCGTATTTAAAGGTGTTTAAACCGAGCTGCGTTATCAACCGAATTTTCAAAAGACCTAAACTATTAGTATTCATTAGCAAGCTCCTTCATAAAGAGCTCTTCCAATGAGCCTTCCTTTATTAAAGAATTTACTTCTCCTGAAATTGCTAATTTCCCTCTATTAATCATCGCTACTTTATTACATAACTTCTCAGCTACATCTAAAACGTGCGTAGAAAAGAAAATCGCACTTCCTTTTTCACAAAGCTCTTTCATAATACCTTTCAATACTACGGCTGCCTTTGGATCAAGACCAACGAAAGGTTCATCTAAAACTAATAATTTCGGTTTATGTAAAACCGCCGATATAATCGCTACTTTTTGTTTCATACCGTGTGAATAAGAAGATATTAAGTCCCCTAAGTACGTTGTAATCTCAAAAGCATCCCCATACTTCTGTATCTGTTCTTCCCGATCCTTCGCCGGCACTTTAAACACATCTGCAACAAAGTTCAAATATTGAATTCCTGTTAATTGCTCATATAAATCTGGATTATCAGGAATATACGCCATTACTCTCTTACATGCAATCGGATCCTTTTTTACTGAATGTCCATCAACAAAAATTTCACCCTCTTCAAAATCTATAACTCCTACTAACGACTTAATTGTTGTACTTTTCCCCGCACCGTTATGTCCAATAAATCCAAAGATATCCCCTGCTTTAACAGTAATATTCAAATGATCAACTGCTTTCTTACCGTCTTTATATGTCTTGCTAAAATTTATAATTTCTAACATGTAAATCCCCCCAAATCACCTTTTCGATTGAATTTTCAGACCTTAAAACGAAAAATTTACTCAGTGAGCTTTTCATTATTCCCACTGAGTATTAAAATCTCTTAACACATAGAAACTATAAATATAAAATTTGCTAATATAGCTCACATTTGTATTTCTTTTTTATACAAAACGTAAGAATATAAATTCGTTATAATGACAGCAACTACTATAATCCCTAGCATCATATAAGTTCTCCAATCAGCCGGAGCGAAAACACTTATAATCATAATAATTCCTAACGCCACAAATACTTTTCCGCTAAACCGATGTGTTTTCCGCCATACTTCTTCATTACTTAACGTCCATGGATTACGCATCCCGACAAAAAAGTTTGGCTTACACTGTGGTAAATAATTACCCATTACTAAAAATAAAACACCAACTAATAATTCCGGCACCCGATTAATGAATAAGTTATATCCTAATCCACTTGTAATAATATCTATATTTCCTACAAATAGTAGCAATAGTACCCCATTATTCATCATCATAAAGGCTTTAGAAAATTTCTCGTAATTTGCTTTCCTTGGATCAATCTTTGGTATCACATTTAGAAATATATATAATGCAATCATAATTCCGACCATAGAAATCATTCCGTAAAATTTAGACGAATAGCCATCTACCTTACCGCCGCTCCAATGCGTTGCAATTGTATCCGGTAAATGCGGCCAAGCAAACGCCCAAGCTAAACAAGTTGTAACAATTAATAAGATTGCAAAAAGATGTTTTTTCATTTCCCCTCTTCCCCCTTATTCGTAAATGTAAACACCCAAGTCAACAAATCTTGAAAGACCGTTGTGTTTAAAGAGTACACAACGAATTGCCCTTTCTTTTCATCTTGAATAAGTTCAGCATTTTTAAGTGCGCTTAAGTGGTGTGAAATACTTGGTTTTGTCATATTGAAATGTTCAGCAATCTCACCAGCGGTTAGATCACCTTCTTTTAATAAGTCTAAAATTTTTCGCCTTGTTGGATCTGCTAATGCTTTGAATGCTTGATTCAATGTCTTTCTCCCTTTCAATAATTAGACATTTAGATATTTATCTAAATATTAAACCGATTACCGCTATTTGTCAATTGTATCCAGCGCCCTTTTTACTTTTTATGCTTTTGACCTATACTGTTTACTAGCTTATCTTTCAACATAATGAAAAGACTTGAAACACATGATACACTATAGCTACAATTGTTTTTTTGAGGAGGAATATACATATGTATAAAATTTTAATCGTTGAAGACGATCCAAATATTTCATCATTACTACAATCTCACATTCAGAAGTACGGTTATGAGGCTGTGGTAGCGGAGAATTTCGATGATATTATGGAATCGTTTAACGCTGTGAAACCACATCTTGTTTTACTTGATGTAAACTTACCGAAATTCGATGGTTTCTACTGGTGCCGTCAAATTCGTCATGAATCTACTTGTCCAATTATTTTCATTTCAGCGCGTGCTGGTGAGATGGAACAAATTATGGCAATTGAAAGCGGTGCGGATGATTACATTACAAAACCATTCCACTACGACGTTGTAATGGCAAAAATTAAAGGACAATTACGCCGTATTTACGGTGATTATGCACCAAATATTTCTGAACGTATCGTTGAAGTAGAAGGTTTAAAACTATTCCCTGAACGTCCAGAAATTCATTTTGGATCTGAACAAGTTCTTTTAACGAAGAAAGAGGCAATTTTAGCAGAAATGTTATTATCTAAATTCCCTCGTACAGCGAGCCGTGAAGATTTATTAGCTGCGCTTTGGGATGACGAAAGTTTCGTTGAGGAAAATACATTAAACGTAAACATTACGCGTCTTCGTAAAAAGTTTAATGAGCTTGGCATTGAGAACTCTATTGAAACAGTACGTGGACTTGGGTATCGTTTTAACGCAACTTGGAGTGAATAAGCATGAAGCTATTTTTACGTGATCATTTTGCATTTTTCCTACTGTACGTATTAAACTTCGGTATCATTTTCGTTCTTTATGATGCAGTAGATGGATTTCAAAACAATAAATTTTACTTCGTCGTTTTAAGTTTATACTTATTTATTTGTTTCCTCGCTTATCGTTACGTTCGCAATCGTAGAATGTACCATAGATTAAGTGAGCAACCAGAAAAAATGGAAGATGCGTTTATTGAAAGAGCGACTGCTCCGATGCCTCACGGTGTCAATGAACTCGTGCGTACGCAGTACCGCCTCTTCCAAAAAGAACTACAATCGTATGAAGTAAAACAACAAGAACATCAATTATTTATTAACCATTGGGTACATCAAATGAAGACACCTGTATCCGTTATGCAGCTTATGGTGCTCGAAATGGAAGATGAGCATTTGATTCCGAAATTCAAAAAAGAATTAGAACGATTAAATCAAGGACTCGATATGGCTTTATATATGGCAAGGCTAAATAACTTCCATGAAGATTTCCATGTTGAGACAATTTCATTAAAAGATACAGTAACAAAAAATATTAACGGATTAAAAGAACTATTCATTCGTAATGGTGTCTTCCCTGTTTTAGAAGTCCATTCGGATTTAAAAGTTGCTTCTGATGCGAAATGGCTAAAATTTATCATCTATCAGTTAATGACAAACGCTGTTCGTTACTCTGGGGAACGCGGAAAGAAAGTTTTCTTATCTGCTTACCGAAACGGAAAAGATATTATTTTAGAAGTTCGTGATGAAGGTGTCGGTATTCCACAAGAAGATATTCGAAGAGTATTTGAACCGTTTTACACTGGGAAAAACGGTCGCGCATTCGGAGAATCTACTGGTATGGGCCTTTATATTGTAAGTAAAATTTGTGATTATTTAGGTCACTCTGTCAAACTAGATTCTGAAGTTGGTAAAGGAACGACGATTAAAATCATCTTCCACAACGCTGCAAATAATCAAGCAGAACATACGGAGAAGGTGACCGAAGCATGATCGTAACATATGCAAGCAAAATGTATGAGAACTCACTCTCATACATTTTTTGCAATACAACTACTTCTATATCTTCTAGCCGGAGGTATAATCTATGACATTTTGGCAATTTGCATTTAAAAACGTCACGCGCAACTCAAGAGCTTATTTTGCTTACTTTGTAAGTAGCTCCTTTTCCATTGCTGTGTTCTTTTCGTTTGCTGTTTACTTATTCCATCCGAAATTACAAAACTTTGACATGACCTCTGAAATTTCAGGATTAATGATATTTTCAGAAGTAGTAATTGTATTTTTCTCTTTCTTCTTTTTACTATATTCCATTGGTACTTTTTTAAAAGTTAGAAAAAAACAATTTGGTATTTTGACCATTTTAGGAATATCGAGAAAACAATTACATCGTCTTATTTTTATGGAGAATATGTTAATCGGGATTTTATCTATCTTTTTCGGCATGCAGTTTGGAGTTGTTTTTTCTCAATTTTTCTTATTAGTAACAGCCAAACTTACCCATGTTCCAGGAATATATTTATACGGGCCTACTAACGCGTTTATTTTAACAACCATTGTTTTCCTTAGTCTTTTTATCATTGTATCTGCATTCACACCAATGCTTATTCGTACAAAAAAAGCAGTACACCTTTTAAAAACAAATGGTGGAAAACAAAAAGAAAGAAAACCATCCATACTTGTTTCATTATTTGGTGCGATTTGTTTATTTGGTGGTTATGCGTTAGCTGGAAATCCTAAATATTTCGTATCAGTAAGCCCGCAAATCGGTGTTATATATATGGTTTCAAGTATTTTCGTTATCCCAACGCTTGTTACAATTGGAACATATTTCTTCTTTTCACAAATTAGTTTCTTACTTATTTATATTTTAAAGAAAAGAAGGAAGTTTTATATGAAACGGATTAATATGCTTTGGATTTCGGATTTAGCGAGCCGTATTCGAACGAATATTAATATGCTGTTTATTGTAGCGATGCTATCTACAATTGCTTTCACAATGATTACGTTTCTATATGGATTCGGGAAATTTATTAAGCTAGAGGTGAATAGAACTTCTCCTTTTCCAATTTCTTATTTTTCTTATGATGCGAACCCTTTTGTTACAGAGCATTTAAATTGGCTTGAGCAACAATTACAAAAAGAGCATTTCCCTTATCAAAAAATAAAAGCTGATATATATGAAACACCACTAAAAGAAGATAAAGATATAGCTATTTATAATGACGTATACGCAATTAAGCAAAGTGACTATAACAAACTTGCAGATTCTTTACGAATGAAACAACTATTTATGGATGATAACGAAGCATATGTGCTAACAGGGACATCTTATATCACCATATTCAACGAATTTGAGCAAAGCTACAAAAGAGATTACATTACACTCTCTAGTACAAATACGAAATTACGAGTAAAAGGTTATGAGCATGTAAACGCAATCCCATCTGACTTTTCATATCAAACGATAGTGTTGCCTGATATTATCGTAAATAACTTACCTAACACCGTAAAACATATATCAGCATACAATTACAAAATTCAAAACTGGGAACAGACATATGAAATTGCTGATAATTTTATAGAAAAAGTGCAAAAAGATCGAAATAAATCCCAGTATGAAGGACCTCTTATTCGTTCCTTTGAATCAGCAGGATCGTTATACAAAATAACATCAGGCAGTGCTGCATTTTTCCTAATTGGGACATTTTTAGGAGTTATTTTCTTCATTGGAGCTGGTAGCGTTCTTTACTTTAGAATGTATACGGATTTGACGAACGAACAAGAGAAATATATAACGATTTCTAAAATCGGTGTAACAGATACAGAGATGAAACGATCTGCAACCATTCAACTTAGTATTTTATTTTTCATTCCGTACATTATGGCATCCATTCATACAATGTTCGCAACAAAAATGCTACAAGATGTAATTGGTTTATCTCTGTTCAAAGAAGTTTCAGCCGTTCTTATTATTTTTGGATTCGTTGAAATCGTATTTTTCTTATTCATTCGTTCACTTTATATGCAAAAATTATCACATTACACGAGTGGATAAAATATTTAAAACAAACTTGATGAAAAGAGTATCTCTCATACTCTTTTCATCTTCACCCTATTAGGAGGTTTAGGTGAATGACATTTTGGCAGTTTGCATTTAAAAACGTCACAAGAAACGCCAGAGCTTATTTCGCCTATTTTGTAAGCAGTGCGTTCTCCATCGCAATCTTTTTCTCATTTGCAGTTTATTTATTTCATCCTAAATTGCATATGACAGACGTGAATTATTCTCTGAACATATTAATGACAATTTCAGAAGTTGTCATTGTGTTCTTTTCATTTTTCTTTTTACTGTATTCAATCGGGACATTTTTAAAAGTACGAAAAAAACAGTTCGGGATTTTAACAGTACTTGGCATATCTCAAAAACAATTAAAGCGACTCATATTTATAGAAAATATGTTAATTGGTGCTCTTTCTATATTTTTTGGCATTCAACTTGGACTTGTCTTTTCACAGTTCTTTTTGTTAGTTACCGCCAAAATTACACACGTACCTGGTTTATATTTATATCCGCCTACAAGTGCTATCGTTTTAACTATCATCATCTTTCTTGGGCTCTTCATTCTCGTATCATCTTTTACACCGATGCTCATTCGTACGAGAAAAGCCGTACGTCTTTTAAAAGAAGGAACACAACAAAAAGAAAGAAAAGCATCCGTGCTCATCTCTCTATTTGGTGCGACGTGTTTAATATGTGGATATGCGTTAGCCGCAAATCCGTTGTATTTTATGTCGCTAGGTGACATCATTGGGCTTTTATATGCCGTCTCTAGTATATTTGTCATCCCATCGCTTATTGCAGCTGGAACATACTTTTTCTTTTCACAAATTAGTTTTTTACTTATTCGTATTTTAAAAACGCGAAGAACGTTTTATATGAAACGAATTAATATGCTTTGGATTTCCGATCTAGCATCACGTATTCGGACAAACATTAACATGCTCTTTATTGTAGCGATGCTCTCAACACTCGCTTTTACAATGATTACATTCTTATACGGTTTTGGGAAATTTACAAAGTTTGATGCGATTAGACAAAACCCTTTCCCGTTTACGTATTTATCGCATACTGAAAATACATTAGCTGATGAACATTTAAACTGGTTAGAGCAGAAATTTAATGAAGAGCATTTTACTTATACGAAATTTAAAACGGATATATATGAAGTATCTTCAGCTGAAGATAACACGCAGCTCTATTACGCAATTAAACAAAGTGACTATAATGTACTTGCTAAGACTTTAAATTGGGAAACGCTCACGGTAAATAAGAATGAATCTTATATTCTTATGAAAGACTTAGATGATCAAGTTATTGGAACACTTCATAATAAAGAACAGAAAAATACTCTTACACTTACTCAAAACAATTTACAACTACAAGTGAAAGAATATAAAAGTTATAGCCCATTCCCAAACAGCTTAATATACAAATTACTCATACTATCTGATGAAAATGTAGAAGCCTTATCCACCGTTTCCAAACAAATGAGTGTATATAACTTCAAAGTTACGGATTGGGAAAAAGCACATAATATCGGTTCATCGTTTATAACAAAAATCGATAACGATAATGCAGCAATTCAAGCAGAGCACCCACCTTTCCATGCAAGTGAAGCGAGCGATTCTCTATATAAGAAAAAACTAAATGTTGCCTCATTCTTCTTAATTGGTACTTTCTTAGGTGTTATTTTCTTTATCGGTGCTGGTAGTGTTCTTTACTTCCGAATGTATACAGATTTAACAAATGAGCAAGAAAAATATATAACGATTACGAAAATCGGCTTAACTGAGACTGAAATGAAACGTTCAGCGACAATTCAGCTTGCGATTCTTTTCTTCGTACCTTACATTATGGCATCAATCCATACGATGTTTGCGACAAAGATGCTACAAGAAATATTACATCTCTCGTTCTTCGCTGAAATTACAGTCGTACTGTTGATTTTTGGAACAGTTGAAATTTTATTTTTCCTTTTAATTCGTTCCTTTTATATGCAAAAATTATCACAACACATTAAGTTTTAAAAAGTAGAAAGGTGATTACTATGGAAGAAGTATTACACATAAAAAACGTCTCAAAAGTATATGAGGGAAAAGTCCCTCATACTGCTTTAAAAAATATAAATTTACACGTGGATAAAGGGGAATTCGTTGCCATTATGGGACCATCTGGTAGCGGAAAATCTACATTTTTAAACGTTATCTCTACAATCGATTCTCCGACTTCAGGTGATGTCGTGATTAACGGAAAAAAACCGCACACATTTCGTAGAGAGAAGTTAGCTATTTTCCGTCGCCAAGAGTTAGGATTTGTTTTCCAAAACTTTAACTTACTAGATACACTAACAATCGGTGAAAATATCGTACTACCTTTAACATTAGATAATGTTCCATTAAAAGAAATGGATGAAAAGCTTGATAACATTTCAAAAAAGCTTGGAATTGATCATATTTTGGACAAGCGTATTTTTGAAGTTTCTGGGGGACAAGCACAGCGTACCGCAGTAGCACGTGCTGTTATTCATCATCCTTCACTTCTACTTGCCGATGAACCGACAGGAAACTTAGATTCAAAAGCGGCAATTGACGTAATGGAGCTATTTACGAAATTAAATAAAGAAGAAGATGCAACGATTTTAATGGTTACGCACGATCCGTTTGCAGCAAGTTATTGTAACCGTGTTATTTTCATTAAAGATGGAGAGCTTTACAATGAACTACACCGCGGATTGTACCGTGAGAAATTTTATCAAGAAATATTAGATGTTTTAGCATTATTAGGAGGAAGACGTGGATGACATTTTGGCAATTCGCATTTAAAAATGTCTCACGTAATTCGAAAGCATATTTCGCCTACTTTGTAAGTAGTGCGTTTTCTATCATGGTTTTCTTTTCATTTACTGTATACGCGTATCACCCGCGGTTACAAAGTGTACAAAGTTTCCAAGAACGTGATCCTCTAATGAACTTAGCTAGTACAGCACAGCTTGTGATTGTTATGTTCTCGTTCTTCTTTCTCTTATATTCAATTGGAACATTTTTAAATGTACGGAAGCAGCAATTCGGGATACTCACCATTCTCGGTATCTCACAGAGACAATTAAAGAGACTGTTATTTACTGAAAATATGATAATCGGGATATTGTCTATCTTTATCGGCATTCAAGGTGGACTTGTATTTTCTAACTTTTTCTTATTAGTCACTTCGAAATTAACAAACGCGAAAGGTCTCTATTTATATTGGCCAACAGAAGCGATTATCGTTACAACCGTAACGTTTATCATCTTATTTTTAATCGTTTCTACATTTACACCAATGTTTATTCGTACTCGAAAAACAACGAAGCTTATTAAGGGCGTTAACAAAGAGAAGAGCGAAAAAAAACCATCTATACTGATTTCACTATTTGCTTTAACTTGTTTAGGGCTATGCTATTATATTGCTGGTTATCCGCAAGGCTACATAACGGAAAAAAATGCACAAAATGGATCTGTATTCTTAATTATGCTATCTATTTTACCGCTTGTAGTAGTTGGGACGTATTTATTTTTTTCACAAACATTTCTTCTCTTTATCTATATTTTAAAGAAACGAAGAAAGTTTTATTTAAAACAAATAAATATGTTATGGATTTCAGATTTAGTTTCTCGTACACGCAGTAATATTAATGTACTCTTTATTGTTTCTATGCTATCTGCACTTGCATTTACAATTATTATCGGGTTATTTGCTGCAAACAATAATACGAAAGCACCCATACTAGAACGATATCCAATACCATTCACCTATACATCAGAAGGTGTTAATGCATTTGAACAAAAGCATATTACTACGATTGAAACTGAACTTACAAATGCCAATTTTCAATATGACAAATATAAATTTACCGTTTTAAAAGATACAGCTTCAAAAGAATCAATTGCCATTATGAAAATGAGTGATTATAACGCAATAGCACAGCAATTAAACAGACCCAAAATCACTCTCGATTCTTCACAAGTTTATAATATTTCTCGCTATTCACCAGTGTTATTAAATCTCGTGTCTAACCCATTTGCGAAGCAGAACACGATTACACTTGGCTCTAATAAAAAGGAATTTCAAATTAAAGGTTTTATTAATAGAGGAATTGAGCCTCCCTTTGCATTACCTCACTTAATTGTGATGCAAGATGAAGTAATTGAAAATATGATTCCTCATATTGAAACAATTACAGTCTATAACTACTTCGTGGAAAATTGGGAAAATGCAATTGTCCCAACAAAAAATATATTAAAAAGCTTAAATCATGATGCAGAAACCTTGTATGAAGCACATAAAAATGAAGAAGATTTCATTAAACCATTTTATATTTATACAGCTACGGATGAACTCGTTCATAGTAAAGGAAATGCAGTCGCTCAATTCTTTATTTGGGCATTTCTCGGCTTTATTTTCTTTATCGGAGCAGCTAGTGTTTTATATTTCCGTATGTATAATGACTTAACAACTGAAAGACAAAAGTATATTACGATTACAAAGCTTGGCTTAACTGAATCAGAAATGTTTCGCTCTGCAACGATTCAATTAGGAATTTTATTTTTCGTTCCTTATATCGTTGCTGGTGTTCACACATTATTTGCGGTTAAGTTTTTACAAAGCATGTTTTCTTTCTCCTTATTAAAAGAGACATGTATCGTACTCACCTTTTTCGGGATTATCGAGATCATTTTCTTCTTCTTAATCCGTTCTCTTTACATTAATAAATTATCACAGCATATAAAAATATGAATAAAATAGCCTTGTGCAATATGCACAAGGCTATTTTCAATAGTTTTTAATAATTAGCAGCAATATCCGCCGTAGCCGCCAGCATAACCGCCATAACCACAACCGCCGCCTCCGCCGAAGCAGCTAGCACCGATGATAATTAATAAAATAAACAATACGATTAGAAGCGCAAAACCGCCTCCGCAACCATGTCTGCGGTTACAATCATCATGTCTGTGTTCACACTTTTCGCTCATTACCCTATTCCTCCTTTAGTATCATTCATAACAAGTTCACCTTGCTCTAAATGAGGGGATTCCATTTATATTATGTTTTCAGGGCGAATAGGAAGCTTGGCTTACCTAAAAACGGGCTTGTTTTAGGAATTGGGCTTTATTAAAAAGCGAATGAGCCTTATCCAGATGTAAGCATAAAACATTTGACATACTCTTAATTTCTTACTAATATTTAATTGAACGACCAATCAATTTTTTGATTATATATTTAAATCATATAAATTAGGAGTTGAATAGCGTGACTGATTCTTTTATTGCAGAGGCTAGGCGTGAACAAATTATTCTTGCATGTATTGATACATTAGAAGAGGTTGGATATAACAACTTAAGCTTAACGAAGGTAGCAAAAAAAGCTAAGATTAGCACCGGACTTATTTCTTATCATTTTAACGATAAGCTTTACCTTATGAATCGCACATTACAATTTTTAGTTGCCAAGCAACATGAATTTATTAGTAATCGAGTGCTATTAGCTCAATCTGAAATAAATAAACTAGAGGCTTTTATTGAAGCGCATTTGGCTTATCAAGAAACTCATTACAAAAATAATATTGCCTTAATTGAGATTGTCTTTAATGCAAGAAATGAAGAGAACGTTCCTTATTACAGAATCGAAGACGACGAAGAGGAGGATGCCCTTAGAACGATGTTATTAGATATTTTGAAGACTGGTCAACAAAATGGCGTGTTTTCCGATTCTTTCCAAACCGACACATTAGCTTCATTTATTTTAGGAGCAATCGAAGAAAGAATGCTGAAGGCAAATTCATCTATATCCATAGAAAATTACTCAGATGAGCTCATAAAAATGGTGAAGAAACTCACTGTTTAAAACATGCCTTGATTAAAAAAATATATATGAAAGGATGAACTACACATGAAAAAGGCATCTGTCATTGGATTAGGTTTTTTAGAAAAATTACTTGCTATAGTAAGTCCAATCCTTTTAGGCGTTATTGGATATTTTTCACCTAAATTAATAGAGATTATAAAAAAGATTCCTCTCTTTTCTGATTCAAAAATTATAGAACTTTTAAATTTTATTAATCCCTTCTGGCTTCCTATTATCCTCATGCTAATTGGTGTTATTGCAGGAATTTTATTTTCTTTAATTATTTATAGTGAAGCTTTAAAAATGAACATTACTTCGGAAAGCATTCACGTGAATAAGGACGATCAAAAGAAACAAATCACCAGATTAAATGTAAAAGCCGTTTTTGTAGATAAGCGTCAAGTGGTTATCATTGATCAAGAAGACCGAGAATGGTTACGTGAAACATCTGACATTACCCCAAGCAAAATTAAAGATACTTTCTTAATGCACGGCTTCCCCTGGGTGGAACAAGATCCTTATAAACATGAGTATAGCTTATGGAAATTAGAGGATGAGCGATTTAATAAAAGCATAAATACTATTTTGTATGAAAGACGCAATGCCCTTCGAGAAGGAAACTCTAAAAAAAAGAAGCATTTACGCAAAGATTTGAATGAGCTAGGAGTCTTTGTCAAAGACGATGGAGAAGATCAGTATGTCCGTTCCATTAAGTAATAGAAAGCACAAAAAACGAATAAAACCTACAGAGAAATTACATTTCCTCTGTAGGTTTTATTCGTTTAAATCTGATCTCCTCTCCTAAAGAAACATATTCAACAAAAGAGCAAAACCAAATGCAATAAATGATAACAATGTCTCGAGTACCGTCCACGTTTTAAACGTTTCCTTCACCGTCAAACCTAAATACTCTTTTACAAGCCAGAACCCTGCATCATTTACGTGAGAAAACATTAATGAACCTGCACCGGTTGCAATAACGAGAAGCTCTAAATTCACACCAGACATGTGCTGAATAACTGGTGAAACAATCCCTGCTGCTGTCGTTAATGCTACTGTAGCTGAACCTGTTGCAATTCGAATTAAACCAGCTACCATGAAAGCTAATACGATTGGTGATAACGAAATATGTTCTGCCATTTGTGCAATAGCTGTTCCAACGCCGCTTTCAATTAATATTTGTTTAAATCCACCGCCTGCACCAATTATTAAAATAATAGAACCGACAGGCAATAAACTTTCATCTGTTAATTTTTTAATCATCTTTTTATTAATACCTTGTTTGATACCAAGTAAATAAAATGCTGCGAAACATGAAATAAGTAAGGCGATTACTGGACTTCCTATAAACACGAAAAATTCAGTCAATTTTTTCGGTAATGAAATATATGGTGCAACTACTGATAAAATCATCAATACAACTGGTAGTAAAATAATAAAGAATGAAACTTTACGACTTGGCAAATCAGTTGAGACAGTCGTAACCCGAATAAGCTCTGGTTCATTTTCAGGTATCACCCTTTTATGTACCCACTTTGCAAATATCGGTCCTGCGATAATGGCTGTTGGTAACGCGATAATTAATGAATATAAAAGTACCTTTCCTAAGTTCGCGTTATAAATACCGATTGCTGTCATCGCCCCTGGATGCGGAGGCACGAGCCCGTGAACAATAGATAATCCTGCAATGACAGGTAACGCAATTAATAATATATTTTGCTTCGTCGTTTTTCGAATGGAAATAACAAGTGGTAATAAAATGACGATCCCCACTTCAAAAAACACTGGAATCCCTATAACAAATCCTGCAAATAACATAGCCCAAGGTAGTTTCTTTACACCGAAAAATCGAATAAAGAAATCTGCCACTTGCATGCCGGCCCCTGAATCGGACATCATTTTCCCTAAAATTGTTCCGAGAGCTAAAATACCAACTAAATGCCCTAGTACACTACCAACACCAGTTTCATAGGCAGTCACTATTTTCGTTAAGTTCAGTCCAGACATGATAGCTAAAAACAAACTCGCAACTGTTAAACTAATAAATGCATGCCATTTCCACCATGATACCCCTAAAATAACAATCGCAATTGCAAGTAACGTGACGATTAATAAGTATATATCCATCTCCCATTCTCCTTACTTTATAAAAAAAGAGGGAAAATCCCCTCTTTTTTATACGTCATAATTCACTACATAATGCTGCATTTCTGTATTGTAGTAGCCTTCGCTATATTCAATTACTTCGCCAACTTCATCGTAAGAATAACGCATGCGTTTTAATAGCGCTGTCCCCTCTTTTTCACCTAGCACTTCTGCAACGAAACTAGGCGCGAGTCCAACAGCGAATTCATCTCTGAAGTTTTCTAAATGAATACCTCGGTCTTCAACTAAATCATAAAGCGATTGCAAGTCAAAATCCGATAAATCTGAACTTGCCATTCCTGCTGAGAAATAGTGCGTATAATGAATGTACGGTGCATCATTTAACGTATATAAACGTTCAATACGAAAACTCTCCTTACCGAATAATCGAAATGGCACTGTTCCTTCTTCATTCTGCACAATTTCTGCTTTTAGCAATTTCTTCTGTACTTTATATCCTTCTTCCACTAACACTTCAGTAAATTTCTTACCCTTTGACAGTTTTGTCGCAGAAGTATTGCGGATGACTTTCGTTCCTTTACCGCTTTTCTTTTCCAAATATCCTTCTTGAGCGAGTTCTTTAATCGCATTTCGCACTGTAATTTTACTCACTTTGAACTCTTCTTCTAACTGCGGTTCGGAAGGGATATTCGTATGAATCGCATATACACCATGTAATATTCGATCACGAATAATATTTTTTATTTGCAAATATAATGGTCCTTTTTTTCTCGTTACGTTCACCGTTACACCCACTACCTTTCTACATCACCTACTGATGCCGTCATTGCCCGAAGTATATCCTTCTCTGATGACATTGGCGTATCACCGACGATTGTATGTGCTAGCATTCCAGCTGCTGACGCAAATGAAACAGCTTTCTCTGGTGCGAACTCCTTTATCTCGCCATGAATAATTCCGCTCGTATAAGCATCTCCAGCACCTATTCTATCATATACAGAAAACGTAAGTGTTTTTGCAAAAGTGAACGTTCCATCTTTACATATAAACCCGCGAAGCGAATGTGTATTATCACTGTTAATAGAGCGATGAGTACCAGCGATTGTAGCGATATGATACGTTTCAGCTACCTTTGGAATAAGATCAACAAGTTGCGCCTCTCGCTCCGTTTCTTCGGTTTTTATTCCTAAAACAAACATTGCATCTTTTTCGTTCATCATAACGATATCAGCAAGTCCCAGCATTTCTTCATAATGCGGTTTTGCCTGTTCATATCCGTCTTCTCCCCAAAGTGATGGACGATAATTACAATCAAAAACGACGGTTCCTCCGTTTTCTTTAACTGCTCTCGCTAAAGACTTCATATGATGGCGCACCGTATCATTCATCGCAAGTGTAATACCGCAAAAATGAACGATATCAATTTCCTTAGCAATTTCTTCAAATTGGTATATCTCTTCAGACGCCGTATTGAAGCTACTTTCTAGTCGATTCGAATACGTAACGCGGCTTGCACGTGCACCGAATCCATTTTCTAAAAAATACATACCTACATATTTACCACCTCTTGAAACAAGAGAAGTTTGAATTCCTAACTTTTGAATGTAAGATACAGCTGCATCTCCAACCGAATTTTCCGGTAAAGTTGAAATAAGAAGCCCTTCATGCCCTAAGTGAGAAAGTGCCGCTACAACGTTCACACCTGTACCTGAAAATGAGTAATTTAACGTGTTAGCTTGCGACAACAATTCATATCCAGGTACTTGCAGGCGCATCATTACTTCACCGAACGCTGCAATTTTCTTACGCATATTGATCAACTAGCTTCTTCACGACTGCTAATAATTCACGCACATCTTCTACTTTCGTATTACCAGTTTCTTTATCAATAATAGAAGAGTACACGTGCGGGATAACTTGCTCTACATTTGCCTCAAGCGCAATACGTACAATTGTTTCGAAGTTTTCTTTATCAATTCCGCCTGTTGGCTCTAATGCGAATCCTTCTTCCGCACAAGCTTTCGCAACTGCGCGATATTCTTCTTCATGGGCTAGCCCTTTCATCGGGAAGTACTTCAATGAATTTCCGCCCATATCACGTACAAGTGCAATCGCTGTTTTAATTGGAACGATTGCTTTTTCTTCTCCAGCCGCACTAATTGGGCCAGTAGAAATATTTACGTAACCTACTTTTCCTGTTGGCGATACCAAACTATTAATCCAGCTATCTTTTTCGCCAAGATTTGCACGTGTCGCTCCAACTGAAGGAAACACTTGGTTAATATGGCTACCAGGATAATGCTTCGCAATTTCAGCCACAACTGCCGCTTGGCGATTATCTCCTGCGCCTAGTCCGATTGATACAGCGTCATCAATTTCTTTTCCATATGCTTTCATAGCTGTAACAGCTTCTTCTACTGTTGGATAGTCTTTTGATAACACTCCCACTACTACATAACCTTCTGCTGCTTCAAAAATATCTTTCGCATTTTCTATATTGTTTGCCAATACATTTAATGCTACGCGGCCTTTATAAAAACGTTTTTGAATGTTTGTCATTTTAGTTTCCCCCTACAATTTCTCTCATTTTTTCTTCAATTACATGTATGTCATCACCTTGAAGTGGACGTGGATCGATATCAAAGAACCCTTGTCTTACTCCGTAATCACGTGTGTAAATTGCAATTTCCCCGTCGCGTAATGCAGCCACAACGTCTTTTGCCGATTTATTTAACTCTTTTTCGTTAATATGAATACGTGCTCTAAAGATTGCTCTTCCAGCTTCATCTTGAACGATCGTTACATTTACACCATTTAATTCTTTTAGCGGCATAAGTACTTGTAGCAATTCTTTTTCTTGCTCGCTCTTATCTTCTTTTACTCCGTACTCATCAAGTGCTTGAAGTAAACCAAAAGTTGTTTCTTTCCCAACTTTCATGCTTCTTCCGATACAATGTAATTGCACTTTCAGCCATTCAATATACTTTCTTTTACCGCCCACAATACCAGAAGTAGGTCCTTCAATTGCCTTTGAACCGCTATAAATAGCAAGATCTGAATACTTCACATATTTTTGAATGTCTTCTTCAGCTGCTGCATCCACGATAAGCGGTACTTTATTTCGCTGCGCAACTTCCCATGCTTCTTCAACAGAAATCATATTTTTTTGCACTGCATGATGTGATTTCACATACAGAATCGCTGCTGTATTTTCACCAATTGCATCTTCAATATGCTCTGCTTTCCCTTCATTTGCATAGCCAACTTCTACAAGTTTACCGCCGCCTAAGTAAATCATCGTTTCAACAGGAGCACCGTATTGAACGTTATGACCTTTTAACATAATCACTTCGTTTTTCGCGATTACTTCTTGATGAAGTCTTTCACTTTTACGGCGATTTCCTTCTGTAACGATACCAGCGATAGAAAGCGCAATTCCGCTCGATGCAGAATTCACAACGACCGCCGCCTCTGAATCTAGAATTCTCGCAATATGATCTCCTGCTTTATCTACTAAATCAGCAATTTCCACATAATTTTGTCCACCATGTTTCATTGCATCCATAACTGTATCTGTCGGAGCGGATACACCTAAAATACTCATTCTACCGCTCGCATTAATTACTCTTTTTAATCCGTACTTAGCATTCAATGAATGACCCATTGATTACAACCCCTTTCGTATCAATCCTTCTTTCAGCAATGCGCTGATCCCCTTCTGAATCAATTAACGTAACCTTCTCATCTTTAACCGTAAATAAAGTTAAGTTTGCAATATCTCCTTCTTGAATACGGCCAAGCTCTGGTTTCTTAAGCCACTCTGCCGCATTTTTCGTAACCGCATCAATCACTTCTTCTAGCGGATAACCTAAGTAAAGGAATTTCGAAAGAACGTGAGCCATACTATACACTGGACCGTGCACGCGATTCTTCCGGTAAATATCTGTACTAATTGTATGAAAGGCAATATCGTGACGCTTCGCCGCTTCTGCTACTTTAAAAGAAAAACTAGCATTACCGTGACCAACATCTAAATGTACGCCGCGATTCACTGCATCTAGTAACACAGGTAGCGGTTTGCCTTCTTCATCAAATAAATTATTTTCTTTCCCGTTTAAGTAATGTGTAATGACATCATCTTTTTCTAAAAGAGGTACAACTTCCTCAATGCGAGGAGGCGCTGAACCGATATGTACCATAATCGGTAATGATGTTTCTCGAGATAAAGAGCGGGCAACATGAAGCGGTTCAATTCCGCTATCACAAACGACACTTTTACTCATTCTCGCTTTTAATCCAACGATTACATCTTTATACTTTTCTACTGCTTCTATCACTTTCTCTTTATCTATCCATTCCATATTGGATAATTCATCAATTCGTTTCAAACCGATGCGAGAAATATTTAAAAAGGCAAATAAATTTGTCTTTGCCTGTTCTCTACTTTTTACTAAATCTGCAATGCGATCAGCTCCGCAGCTACCCGCATCAACAATTGTCGTTACCCCTTGCTTAACGCCAATTTCATCTACCTCATCGCCATACGGATCAAACTCTGGAAAAGCGTGAACGTGCAAATCAATCCAGCCACTCGATACGTAAGTACCAGAGTAATCAAGAACCTTTCCACCCTCGCCAGCACCAGCTTTCGTCACCTGTGCGATTTTGTTATTTTCAATTACAATGTCAATCTCTTCCCCGTTCACACGTTTCACATTACGTAGTACGAATCGTTCTGTCATTGTACTTCCACCCTTTTCTATAAGAAGCCATAAGAATACGCTTACATTAAAGTTTCATTTTTATATCTCTTTCACACGTTTAGCGTAACACAAAAAAAGGGGGAAGTAAATATAACGTTATAATGTTTAAAAATACATAAAAAGATGCTCCTCCAAAATGCTAATAGTATAGGAAATTATATCAACGATTTTTTGAATATATCTATCATAACTTACAATATATCAACGATTTTTCAATTATATCTATCATAACTTATAATATATTAACGATTCGACAAAGAATATCGATTTACCGACAAAAAACATCAATCCCTTTCTTATATATACGAAGAGGTTGCTCCAAACGGAACAACCTCTTTTTCTATTCCTGAACCGTCACAATAACCCCATCCATATTGTTCCCGGAAATTTCATACTGCTTGTTTGCTGGAACGTTCACTTTCATATTCTCAGAAATTTTATAATAAGAAACAGTATATTTCTTACCTTCTACTTCAGTTGAAATCTCTTTTTCCTCTTTTAAAAACTCTAAATATTCCTCTAGTGTGAAATTCTTTTTTTGCATAATTGCGCTATGAGGTAAGCCTACATAACGTATATGCCATGGCTCATATTGAATGCCTGTAATGTTACTTTTATTTTTCGGATAACGTAATACAAAGCCATGCTTCCATACGTTCTCTTCAATCCATTTTCCTTCAGGCGCTTTCTCCATTTTCTTTTGAGTAGACCCAATATCCAGTGATAATCCTAAGTTATGTTCACTGTATCCTGCTGGAAGTGCATAATCAGATCCCATTTTTTCATATAGCTGTTTTTGCTCTTGGAAATCTCTATAGCCACTACTAATCAAAAAATGGTTAACACTTTCTTTTCCAGCCGCATCGACAACGTTCAAAAACTTTTTCACAACATCCTTTGATAAACGAAGATTTCTATCAAATATTACATAGCCTCTCACTAATTCACTATTATGATTTACATTTATAATATCAGACCTAATACTATCTTTTTTTACTGGATAATCCCTATTAACTAATAATAAATCACCCTTATAAATTTGTTCCTTCGTAATCTCTTTCCTCTCGGTGTTTGCCGCCTTTACTAGCTCATCTTTTCCGACAATTTTAACATCGATTTCCTTTTGAAATAACGGTGATATATAAACGCCTACACATACTGTGCATGCTATAAAAAAAGAAATAAATACCCACTTTTTCATTTCTAGTTCCTCCTTAACGTAACTTACGTATAGAATAGAGAAAACTATTAAAATAAAAAGTGGGGTAAAGTTTAAATTTTTATTAAATTGTTACATTCTCGTCTTTTGGCAATCGTACTTCAAATATCGTTCTAACTACATTGCTCTCAGCAGAAATCGTACCGTTATGTTGCTCGACAATATTTTTCGCAATAAATAGTCCAAGGCCTGTCCCGCCACGGTTCTCAGTTCTTGCTTTATCACCTGTATAGAACATATCAAAAAGATACGGTAAATCTTCTTCCGGGATGCTATCTCCGTAATTCATAATTTGTACGACAACTTCTCCATTATCAACATACCCATTCATATCAACAAATTGTCCATCATAGCCGTAACGAACGGCATTTGTTAACAAGTTTTCAAATACTCTAGCTAACAATTTTCCATCACCGTGCATCGGTAAATGAGGAGCCACATTCAATCTAGCTTCTAAATGATGTTTTTCTAATAACGGATACAATTCCTCCTCTAACTGTATAAGCAACTCACTTATATCAATCGGCTTTTTATCCAGCTTTAGCATGCCATAATTCATACGTGTAATTTCAAATAGCTCATCAATTAAACTTTCCAGTCTTTGCGATTTTGTATATGCAATTGTGGAGAAATGTTTAATTTGTTCTTTTGTTAAATTTTCATCTTTAAGAATTAAATCTAAATATCCTAACACGGATGTTAATGGTGTTCTTAAATCATGAGCTAAATTCACAACAAGCTGATCTTTACTACTTTCAGCAAAGTCTCCTCTTTCAACAGCTTCTTTTAACTTTTCACTTGCAACATTTATTTCACGCGCGATATTTCCAAACTCATCATTTGATGAAACTTGAACTTTATTCGTAAAGTTACCGTTCGCAAGATGATGAATCCCATTAGAAATTTCATCAAAGTATTTTAAATACGGTTTTGTCAAAAAGAAGAAAAAGATAATAGATAACGGAATAAAGAAAATTAAAAAGAAATTAATGTCTCCAAATTCCCTTACCATTGACCTAAATTGTGCTAAAGGCTCTTCGTAGCGAACCATCGTTTTATAATACAGCTGCAATCCTTTATAAATTATATAAGTTACAGTTGCTGCAAGTACCATACTTAACGCAAATAAGGCAATCATTTTAAATCGAAAACTTTTCATCATATTAGCCATTAAAAGTATAACCTACTCCCCACACTGTTTTTATTAATTTATCCTTTCTTTTATCTTCTCCAAGTTTCTTCCGCAACGTACGAATATGTACCATTACTGTATTTCCACCTTCATAATAATCGTCTGCCCATACGTGCTGAAAAATATTTTCTACATTGTACACTTTCTTCGGATGACTCGCTAATAAATATAAAATATCAAACTCTTTCGGCGTTAATTCAATTTGCTCACCATATACATCAACCGTCCTACGCTCGGGATTAATTACGACTCCGCCTAGTTCTAAAGCAGATTTACTCTCCGCTACTTTCGGTTGATTTAACGTAAAAAACCTACGCAGTTGTGCATTTACACGTGCAACTAATTCAATCGGTGTGAAAGGCTTCGTCATATAATCATCCGCGCCTAGTACAAGACCTGTCACCTTATCAAAGTCCGAAGTTTTCGCGCTTAAAAAAATAATCGGCATATGATGTTTCGTGCGAATTTGACGCGTCACCTCATACCCATCCATTTTCGGCATCATAATATCTAAAATTACCAAGTCGATTGGCTGCGTTTCAATAATATGAACCGCCTCTTCCCCATCCGCAGCCTTCACAACATGGTACCCTTCTTTTTCTAAATGTATCTCAATTAAATCAGCAATTTCTGCCTCGTCATCCGCTATTAAAATTGAAATGCGCTTCATTTTACTCCCCCTTTTTCATTCCATTTTTATACGCTCGATTGTAAACTAGTCTATCCAATTTGTACAATACAAAAAGGCTACTCGTTAGAGTAACCTTAGTAAATAAAATTATATCAGCGATTTTCTAATTATATCGAACACAACTTGAATTATATCAGCGATTTTCCAATTATATCGACCGTAACTTAAATTATATCAGCAATTATTGAAATATATCGACTTACCGACAATGAACGACAAAATCCTCTCGCTATTTGCGGGCATCCTAATGAAACTTCCATTTACCGCTCAAACACAATCCGCTGCTTCGTAATTTCTTCCAATCTTCCGCGATCTACTTCATACTCAGCATCAACGCTTTGCGGCACCATCACTTTCCCGCCCTCAAGCATCACTTCCGGCCAAATAATATCCTGCTCCCAATGTCTACTAGAAGCAGATATATCTCCTGGAATCGTAAAGTTAGGCAATGACGCAAGAGCAACATTTTGCGCTCGTGAAATCCCCATCTCTACCATACCACCGCACCAAACGGGTACGTTATGTTCCATACAATAATTATGGATTTGGATTGATTCTGTTAATCCGCCCACTCGCCCTGGTTTAATGTTCACAATTTGGCAGCTACCAAGCGTAATCGCAACGCGTGCATCTTCTAAACTATGAATACTTTCATCTAAACAAATCGGCGTTTCAATTTTCTTTTGCAATTCCGCGTGATCGAGAAAATCGTAATCCGCTAACGGTTGTTCAATCATCATTAATTGGAATTCATCTAGTCGTTTCAGCCTCTCCGTATCCCCTAATGTATATGCTGAATTTGCATCTGCCATTAACGGGATATGCGGAAACTCTTTACGAATTTCTTTCAATAACTCATAATCATGCCCCGGTTTTATTTTCACTTTAAAACGCTCGTATCCTTCTTCTGCGTACTTCTCGATTTGTTTTAACATAACCGGAATTGTATTGATCCCAATTACAACGCCGACTTCAATTTCAGACTTCGTTCCGCCAAGCAATGTCGCTAACGATTTCTTTTGACCCTTCGCATATAAATCCCAAACAGCCCCTTCAATTCCGGCCTTTGCCATTCGGTTTCTTTTTATATGTGGAAATAGACCCGGTACCTCATTCGGATGAGAAATTTCAGCCTTTAATAAATCCGGTAATAAAAAGTCTTGCAGTACATGCAGCGCTGTCTTCACCGTTTCTTCCGTATACCACGGTTCAGAGAATGCAACGACTTCCCCAAATCCAATGTACCCGTCCGTATCCTCTAATTCAATAACGATACTCTCACGCTTTTCGTAAGTCCCGTAGCTTGCAGCAAACGGGATGACGAGTGGCATTTCCGTTATATGAAGCGTCGCTTTTTTTATTTCCACCTATATCTCCTCCACTAATTGTCTTAACTCTCGTCTTAACAATTTTTTCGAAGCGTTTCGTGGCAATTCCTCTAAGAAACACGCTTTTTTCGGCACTTTATATTTCGCTAATTTCTCCTCGCAAAAATGAAGAATTTCTTCTTCTGTTACTTCTCCATTTTTTACAACAAAAGCAGCGGGTACTTGTCCCCATTTATCGTCAGTCATACCGACAACACCTGCTTCCGCTACCATCGGATGAGAAAGTAACACTTCTTCAATTTGAGCCGGATATATATTCTCTCCGCCAGAAATAATTAAATCACTGCGGCGATCTAATACGTATAAAAATCCTTCTTCATCTAAATAACCGAGGTCACCAGTATGAAGCCATCCATTTTGAATTGTTTCGCGCGTCGCATCTTCACGGTTAAAATAACCACCTGTTACGTTTGGTCCTTTTACTACGATCTCGCCTTCTACTAACGGCGGCACTACTACACCATCTTTTTCAATACGTAGTTGGCACTGAAATAGTGGTTTCCCAGCTGATCCTACTTTCGTTAACATGTAATCCGCGGATAACGTACAAATTTGCGAAGACGTTTCTGTCATACCGTACGTTTGATACACAGGAATTCCTTTATCTACACATGTTTCGAGTAACGGCTTCGGCGCTGGTCCTCCGCCCAGTAACATGCATCGTAAAGAAGATGGATATGTCTCTTCTCCAAGTCTTTCTAATAGATCTGTTAACATTTTAGAAACGACAGAAATAATCGTAACACCTCTCGTCTGAAGTGCTTTATGAATAAAGTCAGCATCATATTTCGAAACGAGTAAAATGCGCATGCCGTACATAATATTTTTCATTAGAAGAGATAACCCGCCAACATGGAACATTGGCATACACGCTAACCAACAATCGTCATCACGAAGCCCTAAGTTAAGCAAAGAGCCAACCGCACTTGCCCAGTGATTGCCGTACGTTAAAATAACGCCTTTCGGTTTCCCTGTCGTCCCAGACGTATAAATAATTGTCATCGCTTCTTCTAAAGAGAATTCTTCTTGTATAGAGGCTTCCGCCTTCGGTCCATTCATCATTTCGGCGAATGAATATACAGGAACATTTTTAGCCTCAAAATCTTGATCCGTTACTAAACAAATAACTTCAGCATCATCCATTTGCCAAAGTAGCTCTTCTCTTGAAAGACGCGTATTTAAAAGTACAGCTACTGCACCTACATAAGATAGGGCGTGAATAACTGTAATCATCTCCATACCATTTTTCATCAGAACAGCCACCTTTTGCCCACGCTTCACTCCTACATGCGTGAGGTGTTCACAAACAGATACTACTTTTTCATGCAGCTGCATAAAAGTAACTTTCTCTTCCTCTATTTCAATTGCAGTGCGATCTGGTGTTAAAAATGCACGTTGCTTTAACCAATTTGGCATCGTCTCCATCATACATTCTCCTTTCATGAAAGAAAGAGACTTGATATGACATCAAGTCTCTTAGTTGTTTTGTTTCCGCTTTGTCACATCCAGCTACAGCAGCTAGAATGCTCGGTGGCTTCACTTCTTCCTACGAGGCAAAAAGCGCCTCTACGTCAGAAGCTCCATCCCCCTCACATTCTGAACGAGCTGCTTTCGCTTTTGGTTTCATCCAGCTACAGCGGCTAGAACAGTCGGTCGTTTCACGCCTTCCTACGAGGCAAAAAGCGCCTCTACGTCAGGAGTTCCAACGCCCTCTTGTTCTAAGCAAGCCGCTTCCGCTTTTGGTTTGATCACGGGAAACGAGGGAATTGACCGAAGTCCGGACTGCGTTTTTCTTTGAATGCGTCGCGACCTTCTTTTGCTTCGTCAGTTGTGTAGTACAATAACGTTGCATCTCCAGCTAGTTGTTGAATACCAGCTAGACCGTCTGTGTCTGCGTTGAATGCAGCTTTTAGGAAACGAAGTGCCATTGGGCTGTTTGCTAAAATTTCTTGTGCCCATTGTACTGTTTCTGCTTCAAGCTCTTCTAATGGTACTACAGTGTTTACTAAGCCCATATCAAGTGCTTCTTGAGCGTTGTATTGACGGCATAGGTACCAAATTTCGCGAGCTTTCTTGTGGCCTACCATACGAGCTAAGTAACCAGCTCCGTATCCACCGTCAAAGCTTCCTACTTTAGGACCTGTTTGTCCGAATACAGCGTTGTCTGCAGCGATTGTTAAGTCACATACGATATGAAGTACGTGTCCACCACCGATTGCATAACCTGCTACCATTGCGATAACTGGTTTAGGAATTGCGCGAATTAGACGTTGTAAGTCTAATACGTTTAAACGAGGGATTTGGTCGTCACCTACATATCCACCATGACCGCGAACTTTTTGGTCGCCGCCAGAACAGAATGCACGTCCACCTTCACCTGTTAAAATGATAACGCCAACATTTGCATCATCACGAGCTTGTGCAAAAGCGTCGATTAACTCCATTACCGTTTTAGGACGGAATGCGTTATGTACTTCAGGGCGGTTAATCGAAATCTTTGCGATACCATTGTATGTTGAATAAATAATATCTTCGTAATTGCCTTCTTTTACCCATTCAATAGCCATTACAACTACCTCCTTGTATATTTCTGATCTCCTCTATAAGTGTAACTTCATTCTTAACTGAAAAAAGCATCACTGCATAGTTTTTAGAAATCCCTTTACTATTGTATCAAACTTTTCCGGTTGTTCCACATGAATTGCATGGCCAGCACCATCAATTTTGACAAATTTCGCGTCAGAGATGCATTTTTCAATATTTTTTAATATACGAAAGAACTTTTCATCATACTCTCCGTTCATTAAAAGAACAGGTATTTTTAAGTTTTTCAGCTCATCCCACCATGAAGGCTGAGCCCCCGTTCCCATGCCGCGCAAGCTATTTGCAAGTCCTCTTGGATTGTTAGCAAGTCGTTCTTTTCGCACCGCTTCTTGTACGTTTTTTGCTAAACGTTTTTGCGTTTCAAAAAGCGGAATATTTTCCCACATAGATACAAAACTTTCTATGTCTTCTCGCTCAATTTTATCGGCAAGTCGATCATCTTTTTCACGACGTTCTTTTCTATCTGCTTCGTTTTCGAGCCCAGCTGTACAATTTTCTAATAAAAGAGAGTGTACATAATCTGGATATAGACATGCCATCGTAATCGCCAATCTACCGCCCATTGAATAGCCAAGTATATGTGCTTTTTCAATATGAAGGTAATCTAATAGTTCTTTCATTTGCAATGCCACATTTCGGATGTCATAATGCACAACATTTTCAGGACTCTCAGTCTTTCCGTGTCCAACAAGATCCACTACAATAACTTGAAACTGCTCACTCCATGAAAAGATAAAAGAACGCCACGTTTCCATGCTTCCCGTAAAACCATGAAGAAGTAGAAGTGGTTCCCCGCTTCCGACTACTTCATATTCATACGATACACCTTGCAGCGTTACTTTCATTTTGATTCACCTTGTAAAGATGTAGTAATTACGTCCATCGTTTTTGCCCATAATGTACGGTGCAATGTTAAGTTCTCATCACGATTCGTACAAATTTCCACAACGTGTAAACCTTCTGTCGTCGTTCCTTTTCGAACTTCTTCTCGGAATTGCTCCCAACCATTTACACGGCTAAATGAACCGCCGTACATTTTGACAACATGCTCATAATCAAGTCCAATTGGTGTTCCAAATAATGATTCAAAATGTTCCTTTTTCTCATACTGTGGTAAGAATGAGAAAATACCCCCACCATCATTATTTACAACGACAATTGTTATATTTAATTCATGTAATTTCGCTGCTAACAGTCCATTTAAATCGTGATAAAATGATAAATCACCAATTACTAATACAAGTGGGTCGCAAATAACGCTTGCTCCTAGAGCTGTCGAAATGATTCCATCAATACCATTTACACCACGGTTTGCCATCACATGGATGTTTTTATCCGATGTGAAGAAGAATGAGTCTGTATCACGAATTGGCATACTATTGCTCGCAAATAACGTTGCGTCTTCTGGTAATACGCGCACAATATCTGTAATAACCTTTCCTTCAAATGCAGTTTCATATGTTTCCATTTCACGAAGCGTTTCCTTCGTTTTTTCGTTTATATGTTGCCACATTAGGGACCAATCATTCTTTTTCATAACTGGCATTTTTTCTATTAATGCCTTGCAGAATTCAATGTCACTTGCTTGCACAACTTCTGTCGCAACAAGAGCTGGATCTCTCCATTGTCCTGATTCATCGACAACGATATGAACTGCTTTTGTTTGTTTTTTTATGAACTGCGTTAATGATTTAGAAACAGGCATACCACCAAAGCGAATTAAAACGTCCGGTTTCCATGTTTCTTTTAACTTTTCATTTCGTAAAAATGTATCATAACAGTCAATTACCATCGTTTTATCGTGGTGTCCGCTACGAATATTAGAAAGTGGGTCTGCTAATATAGGATAGCCAGTTTTTTCAGCTAGTTGCGTTGCAAACATTGCAATTTCTGCATGACTATCATCTCCACAAATAATAAGCCCCTTTTCCATATGTGAAAGGCGCCCTACAAGAGAATCTACATATTCACTCGGCATCACCGCGTTTCCTTGCTGAACTACTCCTGTATATTCACTACGTCCTTTATCCCATAAGCTTTCTAGTGAGAAATCAGGGATAAGTGGCTCGCGAACTGGAAAATTAAGATGAACAGGACCCTGCGGCGCTAAACAAGCATTTGCTACTATACGCTGCGTCGTCATACGAGCGTAATGATACATCGCTTCACTTGCTTCTGGCAGTGCCATCTCTGTAAATTGTTTCACAAAAGTACCGTATAAATTAAATTGATTCATTGCTTGTGGTGCACCCACATCTCTTAATTCATGCGGTCTATCCGCTGTTAAGACGATAAGTGGGACCCTTGAATGAAAAGCTTCACATACAGCTGGATAATAGTTCGCTGCTGCTGTTCCTGACGTACATAATAATGCTACTGGGCGTTTTTTTGCTTTCGCAATACCGAGCGCGAAAAATCCTGCTGATCTTTCATCTACATGTAAATATGTGTTCATTCCTTCGTGTTGTTCCATTAGTAAAGCAATCGGCGTTGACCGTGAGCCTGGACTAATGACAACATCACATACATCTAGACGCGTCAGTTCATCCACGAACGCGCCTAAATAATATGATAATGCTTCTATATGATTGTTCATTTCATTAATTCCTCCAAAGCACCAAGCATCGGTCTAAACTTCAAACTTGTTTCTTCATATTCAAGCTGCGGGATTGAATCAATTACAATACCACAACCGGCAAATAAGGATGCTTTCTCGCCGTTTAATAATCCGCAGCGCAGCGCAACCGCAAATTCACCATTTCCTTCATCATCTATCCAGCCAATTGGTGCACCATACAACCCTCTGTCTAACAATTCAACATCACGGATCAGTTTCATCGCTTCCAAACGAGGTGTCCCGCCAAGAGCTGGTGTTGGATGTAATTCTTCTACCATTGTTAAAAGACTCGCATCGCCTTTTGCTTCTACAGGCGTATATAAGTGAATTAAGTTTTTCGTTGTTAATAAACCTGGGCTTTCCGGAATATTAACGTATTCGCAATGTTCATTTAGTACCGAGCGGATCATGTTAACAACATACCCATGTTCAGCTAAATTCTTTTCATCATGAAGAAGCGCATTACTATTTCGCTTACTTTCTTCTATAGAATGACCATGACCGATTGAACCCGCAAGACACATCGATGTAAATTTCTCATCTTCTTTGCGAATTAATCTCTCAGGCGTCGCTCCTAAGAAGCATGCTCCTTTATAATCAAAAGAAAATACGTAACAATCCGGTTGACCAATGCGAAGTGCTTCTAAAACAAGAGCAGAATCAATCGACTGATTCATCTCTACTTTTAGTTCCCTCGCCAATACAACCTTCTGCACGTTACCCTGCTTCATCTCATCTTGTACTTTTTCAATTGCTTTCATCCAGCCTTTCGGATCCACTTCTACTTTAGAAATAACAGTCAATTTCGATCCGTTTAGCGCACATTTACTCTCTCCCAAAATCTTCTCTTCTAAAGAAATCATTTCGTTAGAAAGAGTTTCTGCACAATCTGTTGCTGAAACAAATGTATTCATCGTTAACCATGCTTTTTCATTTTTTACAGTTAATAAAAATGCTGGTAGTGAAAATGTCGTATCTTTAAATTCTTTCCATAGGTCCGTTTTCTCTTTTTCTGGATCAAAGGAAAAACCACCAAATAAAAGCGGACCCGTTCCAAATTCATATTCATCTCTTTGGACAAATGCATTCTCTTTTACTTTCTCCCACTCGTCGCGAGCGGTTTGAAAGCGCTTATGAGAAGAATTTGCTATAGTGAAAACAGAGCCAATTCCTGCAAATATTACATGCTGAGCCGGGTCTGCAAAATAACATCTATTTTCGAATGAAATCCTTTTTCCTGCTGCATAGAACAGAAGCGGATCCACCCAGTCTATTTGTTTTACAAAACTAACCAATGTTTTTTCGTTAGTTGCACGCTTGATAGCTGCAATAAGAACTTCTTGCAAGCCTTTTTGTTTCGTTTGAATCACAATTGTCTCCCCCCTATGGGCGAAAAATAGTCATAATTACGCTTGATTTTAAGATACACCTCAAACGAAAGGCCTGTCAACGTTTAGCATTTCTGAGAAATTCACCTTCTCTTCCTAGAAAATAAACGTTGACACTAAATGATGCTTTTTCTACACTTAGTTGTGTACAATATGTGACCAAAGGAGGATTCAACATGGAAATGAACGTCAAAACGAATTCCTCTCCTACGGCGCCAAAGCCAAGTAAGCAAACAGGCTGGCGCATCTGGTGGAGTTTACTACGTCCCCATACATTAACAGCCGCTTTCGTACCTGTTTTCATCGGAACAGCATATTCGATGCAGGTCGGAGGTATAAATCAAATACATCTTCCTCTTTTCCTTATGATGCTTCTTGCTTGTCTTCTCATTCAAGCAGCAACAAACATGTTTAATGAATACTTTGATTATAAAAGAGGACTCGATCACGAAGGTTCAGTTGGTATCGGCGGCGCTATCGTTCGCGATGGCATTCAGCCAAAAACAGTGCTTAACTTAGCATTTGGATTTTTCGGCATCGCAATACTATTAGGTGTTTATATTTGTATAAATTCTAGCTGGTGGCTTGCTGCAATCGGTCTTGTTTGTATGGCCGTTGCTTACCTTTATACAGGTGGCCCACTTCCAATTGCATATACACCATTTGGAGAGTTGACAGCCGGATTATTTATGGGTGTCATTATTATTGGGATTTCATTCTTTATTCAAACTGGAACTGTAACATCAGAAGTCATTTTACTATCTATTCCAAGCTCCATTTTAATTGGTGCCATTTTACTAGCCAATAATATTCGTGACTTGGATGGCGATAAAGAAAACGGTCGTAAAACGTTAGCAATTCTCGTTGGACGCGAGCGAGCGGTTGGTGTACTTGCTTCGATGTTCATCGTTTCCTACATTTGGACAATTGCTTTAATTATCGTGGGCATCGTATCACCATGGATGCTTATCGTATTTTTAAGTGCGCCGAAAGCATTTAAAGCGACGAAAGGCTTTATCGGCAAAAGCATTCCGATGGAAATGGTACCTGCGATGATTGCAACAGCAAAAACAAATACAATCTTCGGTTTCCTAATGGGAATCGGATTATTACTTGGATACTTTCTATAAAAGGAGCTGCTTATGCGGCTCCTTTTTCATATCTAAAATTCATCTCATAATTCCTACTCTCAACGCTCATACTATGTAAAGAAACTGAATTGTAGGAAGGTGGACGACTATGTTAACTCCACAACAAGTAGGTCAATTTAAATCCATTTTAGAAAAACAAAAACAAGAACTAGAGCAAACGATACAAACTCATGAAAATACAGATCGTGCTTCTGAACGTGACTCAGTAGGAGAACTGTCTAGCTATGACAACCATCCAGGTGATATGGCTACAGAGCTATATGAACGGGAAAAAGACTTCGGGCTTATTGAACTTTGGCATAAACAGCTTGAGGACACGAAACATGCCTTGCAAAAAATAGAAGCGGGTACGTACGGCATTTGCGAAGTGTCTGGCGAAGAGATTCCATTTGAAAGATTGGAAGCAATGCCGACTGCTACAACATGCATCCAGCACGCGACAAATAAGTTAAATATGAATACACGACCAGTTGAAGAAGAAGTGTTGTCTCCTTCTTTCCACAAGCATGATGAGGACAATTCTGTTGAGTACGATGCGGAAGATGCGTGGCAAGATGTCGCAAATTACGGAACATCTGAAACGCCGTCTGATTTAGAAAGACAAGATTCAAAAAACTATAATGGCATGTATGTAAATAGTGAAGAAAACGTAGGCTACGTGGAGGATTTTGAAAACTTTATCGGTACGGATATGTACGGGAAAAACCCACAAGTTTTCGCTACAGAAGAGCATGAAGAATATGAACAAATGCTTGATGATTTTGAAGAACGTACCTTCAAAGGTGAATTATCTTCAAATGAATCTAGTTCCAAAGAATAAAAAAAAGCATTCCGAAAATCGGAATGCTTTTTATCGCTAGCTAATTAGTTTTTTGTAACGTTAGCAGCTTGTGGTCCACGGTTACCTTCAACGATTTCGAAAGAAACTTCTTGACCTTCTTCTAAAGTTTTGAATCCGTCACCTTGGATAGCTGAGAAGTGAACGAATACATCGTCTCCACCTTCAACTTCGATGAAACCGAAACCTTTTTCGCTGTTGAACCATTTAACTTTACCTGTTTGCATGTCATGTACCTCCTAAATAAAAATGAAACTATGAATCCACATGAAAAGGTGGATATAAAGGACATGAATGTATAACAAGCTTACAGCCTTTAATTCAACGTGCTTTATTTCCGTACCACATTATGTAGCTCAATAGTGATTTCACTATATCACGCTATATCCAAAACGTCAAATGAGAACACTTTCATTCCACCATTTTTTTATAATTTTAATATAATGTTGAATTTCCATATTCATATATTATCCCGCCATTTGTGGGCAGCTTGATTGGCGGGAGCTGATAATCAGTTTTGGCTGGTTCCACTTTATTTGAAAATTAACAAAACTAAAGTATTCTAATCCTATTAAATTCTGTACAATATAAGTATCTATTACATACGAGGTGAAAAAAATGAGAGCACACGAAATCGAGTATAAGTTATATGGCGATGATATGCAGTTTGTTGAAATTGAGTTAGATCCAGAAGAGAGCGTGATCGCAGAAGCTGGCGCAATGATGATGATGGAAGATTACATAGAAATGGAAACAATCTTCGGTGATGGTTCTGGCCCATCTGGAGGTTTATTCGGAAAATTAATGGGCGCTGGTAAACGTCTCGTTACAGGCGAAAGTATGTTTATGACTGTATTTACAAATACAGGTCACGGCAAGCGCCACGTCTCATTTGCTGCTCCTTATCCTGGTAAAATTATTCCTGTAGATTTAACAGAGTATCAAGGAAAAGTAGTTTGTCAAAAAGATGCCTTTCTTTGTGCCGCAAAAGGTGTTTCCATCGGAATTGAATTTACGAAAAAAATAGGAACTGGTTTCTTCGGTGGTGAAGGTTTCATCATGCAGAAACTTGAAGGTGATGGCCTTGCTTTCATGCACGCAGGTGGAACTGTATATAAACGTGAATTAAAACCTGGTGAGAAACTTCGCATTGATACAGGTTGTCTCGTTGCTATGACAAAAGACATTAACTATGATGTCGAGTTCGTCGGTAAAGTAAAAACAGCTCTATTTGGCGGCGAGGGTTTATTCTTCGCAACATTAGAAGGTCCTGGAACAGTTTGGATTCAGTCCTTAACACTTAGCCGCTTAGCAGCACGCCTTACAAGCCCAGCAGCGCAAAGTACTGGCGAAGGTAGTGTATTAGGTGGACTTGGTCGTTTATTAGATGGGAAAGAGTAAACTGTGCCCTTATGTAGGCATGGCCATCAACTAATAAAATAATAAAATTAAAACACCCTTACTTGCAGTAATGCAGTGAAAGGGTGTTTTAATTTACGTCTACAAACGAGAAAAAGCAGTTAAAATAAAGTAATAAGGTTTACTTCAGGAAAATAAGGTATATTATATTTGTTGAATAGATTCTCTTTAGAGACAAGAAAAGTAGGTGAACAAAGTGGGAAAATATCAATTGGATTCCAAAAGTCAGGTAGCTGTGGCAAAGTTCCATGAAAAACAGAAACCTGCCAAATTTGATAAAAAGCAGAAACTTGAACAATTACGTGCGGAGTATTTGAAAAAAAAGCAAAAACAAACAGATAAATAATATGTTTCGTTTCCCGAAATTTTCGGTATATAGTGCGAACAAACACAAGTAAATAGGTAATCATCGTTCAAATATATACAGGCTATTTTTTCAAACCTCTTACAAGCCCAGCATTATAAAGTACTGGTGAAAGTAGTATATTAGGTGGCCTTGTTCACCTTTTAGATGGAAAAGAGTAAAAAATGCCTCCAATGCAAAAAAACATCGGAGGCATTTCTCTAAAGTTTATGACTATAGCACTTTATTTTTACTGCGGAGGGCTATACATACCATTTCGAATCATATAATACTCCATCGCTTCATTAAGCCATGTCTCTTCTTCTTCCTTGTAAGGAGATGGCATCATATTATTATATTGTTCTTCTACATTCTCTAATTTACCTAAAGAATACATTGTCTCTTCACCAACATACTTAAGAGTCGCCTTCATATGTTCATCAACCAATTTTTGCACTTCTGAATCCTCAATTTGTCTTCCAAATAACCTTTTCACTTCTTTTGCTAAACGCACAAACTCTTTATCAAGTGCTATGCGCTCTTCTTCCGACTTATTATATAATCCATCAGCCAAGTCTTTTGATACATATCCTTCAAGCCATAAACGTTGTTCGTTTTCTTTTTGAATGCTGTTAATTAGACTCATTAATATGTCACTATCCAACTCTTCATCTTCCTCAAGACATACCATTGTTCGTTCAAGCGCCTTTATCGAAACTTCAATGTGTCTTCTCTTTTCTTCAAAGGCTTTTCTTTGTTGTTCCAACGTTTCTTTTAAATTTACATTCAAACTTGGCATTTTCAGCATAACGCGTATTTCTTCTAAACTATATCCTAATACTTTAAGACTCACTATTTTCTGTAGCTCTAATATATCTTTTCCTTTGTACAAACGGTGACCAGAGCTAACATTCTTTTCAGGTTTAAGTAGTCCAATTTCATCGTAATATTGTAGTGTCCGTATTGATGTGCCTGTTCTCTTTGAAAACTCACCAATTGAACAGCCTTCCTTTTTGCTCATCTTACACTCCTCCTAACAATATGTTTACAAAAATCATACTCCCTCACGTAGCTGTAGGTTCAAGCACTTTTTCCAAAAGAATGAATCAAGTTCCTCACTGCATATATTAAACTATACTTTTTCTTAAGGAGGGCTTCCTTAATGCGTACTCCTTTATCCTTTGATAAAGACACTGCCATACTGTTAGCTTCTTGTTGTGAGTTAACGTATGAACAATATAAACAAAATGGCATTTTCGAAATACCAGATGGTTTTCAATATGTACAAGGTTTTCAAGGAAAGGCCATTCAAACAACAGAATGGTTCGGATTTATATTAGAATCTGAGGATACAATTATTGTTGCCTTCAGAGGCACTCAAACAGATCCAGATTGGATTATTGATTCTCTCGTCAATCAAAAACCTTATCCTTATGCTTTAAATGGCGGAAATGTCCATAACGGTTTTCTCTCTATTTATGAGTCTTGTCGTGATTCTATTATGGATATGCTCGTATCATTGCCAGCACATAAAAAACTGCTAGCTACTGGGCATAGTCTAGGTGGCGCGCTTGCCACATTACACATATTAGATGCACGTATAAATACTGCCTTCGCACAGTATGGACTTTATACATTCGCTTCTCCAAAAGTAGGAGATATCGCTTTTCGAAATTATTATAAACTACAAGTAGCTAGTAGCTTTCGTTTCGTCAACTTGTTCGATGTCGTCCCACTTCTCCCTCCCCGAAACATAAATTTTAATGATCATGATTGGGAGTATGCACACGTCCATCACAACATGACATTTACAAAAAACACAAAATCCATTACAAATAATCATTCCATTACAACATACAAAACATGTCTGACTTCTCATTTTTAACCAGTAAACAATTGGAAATAAAATATTCGTATACTATAATAATGTATGAAGTTATTTTTGGATGAGGGGACCTTACATGTTAAAATTTATCTTCGCACTTTTTCTTATTGTAATTTTTACGGTTACAGGTTTCTTTACATTTTCATACTTTGCGACAGGAGAGTATGATGGGGCAGGTATCATATATACCACTGTTCCATTTCTTTCTTAAGCAAAATAAATAAAACGAGCTTAATTTTATTAAGCTCGTTTTATTTATTAATATCCATTTTTGTTGGTAAATCGATAATATATCTCCCAATATAGCAACCTCTTTAAAACTGTTTAACTGCATTACCGATACCCCAAATTTCATTACTGTACTGCAAAATCGTTCGATCGCTCGCAAAATGACCAGACTGTGCAATATTTAAAATAGACATTTCTAGCCACTTCGTTCGGTTCTCATAAGCTCTACCAACAGCTTCTTGTCTTTCAGCATACGGACCAAAATCTCGCAGAACGAAATATTCATCGTTTTGAATAACGAGAGAATCGTAAATCGCTTCAAATTCAGCTCCCGATTGTGCAAAGAAACCATTTGTTAATTGATCAACTACTTTTTTAATGTGCCTATTGTGGTGATAATAATCACTTGCACGATACCCACCATTTTGATAGTAATGAAGAACCTCTTCGGCTGTTAAACCGAAAATAAAACAGTTATCCTCACCGACCCGGTCTTTTATTTCAACGTTAGCACCGTCTAGCGTTCCGAGTGTAATCGCACCATTCATCATAAATTTCATATTACCTGTTCCCGATGCTTCTTTACTCGCCGTTGAAATTTGTTCACTTACATCCGCTGCTGGGAATATATCTTCAGCTAAAGAAACTCGATAGTTTTCTAGAAAGATAACTTTCATATATTGACTGACATACGGGTCATTATTTACTTTTCTTGCGAGTTCATTTATTAATTTAATAATTTTTTTCGCGTAATAATAGCCAGGTGATGCTTTCGCTCCAAAAATAAAAGTACGCGGATAAAATGTAAAACTAGCATCCTCTTTCAAACGGTTATACAAATATAAAATATGAAGAACATTTAATAATTGTCGTTTATAAGCATGTAATCTTTTCACTTGCACATCAAAAATAGAATTTGGATCAATGGTAATCCCCATTGTATTATGAATACGCTCCGCTAAAATCTCTTTACGCTCTTGTTTTACCTCTGCAAATTTCTCTTGGAAACCCGCATCATATTGAACTAATTGTAGCTCTTGAAGCTTAATCGGTTCTTTCTTCCACTCCGTTCCAATCGCCTCTGAAATGAGATTTGTTAACTGTGGATTTGCTTTCATAAGCCAGCGCCTATGAGCAATTCCATTCGTCTTATTATTAAACTTATCTGGATAAAATTCATAAAACAATCGCATTTCCCGCTGCTTTAATATTTCCGTATGAATTTTTGCTACACCGTTTACGCTATGGCTACCGACAATCGCTAAATGAGCCATTTTCACAAGGTCATGTGCAATAATCGCCATTGCTTCAATACGATCCCACTCATACGGATACTGTTCCCACAGTTCATGACAGAAACGTTCATTAATCTCTTCAATAATCATATAAATTCTCGGTAATAACGGTTTAAAAATGTGAATTGGCCACTTTTCGAGCGCTTCTGATAACGTCGTATGATTCGTATAAGAAATCGTCTGCGTCGTTATGTGCCAAGCTTCTTCCCATGCTAACTTTTCTTCGTCTAGTAAAATACGCATCAGTTCCGGAATTGCTAAAACCGGATGTGTATCGTTAATGTGGATCGCAATTTTTTCATGTAGTTGACGAAGGTCACCATATCTTTCTCTATGCATTCGAACGATATTTTGCAAACTTGCTGATACGAGGAAATACTGTTGTTTTAAACGAAGTATTTTTCCCTCATCATGCGTATCATCTGGATATAAAAACTCCGATACAGCCTCTGTTTCACGCTTATATTTCAAAATATCTTTGCAGTTTTGCGGGAAAGGAACTGGTTCAGCATTCCAAAGTCTAAGTGTATTTACAGTACTCGTCTCATAGCCAACTACCGGCACATCATATGGCACGGCCATAATGACTTCTGCATTTGTATGCCTAAACTCTAAACGCCCGTCAATTTCTAGCGGTTCAACACTGCCGAAATAACTTACTTCTACAGCTTGATCATACCTTCTTACTTCCCATACGTTTTCATGAAGAAGCCACTGTTCTGGAAATTCAACTTGATAACCATCAACAATTTTCTGATCAAACAAACCATGTTTATAACGAATTCCACAGCCGTGTCCTGGTAAGTTTAAAGATGCGAGTGAATCGAGAAAACAGGCTGCTAAGCGTCCAAGCCCACCATTACCAAGGCCTGCATCTGCTTCCACTTCTTCTAACTCTTGTAATGAAATCCCTAGTTCAGATAACCCCTGCTCGCATACATCTCGAATACCTAAATTCAAGATGTTACTTCCAAGCAAACGTCCAAGCAAAAACTCAATAGACAAGTAATACATTTGCTTTTGCTCTCCGGATCGATAACTCTCGTTCGTTGCAATCCATTGACTATTCATATACTCACGTACCATATGGCCGAGTGTATTATATTGATCACGAGTTGTAGAATCTTTAAAACTTTTACCATACATCGTCTCTAACTTTTCTAGAAAAGTTGATTTAAAACTTTCAACATGAGTAAACATTTTTTCACCACCTACATGTTATTCCATGAGACTTTTATACAATTCCTTATAAGCAAGAGCCGATTGCTCCCAGCTATAATCTTCAGTCATCGCTTGTTTTACAAGCTGCTCCCACACTGGTTTATCATGATAGAATTCAATTGCACGATGAATCGTATGCAGCATGTCATGTGCATTAAAATTCGTGAAACTGAAACCATTTCCTTCTCCAGTTTCTTCATCATAAGAATGTACCGTGTCGTTTAACCCACCTGTTTCTCTTACAATTGGAATCGTACCGTATGCTAATGCGATAAGTTGTCCAAGTCCACACGGTTCAAACAGCGATGGCATTAAAAACAAATCGCTTCCCGCATACACTTGGTGAGCTAATTCTTCATTAAATCCGATATAAACTTTTACCTTCTCCGGATACTCATATGCCATCCACTCAAAGAATTGCTCATATTCCGAATCACCTGAACCTAAAATAATACATTGTACATCTTCTTCCATTATTTCGCGGAATACAGTACGTACTAAATCAAGACCTTTTTGCTTCGTTAATCTCGTTACCATTGAAATAATTGGTGTATCCTCTTTTTCTGGCAAACCAAAATAACGCTGCAAGGCGCGTTTATTTTCACTCTTTTCATATAATGACTCTGCATCATACTGGGCCTTAATATACGAATCCGTTTCTGGATTATATACGCTCGTATCAATACCATTTACAATGCCGCTAAGCTTATCATTATATTTTCGCAGTAATCCATCTAACTTCTCACCGAAAAATTCATATTGAATTTCTTCTTTATACGTTGGGCTCACCGCTGTAATTTGATCCGAAGCAATAATACCGCCTTTCATAAAGTTTACGTTTCCATAAAACTCTAGCTGCTCACTATGAAAATATTCATCACCAAGCTCTAACAAGTCGTACATCACTTCAGGAGGAAATACACCTTGGAACTGCAAGTTATGAATCGTATATACCGTTTTAATACGCTCATATAACGGGTTATCTTGATACTTTTCACGAAGTAAGAAATTAACCATAGCCGTATGCCAATCATGGCTATGAAGAACATCCACTTCAAAATCAAGGTGCGGAATACACTCTAACACTGCTTTTGAGAAATAAGAAAAACGCTCTCCGTCATCGTAATGACCATACAGAGAATCTCTCTTAAAATAATATTCATTATCTATTAAGTAATACGTAATTCCGTCTTGCTCACCTTTTAAAATTCCACAATATTGATTTCTCCACCCAAGAGGGACGTTAATTACTTTATGTAACGTACATCCATCTCTTAACTTTTGCGGAATGAGACTATAATTCGGAAGTATAATACGAACGTCCACTCCTAATTTTTTTAGCTCTTTTGGGAGCGCACCCGCTACATCAGCTAATCCTCCCGATTTCACAAACGGTACACATTCTGATACTGCAAATAAAATATTCACTTGTTGTCCCACTGCGCGAAAAGTTTTTATTACTCCTCTTGCAGCTTCCTCCCTTCGAGTTTTCATTTAAATTAAAACTTTAATCAGTGGAGGAAAAAGCCCCCACTGATTCTTTAGGAATAACTATTAATCGTACTGTTTTGTACGCTTCCTTTTTCTACAACATACGGCTCATCGGCGCTTCCTTTTAATACGACACCGTCGCCAATTTTCACGTCTTTATCAATAATAACACCGTCTATTATACAGTTATCTCCAATTTGGCTCTTTTGCATAATAATACTGTTACGAATAATTGAACCTTTTCCAATTTTAACCGAACGGGAAACAACACTGTTTTCGACTTCCCCTTCAATAATACTGCCATTTGCAATCATTGTATTTTTCACGACTGCACCCTTTAAATAACGAGTTGGTGGCTCATCTTTTACTTTCGTAAAGATCGGTGCTTCTTTCTTAAATAATTGCTTCCAAATAGCAGGTTGCAAAATTTCTAAGCTATGTTTATAGTAACTTTCAATCGAGTCAATAATTGCTACATATCCAGTATGTTCATATGTAGCAATGTGTAATGATTTCCCGCGCTTTTCTCTCACTACATCAAATAAACTGTATTGTTCCACACCTTTATATGACTCAAATAAGTCTAACAATAATTGTTTCTTTAACACGTATGTTTGAAGCGAAACCCCTGCATGGCAAACTTCTGTAATATCAGCTGCCGTATGTATATGTCGCTCTAACACCGCTTGAAAATTTAATGCTGTTACGAGATGGCTATTCGTAATAACAACGTACTCTTCTCTGCTTCTTAGAAAATAATCAATATGTCTTCTAAAGTGTGCAAAAGACCCAAATTCATCTTGGTCACATTGGCAGTTTGGCGGGAATAAAAATAGTCCGTCTCGTTTTCTATCTAAATCCCACTGTTTTCCTGAACCAACATGGTCCATTAACGAACGATTTTTATGGCTTGTAAAAACTGCCACACTATGAATACTAGAATTCACCATATTTGAAAGCATGAAATCAATGAGTCGATAACGGCCCCCAAACGGTAACGCCGCTAGTGAACGATGCCCTGTTACTTTCTTTAAGGAAGGAAAACTTCCCGTTGCATTAATAATTCCTAACATTTTTTCTCCCATTCATTTCATCCCCCTTTTCTATTTCCCTTCAGCAATTAATACTACATCGTCAACATTCTTTTCTGGACGAATGATTGTTCCATCTTCGATAACCATTTCTGATCCAACAATCGCTCTTTCAATCACAACATTTTTACCAATCTTAGCCCCTGGCATAACGACAGAATCAATCACCATACTTCCTTCTTCCACCGTCACTCCTTGGAATAACACAGAATGCTTCACGTCCCCTTCAATGACGCATCCTTCGTTAATAAGCGATTCTTCTACTTTCGCCTTTTCAGCAATATATTGAGGCGGTTCGTTTGGATTGACAGAGTAAATACGCCAATTACGATCGTTTAAATTCAGTGATGTTTCATCGCGAAGCAAATCCATATTCGCTTCCCATAAGCTCTTCACCGTTCCAACATCTTTCCAATATCCTTCAAACGGATACGCCATTAACTTCTTCCCTTCATCCAATAAAAGCGGAAGTACGTCTTTTCCGAAATCGTTACTAGATTCAGGGTTTCTTGCATCCATCTCTAAATACTCTTTCAAAATTGACCAATTAAAAATATAGATTCCCATTGATGCAAGATTACTTCTTGGAAATTGTGGTTTCTCTTCAAACTCAACAATCTCCATTTCTTCATTTGTATTCATAATGCCAAAGCGACTCGCTTCATCCCAAGGTACTTCAATAACAGAAATGGATACGTCCGATTCTTTCTCAATATGGTAATCTAGCATCTTACTGTAATCCATTTTATAAATATGGTCGCCTGATAAAATAAGAACATACTCTGGTTCATATTGACTTAAATAGTTTAAGTTTTGATAAATGGCACTTGCCGTACCTGTGTACCACTTCACACCTGAAGACTCCGCATAAGGAGGTAATACTGTGACTCCACCGCTTACTCGGTCTAAATCCCATGCATTGCCGATTCCGATATAATTATGAAGTTCTAGTGGTTGATATTGCGTTAAAATCCCAACCGTTTCAATACCAGAATTTGCGCAGTTACTTAGCGTAAAATCAATAATGCGATATTTACCACCAAATGGAACAGCTGGCTTGGCTAAATTTTTTGTTAATGCACTTAATCGACTACCTTTTCCCCCTGCTAGTAACATTGCTACGCACTTTTGTTTTTGAGCCATCTTGTTTTTTGCTCCCCTTTCTCGTCTTCACTGGTCGTAATATGGATACGCCAAATGGTGGAATTGTAATCTCTACATGTGCTGCTTGATTATGGTACGGTTCTAGAATCGTCTTAAGACGTTTCTTATTCACTTGCCCCGAACCGCCATATTGCTGTGCATCACTGTTTAAAATCTCGTTATAATACTCGAAATCTGGTACACCTACTTTATAGTTTTCATATGTAGCTTTCGTAAAATTACATACGATAACTAACGCATCCTCTTGTTTATCCCCTTGGCGGATAAACGAGAAAATACTTTGCTCGTTATTATTAGCATCAATCCACTGAAAACCTTCAGGCGAATGATCAAGCTGCCAAAGTGGTTTTGAGCGCTTATACAATGCTATGAGCTCTTTAAAGTAATCATGCATATAACGATGCATTTCAAAATCATGTAAATTCCAATCTAAATCTTCAAGGTCTTTCCACTCATCAAACTGTCCGAATTCCCCTCCCATGAAAAGTAATTTCTTTCCTGGGTGAGTAAAGAAATATCCATATAATAAACGAAGCTGAGCAAACTTATCCCAGTAATCACCTGGCATTTTATTTAATAACGACTTTTTCCCATGAACGACTTCATCATGAGAAAGCGGTAATATGAAGTTTTCAGAGTACGCATATAGCAAAGAAAACGTCATTTTCTCATGAATGTGTTTCCTATATTCAGGCGCACACTCCATATATTTCAGCACGTCATTCATCCAGCCCATGTTCCATTTGTAATTGAATCCAAGCCCACCTTCATACGTTGGAGTTGTTACAAGTGGCCAAGCTGTTGAATCTTCTGCCGTCATAAGAAAATCTTCATCCTCTGCAAACACTGCTTCATTTAACTCTCTTAAAAATGAAACAGCATGCTCATTACTTTGCTCTTGTCCTTCTTTATTCCAGTACAACATGTTCGCAACTGCATCTACTCTGAAACCATCAATATGGAAATATCTCATCCAAAATAACGCATTTGAAATTAAGAAATTACGTACCTCTCTCTTTCCTAAATCAAAATTGACAGTTCCCCATACTGGATTTTCTTGTACATCTTTATCTTTATATTCATAGGTCGGTGTGCCATCAAACAAATATAAACCGTGAGCATCTTTACAAAAATGCCCCGGCACCCAATCTAAAATGACACCGATTCCATATTTATGACATTCGTCGACAAAATACATTAAATCATGCGGTGTACCAAATCTACTCGTCGCTGCATAATATCCCGTTCCTTGATATCCCCAAGAACGATCATATGGATGCTCAACAAGCGGCATAATTTCAATATGTGTAAATTGATGTTCCACCACATATGGAATGAGTTCTTCTACCATTTCCCTGTAAGAATACAGTGTTCCATCTTCTTTCTTTTTCCAAGAACCAAAATGCAATTCATAAACTGTCATCGCTTCTTTATAAATCGATTTTTTCTTTTTCTTACGAGTCCAGTTTTTATCATTCCATTCATATCCCTTTATATCAAAAACTACAGATGCCGTATTCGGTCTTACTTCTGCATATACAGCATACGGATCTGCCTTTAAAATGACGTCACCAGCCAACGTTTCAATCGCATATTTATATATTTCTCCTTCTTCAATATGCGGTATAAACAAGGACCAAATGCCTTCTTCTGTCACTTGTAGCATTTTATGTTGCTCATAATCCCACTCATTAAAATCTCCAACAACACTCATTGCTTTCGCATGAGGAGCCCACACTGTAAATCGTACCCCTTGAATCTCATCTTCCGTCACAACATGTGCGCCAAAGATGTTATAACTTTCATAGTACTTTTCTGTATGAAACTCATCTCGTTTCACTTCTTCACAATTTATTACACTCAATATGCTCACCTCACTTAGATGACAGAATTTTTTATACTTTAACTATTTCTGCGAAAAACTGCAATATCCTTGTTAATTTATAAAAAATATTCGTTTTTTTCTTAAAAACGTTAGTTTTTCTTCACATTTCCGTGTAAAATATCGAATTTTGACGAATATTCATTGAAAACGCTTTATTATCCTTCTATATTTTTATCAATTATTTTTTCTCAACCTTTATTTTATTATGTTTATCCTATTTTTCATGCTATTTTCCACTCAAAATCAAAACAAAATAATCTGTCATAAAAAAATGTTTCTCAATATTTTTTGTCACAATGTTATTGAAATGCGAAATTTAATCCTGCTTTTGAAAAGCTACTTTCCCAAAAAGGGGTAACCGCAAAAGTAAATGAACCGAAACTAGAGGCAGGCTCTGTTACAGTTGGCGGAGCTATCGATGACAAAAATTTCGCTGGATTAGATGGTGATTTCCCGTTCATTGATGTAACTTTCAAAGTAGAAAATGATGAGTTTTATGAAGCAAACGCTCAATTAGAATCACCAATTTTTGTTTACTGGAAACAAGGTGAATCAGAACCAAATAGAATGCGTGTACTTCAAGATCAAACATTCTCAGTTATGTCCTTAAACTCATTAGTAGAAGGAAATATTAAACCTGGTGCATTCTTAAATGAACGCGGATATTCAGATGAAAAGTTCGATTATACAAAGCTTGGCGTAAAAGTATATGCGACTGATTCTTACCGTCATAAGTTTGAAGGCTCACTAGATAAATACGGATACTTCAAACTAAATGGACTTTCAGTTAATAAACGCGACTATAACTTATATGTAGAGGTGCCAGGACATTTAACAAGCCGCCTAACAACGAAACTTGGTACTGAAAAAGACGGTAAGCTGCTTGGCCAATATTATTATGCAAGACCTGACGAAAACCTTGCCGGCGATGTAAATGGTGATAAAGTAATCGATATTAAAGATGCTGAAATTATTGCTAGCAACTATGGTAAAAAAGGACTAACTGTAAAAGACGGAGATCTTAATAAAGATGGTATTGTCGACGAAAAAGATATTCGCTTCGTTGAAAAGAACTTCTTGAAAAAAGGGCCAGATACATCTAAATCACAAACACCTGTAGAAAAATCCAAAAGCGGTACACTGGCAGATATTTTAAAGAAATTAGGATTAACGCCTAAAAAATAATAAAGTGAAACTTTAATCAATTGAGGTTTTACTGCCCGGCAAATAGCGGAATAATAAAGAGCACTCTACGTAAAATAGAGTGCTCTTTTTCTATAAACGACCCTTATCCAGCAAAAGGGGTATATTGGGGATATACAAGGGAAACCGGAAAAGGAATTTATATTAAATTATATAAGTTCAGAGGTAAGAAGCAGTTTCCCACCTCTGAATTATTTAGCAATTATTATAGTACTGGTGCCATTGTTTCTTTTAATACTTTTACAGAATGAGCGAACTTCACTTTTTCCTCTTCATTTAGCTCAAGTTCTACGATTTCACGTACACCTTCGCGGTTAATTACAGCTGGAACACCTACGTAAGCATCTTTCTCGCCGTATTGACCTTCAAGGTATGCAGATACAGTTAATACGCTGTTCTCGTTGTTTAAGATTGCTTTAGTTACACGAAGTAGTGACATACCGATTCCGTAGTAAGTTGCACCTTTACGCTCGATGATATGGTAAGCTGCATCACGTACGTTTTCGAAGATTTTGTCTAAGTCTTCTTGTTTGTACTGTTCGTTGTTAGCTAAGATTGTTTCTAATTTTTGTACACCGATAGTAGCGTGGCTCCATACTGGAAGTTCAGTGTCACCGTGTTCACCAACGATGTAAGCATGAACGTTGCGTGGATCTACATCTAAGTAGTCACCTAACATGTAACGGAAACGAGCAGAGTCTAAAGTAGTACCAGAACCGATTACGCGCTCTTTCGGTAAACCAGATTCTTTCCAAGTTACGTAAGTTAAAATATCAACTGGGTTAGTTGCGATTAAGAAGATTCCATCGAATCCGCTATCCATAATGCCACGAACGATTTGTTTAAAGATCTTTGTATTTTTCTCAACTAAGTCTAAACGAGTTTCACCTGGCTTTTGTGGTAACCCAGCAGTGATAACAACTAAATCTGCATCTTTACAATCTGCATAGCTACCGCTCCAAACTTTTGTTGGTGATGGAGAGAATGGTACCGCATGACTTAAGTCCATTGCTTCCCCTTCTGCTTTTGCTTCATTAACATCTACTAATACGAATTCTTCAGCTACACCTTGGTTGATCATTGAGTAAGCGTAACTACAACCTACAGCTCCTGTTCCTACTAATACTACACGATTGATACCTTTTTTCATGGTAATTTCCCCTCTCTATTGTTCACATATATTTTTTTATGATTGTTTAAGTAATTAATTAAAATACTAATTTAATGTTGTTTAACTTCTTTACATTCATATTGTAGCACGTATTATTGTGAATTACTTCACAAATTATGACCTATTTGTGAACTTTTTCACATAGAGTGTAAAGTTATTATAATGGTTATAGATTACATCTCATTAAGAATATGGATTCGTATGTGAGTAGCACTATGCATTAGAACACCTTTTAAAAACTCACTTTTCTATCTTCTATAAATTTAAATTATATAAAAATAACATTTCAAACCGCGAGAGATAATCTAGCATTTGAAATGTTATTTTTATTATTATCGATCTTTCATAACATTCTTGAAATTATTATCCTTTTACTACTTGTGAAGCCTCTATTTTCTTAGATTTTCTAGAAATAGCTGCTTGTGACAGTACGATTCCTGCAACCGCAAAACCAACATACATAATTCCCATTCCAATATTATTAATAATTTCACCCAACATAATTCCTAGTACACCAAATATCTTACCAATCTGTATAACAAATCCATTAAAAGCCATATAAGCACCTCGACGCGAATCATCAACTAGCTCTGCAAGAATAGATTGTCTAGTAGGAACGTACATTAACTCACCAACCGATAAAACAGCAACAGCTGTAATTAAAACATATAAATTATTAGAAAAGGCTAATAAACCGTAACCCAAACCAAATAATATAAAACCTGTATACATAATGGGAATTTCCGATTTATTTTTGATAATTTTAGCCGTTATAGTCGTTAGCAATACAATTAATAAAGTATTTTCTACCGTTAAAAGACTTAATATTTTAATACCATTTAAAGAAAAATTAAATTGAGTTCCAAATGAGATTACTATATTTTCAAATTCTTTTTGAAGTCTAATAGCAATAAAATTATTTCTCTGAAACTCAATAGATAAAATAGCAATACCGCCTAAAGTAAATAATAAAAAATTAATATCTTTAACGACTGTTTTATAACTTTTAATAAGTTTTCGTAAACCGTAAGAATCACCGGGTTTATTAACTTCTACAGGCTTATATGTTTCTTGAATGAGAGCCATTGTCATCCATAAAGTGAAGAAAGACATAATAAACAAGCAAATCAATAGCTCAAAGAAATATGATTCAAAAAACCATCCTCCAATAATTAAACCAACCATCATGGATAGATTGACAGCCCAATAATTAATTGAGTACATTAAAGTCCTGTTTTCTTTTGTACTAACGTCAATTAACATTGCTTCAGCAGCTGGATTAATAAAGCCCATTGAAACACTCACTAATAACAACATAAAAAATGTTATCCAGGGAGAAGTAAACCATGGGGAATTCGCTAATATTAGACCTAAAAATGCAAAAATATTTAACCATTCTCCAACCACCATCATTTTCTTTCTACCTAATAAATCAGCCAAATGCCCACCATACAGACTAGCTAAAAATTGAGTTACTACTTGAATCAGTAATAATATCCCCGCCACTGTTGCATTTATTTCTCGAGTGAAATAAATTGCCATGAATGGAAAAATCGTTGAACCTACAACTCGGCTCATAAATGATGTGTAAATTCTTATTCTAATATTTCGATGAAGATCTTTAAACATTAATTACCCTCCTTTCACTTTATTTTATTTCAGTAAAAAGAGAAAAAAAAGAGTATAATAAAACTGAAAATGTCCCCTTTTATCAACAACCAAATACAATGATAATTTAGTATTTAAGGAGGTTACAATGAAGGATTACACATATTTTCAAATGAGAGCTTTTCTATTTAATCAAGAAAACAATCAATCCGTTCAATTTAAACTAAGCGAACTTACTGAACTATGGCAATGTAGTCAAAAACAAGCGAAGAGACATTTAAAAAAATTCATCGAAGAAGAAAAAATTCATTATGAACCAGGTAGAGGGCGAGGGAATTTCTCTAAAATAATATTTCATTATCCTTTTCAAGAAGAGGTCGAAAAAAAGGTTCTTAAATTAGTTGAAACTGATAAGCTTGAAGAAATTATTACGCTATTACAACTACAAATCCCTCAAATTTGGATATCAAATGTATCACAAGAAGTTCGAAGTTTATTTGGAATTCATACATCTGAACAATCTAAGGATATATTAAGAACAATCATTACAAGGAAATTGACCACACTTGACCCTTTACATACCGTCATAAACTTTGAAACCAATTTAATTCATCAGCTCGGTGATAGTTTATTAACTTATAATCCAAAAGAAGATAAACTTTATCCTCACATTGCTCATCATTGGGAAGAGGCTAAACAGGGCAAAATATGGACTTTTTATTTGAGAAAGGGGATACGATTTCATAATGGGCATTTGTTGACGAGCGAAGATGTAAAATATACCTTTAGACGATTTTTAACTCATTATACCCCACATTCTTGGCTAGTCGAAGATATAGAATTTATTGAATGTCCTTCCCCTTTTACAATAAAGTTTATTTTAAAGCAAAAAAATTTATTTTTCCCTAGATATTTAGCATCTCAGAACTTAGCTATACTTTCAAATAACACAACATTTAATGAAAATGTATGGATTGGTACAGGGGCCTTTCAATTAAAAAAAAGAACAAATAACACCTTAGTCTTAAAAGCATTTGATAACTACTTCTTATCAAGACCACTACTAGATGAGATAGAGATTTATAGCGTGCCTGTCGCTGCTACAAGCCCTATAACTTACAATATAAAAAGAGAGGAAGAGGATATTGCACCATTTCAATCAGAAGATATAGAAGTTGGATTTCAATTCTTAGCCTTTAACTTCAACCGTAATAATATTGTGCATAATCAATCATTTAGAAAAGCAATTTTTGAGTTAATGGATTTACATAAAATGTGGGATGATTTAAACCGATCTAATTTACAAGAAGCTACAAGTTATTTCCACTGGAAATCCTCACCTAATAAAAAAAATAGTAAACAAATTAAGCAGCTTCTAAAGCAAGCTGGTTACAGTGGTGAAATATTAACTGTATATACTTTAGATAAAAAAAGTTATATAGAGGAAGCAGAGTGGTTAAAAACAGAAAGCGCAAAATATAATCTACAATTCATTATTAAGACCTATACCCTAGAAGAATATTATCTCCCTTTCTTCGAAGAAGCAGATTTATTATTTATGGGAGAAGTTGCTTCCGTAGATCATCACTTATCATTTATGGAGGCTTTTCTTAACAAATCACTAATCTTGAATCGTTTTTTTACAGCTTTTTATCTAAATAAAATAACTTATTACCTTGATAAAATAAAACAAACTATGGATTGGAGAACCAGAGAGTTTTGGATTGAACAAGCAGAAGATTACATCAAAAAAGAAAATTTATTTCTCTATCTATATCACCCCATTAAAACTAAAACTTTTCATCCTATGATAAAAGATATTCAGTTCGAGTCTTTTGGATATGTAGACTTTAAAAAAGTATGGATTAAATGATTTTTACCAATAAGTAAAAAGTCCTTGAAAGGGCTATGCTTTCAAGGACTCTTTACTTAGTTAGCAACAAATCTGTTAAATCCCGAAATACTAGAACATCTAGATTTCCACCAATCTCTCTCCTCAATTTGAAAACATTTCGGTAAAGAAGGGACTTTCAACCTTATAAAAAAATTAAGGGGAGACTTATTCATTTTTGCAATTTCTTCTCTCTCCTGAAAATCTAAACAACTAGGAAACCACTTAATTGTTTAAACAGAATTACTATCCCTTTCATTACAGAACCGGACGCTTCTAGACCAATATCATCTAACCCTAATACTGCCGTCCGAAATAACATAAACTGCCTTATCTTTAATGATAAAAAAATAACGTTCGACAACTTTTCCTACTAATAAACATACAAAAATTAGGTTTATCCCCTGTACAGATCATCACAGTTCTTAATAAAACTTTTAAATTGATTTTCAATTTCCCAGCCTAAATGTAATAAAAATGTCTGGTCAAAAATATTGTTTATTAACACACCATATAAATTATTGATAAAATGTACCATACCTTCGTTTTCATACTGGCCAGTGAATAATTATAAAGTAAATTAATTCACTTACATCAATAGCTATACTATCTCCACCTTTGTTACCACACAGTAGGAGACATTTCCTACTATATGGTTTTTAAAACATATTTAATACTATATAATTATTATTTAATCTTATAATTTATACATTTGTAAATTCCAATTTTTATAAGCATGCAAATTTTCCGAATGTTTTTTTCGTTTTTCAAGTAAAAATGATCTCCATCTAGCGGTGTTAAATGAAAATTAAAATCTGTATATTCTTTCCACTCTACCATTTCACTTTCACTTATGTTATCTTCAGTACCTAAAACCCCAGTAATGGGACAACTTAAAGGAAACACCCCTACATTATTATAAGAATTTAATAGTTCATAATCCGCTCTTAACATAGGCAGAATCAATCTTAAGAACCTTTTATTTTTCATAATTTCACTTGATGTACCATTTCTTTCAATTAGTCTATTTATTAACTCTTCATCAGATACATCACTGTTTAAAATATTATAATTAGGTAGGTGAGGAGCAGGATAACTTGATACATAAAAATGAGAAGGCGATTTTTTATAATTAAACATTATACTTTTTATGAGTTCATATCCTATTAGCCCGCCCATACTATGCCCCCAAAAAACAAAGGGCTTATCAAGTAACGATTCTATATCATCAGTAAGTAACTCGATTAAATGGGCAAAATCTGTAATCATTTCTGCTAAAGCTTTTTTTCCTCTTCCAGGTAAAGCCAGGGCGTAAAGGTTACAATCTTCAGGAAGATAGTTTATCCAGTCATTGTAGAATTCAGCTGTTCCGCCAGCATGAGGCAAAACAAATAATGTGAATGATGATTTTTCATTGAAATTTAAACACTCAAAATATTGATTCATTGTAATATACTCCTTTTTCACAATACACAGATGTTAGATATAGTGATACTGCAAACGCGCTCTATGCTGTCAAATAACATTGCCATTTAGTTCAATTATATTATCATCGGGATCCATGACGAAAATTTGTGGGTAACCCGCTTGCGGTTTTGGAAAAGCCACATAGAATACTCCACATTTATCTAGCCAATTGATAGTATCCTCGTAACTGTGAATTTGTAATGCAAAGTGACCATCCAAAATAGCAAAGCCCCCTTTTCGTATTGTCTGTCCCTCATGTTGCACAAGATGAATAGTTTGTTTTGTATCGCCGACTTGATACCACGCCCCTTCAAAATCAAAATTAGGACGCTTAATTTCTTCTAACCCTAAAACCTTTGTGTAAAATTTTCTTGAAACCTCTAAATCCCTAATGTTCACCGTAATATGATCAATTCCTCTATATTTAATCAATTATTAAACCTCCAACACTATTACTTAATTATCTATTACTAACCTTCTAGAAGAGTTATATAAGAGGGCATTGCTTGAAGATTATTTAAATCATTTTCTAAAATTAGCGTTCCATCTTCACATTTTTCTATTTCCTTGAATCCAGCAAACTTATATGTTACATACATCATTCTATTTCTATCAGTAGGAACAAACTCTGCGATTAGCTTTACTCCTGCTTCTTTAGCTTTTTGCATAATATAATGGAGTAATACTGTCCCGACTCCTCTGGACATCACTCTGCAAGACATTAGTAAGAGTTTAATATTCCAAGTAGTTTCATTTGTTTCAATCATAGTAAGTCCAATTTTCCCATAGGAACCATATTTATCATTCAAATCTGCGATAAACATTTTGTTAACCTTACGTAATTGATTAAGTTCTTCATAAGAATACGTATAACCAGTTGCGTTTAGCTGATTAGTTCTTACGGTTAACTCTTCAGCCCTTTTCAAATCATCGTCTCCTACGTTAGAGATAGTAAATGTCATATTTAAAGTCTCTAAAAACTTTTCTGGAGTCCCTTTAAATTCTTTTTCAACTTCTTTTCTTTTAATATCATTCATGTAAAGTTCTCTACGATTTTTAGAATCAACAGTAATAAATTTAGGCTTAAGTTCAGGAAAATCTAATATGTTATAGATATCTTCTGCATTAATTGTGAGAACCTGTGGTAAGGCATAGTTAACTTCTTCTAATTCAAAAGGTTGGTCATCAATAAATGCTAATGTATCAACATTAATATTTATTTGTTTTGCAATCTCTGCTATCCCTTCTGACTTAGGATTCCAGGAAATTTGAGGATACAGGAAGTAGTGATCTATATGTAATTCCTTTAATTTACCTATTGCAATATCATGTTCATTCCGAGATGAGATAGATTGAAGAATTCCTCTATTATCTAGTTCTTGAATAATATCTAATACACCATCTTTAAGTACTACTTCTGTATCTTCTAATAAAATCCCCTTCCAAATGGTATTATCAAGATCCCAAACAACACATTTTACTTTTGGATTGGTTTTAACTTTTGTCAGCATCCTCTATTCACCTTTCATCAAGAAAATTGATTACAAACTTGTTCGGCTATCATAATTTCATGTATTTGAGTAGAACCTTCAATAATCTCATTTATCTTAGAATCCCTATAATGTCTCTCAACTACATAGTTTTGTGTGCAACCATTAGCACCATGAACCTGAATCGCATCACTCACAATTTTTTGCAGCATAGTAGATGAGTAATACTTTGCTTGCCATGTGGCAAGAATTGATTGTGGATCTAATTCTTCCCTAAGTTGACCAGCTCTTTGACATAATTGACGAGCCGCTTCGATATTTACAGACATTTCAGTAATCATTTTACGAATTAATTGATGGTCTTTTATTAAAACTCCATATTGTCCTCTATTTGAGGCATACTTCACACTAGATTCTAGACAAGCTTGTGCTGCCCCAACACATCCACTAGCAATTGTATAACGACCATAATCAAGACAAGACAGCGCTATATGTGAAAGGCCAATGCCTACTCTTCCTATAAGGTTCTCTTTTGGTACAGTACAATTCTTAAAATGAATTTCAGCCAACATTGAAGCTTTTGCTCCTAACATATTATTTATAGGAGTAATTGTTATACCATCTGTGTCACTTGGAACTAAAAATACTGAGGGCTGCCCATCTACATTAGCAAAAACAAGAAAAACATCAGCTATTTGTCCCATTGTAATCCATTTCTTCACGCCATTTATTAAATATGAATTACCAGTCTCTTTAGCATCGGTACTAATGTTTCTAGCATCACTGCCAGCATTAGGTTCAGTAAGAGCAAATGCTCCCACGATAGTTCCCTTCGTCATTTGAGGTAACCAATAATTACGTTGGCTTTTTGTACCCCAACGATAGATAGCTAGACCTACCATTCCATGAACTGTTAGTAAAGATCTTGAACTTGCGCAACCACGGCCGAATTCTTCATTCAGTAATCCCACGTCTAAGTTACTATGATTCTTACCACCATACTTCTCAGGCAGCATCGAACATAAATAACCCTCCTCTGCCATTTTTTCTAAAAGGGAATGAGGCAAATACTCTCTCTTATCGTAGTCACTCGCATATGGAATAACCTCCTTGTCGACAAATGCTCTAAATAAATTTTTGTTTTCTTCTAAACTTCTTTTTGTTAGCACCTGCATGTTATAATCCTCATTTCACAATAGAATTTTGAATTTTATTGTTAACTAAATTAGCAATTGCCTCTACTGAGTTAAAGTTTTTAAAATCCATTTCTTCATTTTCAATACGAATATCGAATTTTTTCTCAACAAACATAATTAACTGCATTGCAAATAGTGAATTCACAAATCCTAACTCTGATAAATTGTCGCTATCATTAAAATTTTCTTTTCCAAAAAATTTTGTAATAAAAAAACGAACCTCTGATTTTACTAATTCCATAATTTACACCCTTCCTAAATAGATAGTTACTTATTATTTTCTAACTCAAACTTGTAAAATTGTTGCCATCCAGTGCATACCTGAACCGAAGCCTACAAGAGCAACATAGTCACCACTGTTTAGTTCATTGTTTTCTAAATATAAATTGTAATCAAATAGTTGATCAGCTACACCCATGTGACCATATTGAGCTGAAAGTGATGCATTTATTTGCTCTATCGGTACTTCAAAGTGTCTGGCTAAAGTTTTTAATGATTCTTGATTATCATGAAGATAAATAATTTTACTTAAATCTGATAATTTAATACCGGCTTTTTTACAGGCCTCTTCAGTCATTTCTCTGTTTCTCCTATGAATTAATTCAATAAAATCCAATAATCCTAAAGGATCCGTTGCAAAAAATGAGCGTAGCTGTGCCAATGTAGAATGTGAAGATAGCTTATGAATATTTCCACTTGAGAAAGGCTCTACCTCGCCACCTACATCTAATTTAAATAATGTACTATAAGTACCATCTGTAAAGTTTTTAGACGCTAGCCACTTTGAGTTCTGATAATTCCTCTGAACTACAGCAGCTACTGCACCATCAGAACGAAAAGAAGCATTATATGTAACTCTATTACGGTATGTTTCACAACATTTGTTTGACATTACAAGCAATCCGTTTTTATAGTCTGAATTAATAGCAAATTTACCTGCCATTAACTCAAATGATGCTAAACCACTAGTACATGCCTGAGTTAGTAGTATAACTTCTGCATTTTTAGCTCCTAGCTGATGTTGTAATTCAGCTGCTGAATCCCAGTATAGGTACTCAGATATGTCACTAACGGAAAATATAATTACATCTAAATCCTCAGCTTGTATCTGAGCCTTTTTTATCGCCTCATTTGCTGCTTCGAATGCTAGCTCCGTTTGAGTTTTATTTTTTGTTGCAATATGCACATGTTCATACCCCCATGCGTATACTCTTTCCGGATTACTGGTATAATTTGAGACAACATTTTTCAATTCAAAACGTTCTCCAAGAGAGGAGCCTATCGCTTTAATACCAAATGAACCACTCATTTCTTCACTCCTTTTAACTTTTAAGGTCCAGATTTAACAATTTAACAACACTCTCAGGCCATTCAGAAAATGCCATACCATGATTCTTCATTAGAGCGATAGCTAATCTTTCAAGTCCAAAAGCCAAACAAGAAGTATGTGCATGTTCATTACCATGAGTCAGAATATGATGTTTCTTAGAAAACAGATCTTGATGATAATTTGATGAAATAACAGCTGTAGGTTTTTCAACGCTATTTACCGGAACAACCAGTTCATACTTTAACTCCAATTGTTTTTGATTTAATTTCAGTAACTTTCCACCTTTTCCGAAAAAAGGATCATCTGCCACAACCATATTGAAATCAAGCTTTAATTCTTTTAAAATACCCTTTGCTTTTTCTATCCATTTTTCTCTCCAAACTGTTACTTCAGCAGGAGTACCTGCGAATACATATTCAAGCATTTTAAAAGATATCATTCTCGTTGGTTCATCTGAAGGTTCATGTCTAAAACAAAAAGAGGAAACTTCTACAACTCTTCCTCCTTCATTCAAAGTTCCAGATAAACTGGGATAAACTGGATAACAAGCAGCAGGAGTCATTACAACTTCAGTTTTTGAATAATGGTCTGTCCACTCCTTTCCCTCTTCCACACTTTTCATCAATCCCTTATATTCAGAGTTCCCCCCAAAAAAGGAATTTACAGTTCCTAATAAGTGAGGAAAAGATTTTACATAATCTTTTACTTCAATACTTTCTTTATTCATAACTGGAGGGAACGTCATAATTTCAGTACTTTCTGTTCGGCCTATATTACATAGATAATTCTCCAAATTAGTAAGTAAAAGTTGCATATACTTTCCTTTTCCATATACACCTTTCACACCAGTTGGAATTAAATGACTATTTTTAATTAGTGAATCAAGTAAGTTAACTTCTATTGTAGATTCCATTTATTAACCACCATTCTTAAGTATTTATTATCTCTGTAGCAATAATAAAGAAGAGCTTGTTTTATTTAATCGATCATTATGGATCATGACAACGGACGAAAGAATATCTCTTAGATTTCTTCCGACACTAAATTTATTATTATTTTGAAATCCTGAAAAACCACATAAAAATAGAGAATTCTGCACAATTTCTACTGCCAATTCAGAAGAAATAACTTTTAAATTGTTAATCTGTAAAGAGAAATCTAAGCTATTTAACATATCAACATTGAGTTTTAAATCTTCAGTCAAATCAGCGTATTCTAAAGTATATTTCTCTAAATTATTTTGCATTAAATTAAGCTTATGGTGGATGGTTACCAGTTTCGTATCTTCGTAGTTTTGATTGCCATTTCTTAGTAAATTTTTCATTCGAATCTTTGATAATTTTCTAGCTTTCATAAAAGCTTCATTTGCGATTCCATACCAAACTGAAGACCATAAAATATGAGAAAATGGTACCATAGTTTGAGTAGATATATCTCTATAAGGAAGGTTAAGAACATGGTTTAAAGAAAACTTTGCTTTAATAGTAAAGCCTGGGCTACAAGTTCCTCTCATTCCTAGCGTGTCCCATTCAGAGGTTTGTTCTATTTCCATATCGTCCCTATTTAATAGAACTAAAGATTGATTAGTTTCATTGGCATCCTTAGACTTTTTTGCTGTTGCTAGAAAAGCTTCAGCATAATTTCCATAGGAGACAACTGATCCTTTTTTCGTTAGAAAACCGTAATTGCCTTCTAAATCCAAGCCTGCTATACTTCGCCCAATATCACCACCCGTTCCTACTTCAGATGTAATAGATGCGATTAAGTATTCATTCTCTGCTATATTACGTAAAGAGTTACAAATAGCCTCTGAGTCTAAGCTGTGATGAACAAGGCAAGCTACTTGTGTTTGATGCATTGCCCAAATCATACCAGTAGAAGCGCAGCTTTTACCTAGAACCTTACCTATCTCCACTAATTCCACAATATTCATTCCTTGTCCACCCAAAGAAGTAGGAATGTATGCACTTAACAATTTATGCTCTTTTAAAAGTCGAATGGATTCTTCCGGAAATTTTGCTTTCTGATCAACAACTTCTGCAAATTGCGCAACTTTTAAACCTATCTCTTCTAGCTCTTTCATATTTAATTTTCTAGAGAGAATTTCTATCATGACTATACCCCCCAATAATTAAACAGTTATACCTAAATTAATTGTTTTAATAAGATTATTTATACTTGAAAACATCTGTTTACTAAGAACATCTTCAGGAAACTCAAAATCAAATTCATTTTCTATTCCCAACATAACTGCTACACTTGCACGTGAGGTTAGACCTGCCTCATATAAATTAGCATCTACATCTAATGTGGCTACATCAATCGATAAATTGCCGTAGGTTTCTAATACTTTTCTAATTTTCTCTTCCATACCTTTATCCTTTCTATCCCATACACACTAGGGAGAAAATTTCACAACTTTTGTACTTAAAATTAAATAAGATTCGATATACGTACACTGTTAAAAGTGTGAAGCTATTAAAATTTTTAATCGGTGGCTTAGATAGCCACCGTACTTTGTTATGCACAATTCTTTACCTAGTTTCAAATTAAAATCTAGCTAAGGCTCCTGTGTATTTTATTAATGCTTCGCTTTAAATTTTTCAGTTAAATCACAAGAATTCTATCTTCAACTTATTATCTAGTTTCTTAGTATATTGAATAATATTAAGATCATTCAACCGTCTTTTATATTTCCCAACAACAGCAAAAAAATAGTCTGAATTTAAATCATCTTTATAAAGGACGCTACCAGCTTTTTGATAAGGTAGACATCTTAAGATATTTGAATCACTTTCAATTTCATCGATGCCGGTAATTTCCTTAATTGTCCCTTGTTCATTAATAGGGAAGTTATACCAATAGAAATATGTTTCAACTTCTTGCTCACTTCCTTGTTCCGCAGCTTGTTTTATCCCGTCATTGTTATGATTAAATAAACTTTGATAGAATACTTCGTAAAAGTTTACTCCATAAGCTTTTTCAAAAATCTCATAAAATATTCCACCTGCACCCGGTCTGCTTGTAGTCTCTAGTACATATGGAACCGAACCTTTAAATCTAATTTCCGTGTGAGTAGGACCATGCTTAAGTCCAGTAGCTTTGACTGCTTTATAGGATAAATCTAGAATTTTATTTTTACGCTCATCATCCATAAATGGATCAGTATAGTAAAGACGGTCAGGATAGTAAGGTCCTTCAGCAATACCTTTTGATAAGATTCCACTGCAGATTGGCTTACCATCGCACCAAATTGTGTCAACCGAATATTCTTCATCATCAATACATTCTTCCACAATGCAACCAACATTTTGAAGATTCTCCTTGGCGATTACAGTTGAATTAATAAGGAAAATCTTATTAATTTGTGCTTGAAGTTCTTCAGTAGAATAAACCTTCTTTACCCCACAACTTGCATAACCATGAGAGGGCTTTACTATAACTGGATAATTAAAATTCTTCTCTGCATTCATAATATCCTTAGAAAACCTAAAAAATTGACCCGTTGGCGTTGAAATGCCCTTTTTTAACCAAGTATCCTTCATCTTTTCTTTATCTCGATTTTTTTGTACAACTAAAATATCGTTCTTTAAAAGGCCAAAATCATATTCTAAATTTGCAGCATGAAGCATAAATGACTCACCAGTAGTAAAGATTGCATCTGGCTTTCCTAATCGTTCCTCAATTAATTGCTTTGCTAGATCATACTCTTTTCGAATATCTACTTTTATTACATTACTTCGATAATCATGTCTTTTATCAGCTGAAACAATATACAGCTTGTCTCCATATTTATTAGCAAGACTTTCTATAGATTCTATAGTAGAATCTGGTGACTCAATAATTACAACTGATCGATTCATTTAACAAGCTCCTCATCTAATAAGCTATTTATCGTCATCAAATTTTCTTGTAAATCCTCAATGAATAACGGTAATCCTTTTTCTAATTTTTCTGAAATAACAAGTAATAATCTATTGAATCCAAACCCAATACACATGGAATTTGTATAGTTTAATTTTGGGTCTTTAATTTCAAATCTTTTTGAAAAATGATTCTGATGACTATTAATGGATCCACTAGCCATATATTTATTAATCTTCGAACTGTAAACCGAAAATTCAATCTTATTATTCGATGCCAATTGAGAAAATAATTGAAGCTGAGCATTTTCATCAAAAAATATATCTGTTGCAGCCTCTAAACGAAATTTAAAACCAAGCCAGACACCTAATAAAATAGTAAACTCCTCAAGCTTTGTTCGAATGGATTTTAAAATTTCCGGGTCACCTACAAATACAGCTTCTCTCATTGTAAATTCATTCAGTCTTTCGTCATTATTTAGATTTCCCGACTCATCCCTAAAGCAAGATCCTGAAACCGTAAAACTTACAAATTGACCATGTGGTACAACTTGATTTTCTAACAAGGGATAACAATGTAAACATAGTGCTGGATTTAATACATCCTTAGGCTTCTTTAAATATTCATGAATGCTACTTGTAATATCCCGATTTTTCCATGCTGGCAAAAATTCCTCATACTTGTCAGGCTCATTACTTATTGGTGATACAAAACTTATATGTTGACAGCCTGTTTCGAAATAACCAGCTTGGTCCACAACCTCCGAAGAAATCATAGAAGGTACTTTCAGTTCATTTGCTCCAAATTTAAGGCTATAATATTCTCTAAAAAATACATCTAGTGCATGAAAAATAAGTGCTGTATCAGCTTGATAAATATTTAACCCTTTTCTAACCTTTAATACTGGGTCTTTCAAATAAGTTTTATTTAAATCCTTGTTATTGTTGGAGAATGATAGTAAAATTTCTAAAAAATTTTCGGCTGCTTGATTAAAATGTTTAATATCATTCGAACTAATATCTAATTCTTTTATGGTGTTTTTTTCCGAACTGTAGAAAACTTTTTGTGGTATATTAGGTAATGTTTTAAATTTATCAATAATTATATCCACTTGTTTTCCGATAACTTGTTCATCTACGGAACCTGAATATTCAATTATAATTTTTTCTTTATCAAAGTTAATAGCTGTGATTTCAGGAAAGTAGAATTTTAGTTGCGTCTCCACAATCTCTTGAACATTTTTTTTTGAAACAGTTTTTTCTATAAGTAACTCCATCACATTTGGTCTCCTTTTAAGAAATTATGATTTTAAAAAAGCTTCAACTTTTTCTAAAGTCTCTATATCTTCAATGTTAAATTCTTCGTAATTAATTGTTTTATTGAATTGAGTTTCTATGTTTAACACAATTTTCATAGTTGCTAGAGAATCTAATCCCAATTTGCTAAGGGGAATTGATTTGTAAGAATCAAAATCCTTATTAATTTTCCTAATATTTTCTTCTGATAAAAGACCTGTAAAAATTTGATTCACCCATTTATTCATCTTATCTCTTCTCCTCTCATTAATTACTTGCTAAAGAAAAAATTACATTATTGTGTGCTTGTTGATAAATAGGGAGATATTCTCGTAAATCTTTTACGGATTTCAGATACATTTGATAAAATGATGCTTGTGGTCTTTGAATAAGTAAACTAGCAAATTTCAATACAGATTTTAATCTTTGATTTAATTGATCAATATTATTTTCTATTTCTTTGATTAATTCCTTGGACAATTTAATTCTAAGTTCCTCGGTATTAAGAATATAGTGGAGACAACTTTGAATAGGAGTTAATTTATTTTCAATATGCCTACTTAAGCGAATCTCATGATGTTTAGGAATGCCTGATTCTGTCACTATTTCATCCATAGAAGATTCAAGATAAGCAATTAACTTATCAAATCCACTTAAATCATATTGGATTTTTTTTTCATTTCTATATAGATCTTCTCCCTCAAATTTATAACCATATAAATTTGAGAAAATATAGTGGAAAGCTTCTAAAGGATTCATCGCTTCTAGCAAATCTAATTTATCAGAGTGTTTAATAATTGTTAATCGTGCTTCTTCGTTCACATCTAAACTAAGACAGTCTTTTAAATAATTAAAATCCATCTCTACATATGTTCTATTAATAGTTACATTAATCTTCGTATAGTAAACTGTATCAGCATCATCTATACCCTCTAAAAGAATGGCAGTTGTATAAGGTGTTCCATCAGTATGCTCTAGCCAAATATCAACAGCTGCACGATGGCCTTTTGAAAATAAGATTTTTAATTCGTTTAAAAGCTTATCCTTAGTTAAAAACTTATATTCTCTCACATGTTCATCTAAAAAGTCAGAAAATCCATCGGTAGAAGGTAAAATTGGCTCCCCGCTCTCCGAATATTTCCAACCTTTATAACGGTCCAAGTAAAACAACGGAAACGGAGTAAAATTGCTATATTCTAAAAAACTATATAAGAAGTTTCTTTCGTGACAAATATATTGCATCAATAGATTATATTTGTCCTCTGGAAGTCTAGACTCTCGAAATCTTTTAATGTTTGAATTTACAATCGTCATTAATATTTCAACCCTTTCTAATCATATGTTTTCTATTTTTTACATTTACATAACTGCGCAAGATCTCTGCTGTATCACACCCCCTCAAAAAATCTTTAAGTAAGTAACTAATGAATGAAACAATTTATTAATTTCGAGAAGTTAATTTCAGTTAATTCTTCAGGAAAATTATTGTCTTCTGAACAAGCACAAATTACATACCTATCATCAATTTGGTAGTTTTTAAAAAAAGGATCATTTTCTAAATACGGTTGTTTAACTGTAAATGTATTGAAATCTTGAGGTTTTATAGAAAAAGAAAGCAATGAAACGGTAAGACCTTTCCCCAACATTTTCAAAAAACTTTCTTTTCCCGTCCAAATTTCATAAAATCCTTGCATATTAGTTTCCTTTTTCAATATGTAAGCAAATTCTTCAGTTGAGAAGATTCTCCTAAAGCTATTAATATCTATTGGCTTAACCTCTTCGATATCTATACCTACTTCTTTGTAATTTGTAATGCAAACAACTATGTCGGTAGAATGAGATATATTGAAAAAATAATTATTTTTTTTACTTAAAGCAGGTTTTCCATATTTGTTGTATTCAAATAATATATGATTGTTATTAAGTTGCAAATCCTTCATTATCTGATATCTAATTAGTAGTTCTCCCAAGAGACTTCTATATTGATCTAATCGCTCTGAATATTTTAGAATTTTTTGTTTTTTATCATTTGACAGCAGTGATAATAATTCTCTAAATAATTGCTCTTCAATAAAATCAGGAATACGAACTAGAGAAATCTTTATGATTCATCCCACCTTAAATACAACTTCAAATCGTATTGCAGTTACCCATCAAATTTTATCACTTGAAATAGATTATTTGTATTGGGAAAAATTTAAAATACTAGCTCATTTTTATAACCAATTCGACGTCAATTTGAAATAAAAAAGTTAATAAAATCACTTTCAACCTCCGTTTATGACTTGGGAAAAAATTCATTTTAATAGGGAATAAGATATAACTGATCAGAATTTTCTAGCAATTAAACTTTTCAACTGTCACTTTCAAACATAGAGTAAAAAACTTTATTACACATTCCCTTGAACTAGAAAATTAACAAATGAGATATTATAAAGGATCACAATTTGAGGAAACTATTATATCCATAGTCGTTGTCCACTATTTTTTCTTCCCTTAAGTTATCTAATATATCTGAAATCCTAAAGAAACATGATATCTTGGTTCATCTAATAATCATTACGCACTGAGTTCATAAACATAGAAATATTATCTATTAAGTTAAGAAAGAGAAAAATAAAAGAACTAAATTATTTTAAGAAATATTGTTAATTATATCGAGAAATTGCCACAGAACGACAAATACTAAATACTCAACTTTGCAAGAAACGAGATACACAGGCTATATATACTTTTTTGAAAATACTACTCATTCTACAATTGAATATTTCAATAACGGAATAAAATAAGCTCATTAACATGTAAAGCCCCGTTTTGCTAAATACTCAAGAGTTCAAAAACTTCACCATGTTTCACTTACAATAGAAGGAATCTAAGCAGCTCTTATCCCATAAAAAAGACGAAGTCTTCAATTAGACTTCGTCTTTTCGACGTACAACGAATTACCAAGGATTATTAACAACTCTATGAAATCCTACAGTATCCCTTTATTTTACTCTTTTATTTGTTAAGAAATTTTGCAACGGAATCTCTTATCTAATAGTAAATCCTCTGAAACTAGTCTTGAATTCACATTTTATGACGCTTTTTTGAATTCCTGTTTTTTATTCAATACCGAAAAGCCGTATTTTTCAAATTTTTCTTTTACCTGAATTGTTTGAAGGTAATTATAGTATTCTGTAGTTTCAGTTGGCGACTGCGCTGATTCAAGGACACCCATAGGATAAATAATAGGGGTATGTAAACTAGGATCCGCTGTATCTACTATTTTTACTTGTGGTGAAATGAGTGCATCTGTCTTATATACAAGTCCAGCCTCAACTTGCTTCGTTTCAATCAACGATAATACATGTCTTACATCTGTTGCTAATACAAATTTAGGTTTTAAAACTTCATACAGGTTTAACCCTTCAAATACTTGCTTTGCATACATTCCAGCAGGTACTGTTGCAGGATTACCAATAGCTATCTTTTCTACATTATTTCTGTTCAAATCTGAAAAACTATGTACAATGTTTTTTTCAATTGGTACTGCCAACACTAATTCATTTCCTAAAAAATTAATAGCCTGATTCGGATTGATATACCCTTTTTCAACTAAAGGAGTGAAATTTTTTTCTGCAGCAGATATAAATAGATCTGCTGATTTACCTTGCTCAATCATTTGTTGAAGTGAACCCGAACCACCATAAGTAAAAGTAAACTTTACATTCCCATGAATTTTTTCATAATTAGCCGTAACCTCCTCTAAAACATCTTTTAAGCTTGCAGCAGCAAATACCTTGATCTCAACTTTATTAGCTTTTTCTTCTGCTAAAACAGTAGAGAACCCTGTGAAAATTGCGAGCATAAAAACAGAAATAATACTTAACAGAAATAATTTAATTTTTTTCATAATCTTTCTCCCTTCTTAATTAAAAAACTTTTAAAGTAATTACCTAATAAAAAAGCACCTTTGTATCCCTCCCTTGAATATAGTACAATCACTACTAACAGAATATAACATAAAATTCTAAAAAATACCAAAATAAAATAAATTATAACATTTTTTACATAAATTCACTTGCTTAACATTACATTGTGATATAATATTTTAACATCAGGAAAAAAATACTATTTGGATGATAAATTAGAAAGGTGAATAAATTGAAATACGGTTCAGTAATAAGACATTATCGACTAAAGTTAGGAATGACCCAAAGTGCTCTCGCAAGCGGCATTTGCTCAATCTCCCATCTAAGCAAAATTGAAAACAATTCCTATAAAGTTAATAAAGAAATTTTAAGTTTACTTCTAGAAAGATTAAACATAGACTTAAATACTGAAAATAGAAAGATTCAAGAGATAAGGGATAGTATTTACGAATTTATTGAATCTCTACATTACATTGATGAAGATCAAATTTCAAAAAAATTTTCTAATCTTCAATCCCTAGAAGAATACTGTTTAGGTACTGAGTTAATAAATATTTTTCAGTTAGCAATTTTTAAGTTTTATGTACATTCTGGAGACTTAAAAAAATCTGAAGAATTCAAAAAAACAGTCACAATGTTAAGAGATAGTTTTGGTGGATATGAAAAACTAATTTATATCACCACCCTCAGTTCTTTATTGATACAGCAAAACTCACCAAAAGAAGCATTAAACTTACTTAACTATTATTCATTTAAAAATAATATAGATTTAAACCAAGGAGAATATTATTATCAATTAGCTTTATGTTACAGTATTCTTAACAACACAGAGAAAGCCATTATATATTCTAAGAAAGCCAATTATTACTTTCAAGAGGAATGTAACTTTATTAAAATCCTATATACCCAAATGAATTTAGCGATTAATTATACTCGAATTGAACTGTTTGAAGAAGCCAAGATAATTTACACGAAAATACTAAGAGGTTTCAAAATATTAAACAATAATAAACTTTATTTTCAGAATCTTTATAATTATTCTTTATTATTGAAACAAAAAAAAGAATATACGCTTGCATTAGAGAACTTGGAATATTGTAAGAGGAATTTTTCAGAAGGGTCTGAACATGCAATTATATGCTCGCTAAATTTAATTGAGCTTATGATTATCTTGAAAAAAGATGTGAATATGATTTTAGCTGAAATTGAAAAAGTTAAGAGTTATACCACTAGTAATAGATATAAAGTTTATAGATTAGTGGCTCAAAAATATGAATATAAACTGCAAAGACCTAAAAAAAGGTATTATAAATTTTTAGAAGACAAATTGTTGCCTAATCTCCTAAGTAATAATAAATATTTTACTGCAGCTGAAGTTATATTAGAGCTAGCTGAACATCATTGTAAAACGGATATTGCAAAATCCAATGCTTTTTTCGAAAAATACTTTTTAATAAAAAAGGAGCATAAACTATGAATAAATTCTTTTCTGTTTTAATTAATCTATCTCTTACTACTATCTATTTAAGCCAATCAAATCATCCTAATAATTCGCGTCAGATTGATCCTATTCATCCTCCTGCAGCTATTAATAGCTTTATAGCAACATTAGATAGTTAAGATTAAAGGTTCTAGTGGAAACTAGTAGTTAGGGTTGTAGAATACAAATCTTCTCTTCATTTCTATTTTATGAGGCTAAACCAAACGATTTATGAATATATTCTTTCTAAGTATTGAACAGGGTTATCCAGTAACATAAGTTGCTCTTTTTTCGTCATATACATCACTTCAGCCTCATTCAATATGCAGACTACTGTTTTAACCAATTTTAAGTACCTCATCTTTTTAATAAACTAGTTGTCTTTTTCACTATATTATTGAGATATTCAACTCACCTTAATTATATGCCTTCAGGAATATATTCCTTTTCTTTCAACTCTTAAATCGCTACAGGATAAGTATAATTCTTATCAACTATTATTGTATAAAGTTTAGAAATAATATGAAAAAGCGCTTAGTTACTCATTATTCTTTTATTTATTACAATACAAATCATTTACATCATGCTCTGAGTCAGCTGCACTATATAAGTACATCAATTGCATTTAGTTTAATATAGGTCTCGACGACTCTCCACGAGTCGTTTTTTATTTTAGATGATGCGGCCTCTCTCTTCTAATTGAAATCTATATTGATGCCCCCAACGCATCTCAGCAAATTAGAATTTAAAAGCAGACTATCAGTAGGGAAGTGTTTAGGAAGTTTCTAGAAAATATTCAAACTTTTACACCAAAACAGGACTCAATACACACAAAAAAAAGAGATAGCAGATTATGCTATCTCTTTTAGTATGACCCGTACGGGATTCGAACCCGTGTTACCGCCGTGAAAGGGCGGTGTCTTAACCACTTGACCAACGGGCCAGTTCTGGCAGAGAAGAAGGGATTCGAACCCTCGCACCGCGTTCGCGATCTACTCCCTTAGCAGGGGAGCCCCTTGAGCCACTTGGGTACTTCTCTATAAATATGGCTCCGCAGGTAGGACTCGAACCTACGACCGATCGGTTAACAGCCGATAGCTCTACCACTGAGCTACTGCGGAACAATTATGGTGGGCCTAAATGGACTCGAACCATCGACCTCACGCTTATCAGGCGTGCGCTCTAACCAGCTGAGCTATAGGCCCATAATTGAAAAGCGGGTGAAGAGAATCGAACTCTCGACCAGAGCTTGGAAGGCTCTTGTTTTACCACTAAACTACACCCGCATTAAATTGTAAATGGTGAGCCATGAAGGACTCGAACCTTCGACCCTCTGATTAAAAGTCAGATGCTCTACCAACTGAGCTAATGGCTCATTTTGAAAGTGGTGCCGACTAGAGGACTTGAACCCCCAACCTACTGATTACAAGTCAGTTGCTCTACCAATTGAGCTAAGTCGGCTTGCGACTTCAAAATGGTGGCTCGGGACGGAATCGAACCGCCGACACGAGGATTTTCAGTCCTCTGCTCTACCGACTGAGCTACCGAGCCTTTATGTAAAAATGGCGGTCCCGACCGGGGTCGAACCGGCGATCTCCTGCGTGACAGGCAGGCATGTTAACCACTACACCACGGGACCATTTGGTTGCGGGGACAGGATTTGAACCTGCGACCTTCGGGTTATGAGCCCGACGAGCTACCGTGCTGCTCCACCCCGCGATGATAAAATATTTACTTTAGAAAAAATGGAGGAGGTAGAGGGATTCGAACCCCCGCGCGACTCTCGCCGCCTGTCGGTTTTCAAGACCGATCCCTTCAGCCGAACTTGGGTATACCTCCGAGATATATACGTCTAATGGTGGACCTTGTAGGACTCGAACCTACGACCGGACGGTTATGAGCCGTCTGCTCTAACCAGCTGAGCTAAAGGTCCTTTATGGTAGCGGCGGAGGGGATCGAACCCCCGACCTCACGGGTATGAACCGTACGCTCTAGCCAGCTGAGCTACACCGCCATAAATGATATTAATATAAGTGGAGCCTAGCGGGATCGAACCGCTGACCTCCTGCGTGCAAGGCAGGCGCTCTCCCAGCTGAGCTAAGGCCCCATGTTTTTTAGGAATATCGGGAAGACAGGATTTGAACCTGCGACCCCCTGGTCCCAAACCAGGTGCTCTACCAAGCTGAGCCACTTCCCGTTAATAAAAGCGCGCCCGAGAGGAGTCGAACCCCTAACCTCTTGATCCGTAGTCAAACGCTCTATCCAATTGAGCTACGGGCGCATATGGTGCCGAGGGCGGGGGTCGAACCCGCACGGTGGTCACCCACCGCAGGATTTTAAGTCCTGTGCGTCTGCCTGTTCCGCCACCCCGGCATGTCATATTGAAAATTGGAGCGGAAGACGGGATTCGAACCCGCGACCCCAACCTTGGCAAGGTTGTATTCTACCACTGAACTACTTCCGCAAGACATGTATGAGTTATTTAATTAAAAGTGCGGGTGAAGGGAGTCGAACCCCCACGCCAAAGGCGCCAGATCCTAAGTCTGGTGCGTCTGCCAATTCCGCCACACCCGCATATTAATTTATTTAAGAAAAATGGGGCGACTGATGGGAATCGAACCCACGAATGCCGGAGCCACAATCCGGTGCGTTAACCACTTCGCCACAACCGCCATGATTTCTGGTGCCGACTAGAGGACTTGAACCCCCAACCTACTGATTACAAGTCAGTTGCTCTACCAATTGAGCTAAGTCGGCTAAATGGTGGAGGATGACGGGATCGAACCGCCGACCCCCTGCTTGTAAGGCAGGTGCTCTCCCAGCTGAGCTAATCCTCCATTTGCCTGGCAACGTCCTACTCTCACAGGGACAAGGTCCCAACTACCATCGGCGCTAGAGAGCTTAACTTCCGTGTTCGGTATGGGAACGGGTGTGACCTCTCTGCCATCATTACCAGACTGTATTCATTTAAGACAAGAATTATTGTAACTCATTTACTTTCGAAAGTCAACAAGTTTTTTATATTCTTTCAAAACTAGATAACATTGCTTCATATTATATGGTTAAGTCCTCGATCTATTAGTATTCGTCAGCTCCACATGTCACCATGCTTCCACCTCGAACCTATCAACCTGATCATCTTTCAGGGATCTTACTAGCTT